>NZ_JACSLP010000005.1:0-250778 GCF_018618175.1 Exiguobacterium sp. s50
CCGCCAGCGTTCGTCCTGAGCCAGGATCAAACTCTCCAAAGAATTTGATATAGCTCTTTAAAAATGACGAAGCTTGCGCTTCATTCAAAAATTGTAAAACTTTTTTTGCCTCATCGTTCAGTTTTCAAAGTTCGTCAGTTTAAATGGTGGGCCTAAGTGGACTCGAACCACCGACCTCACGCTTATCAGGCGTGCGCTCTAACCGGCTGAGCTATAGGCCCATAATAAAAATGGTGCACCCTGAGAGATTCGAACTCCCGGCCTTTAGATTCGTAGTCTAACGCTCTATCCAGCTGAGCTAAGGGTGCATATTGGTGCGGTCGAGAGGACTTGAACCTCCACGGTGTTAACCACCACTAGGCCCTCAACCTAGCGCGTCTACCGATTCCGCCACGACCGCAGCGTATTAAGGTGTTACGAGGGATAAAAAATGGTGAGTCATGCAGGGCTCGAACCTGCGACCCTCTGATTAAAAGTCAGATGCTCTACCAACTGAGCTAATGACTCAAATTATAAGCTGGGCCGGAAGGGATCGAACCTTCGCATGTCGGAATCAAAATCCGATGCCTTACCACTTGGCTACGGCCCAACGTAAATGGCGGTCTTGACGGGATTTGAACCCGCGATCTCCTGCGTGACAGGCAGGCATGTTAACCCCTACACCACAAGACCGTTATACGTGCTTAAATTTGAAATGGTGGAGGATGACGGGATCGAACCGCCGACCCCCTGCTTGTAAGGCAGGTGCTCTCCCAGCTGAGCTAATCCTCCGTATGATGGTGACCCGTACGGGATTCGAACCCGTGTTACCGCCGTGAAAGGGCGGTGTCTTAACCGCTTGACCAACGGGCCAGATGTATGTGTTTTCTAAAAATTAAGTGGCGGAGACGGAGGGATTCGAACCCTCGCACCGGTTTCCCAGCCTACTCCCTTAGCAGGGGAGCCCCTTATAGCCTCTTGGGTACGTCTCCAAAATAAAATGGCTCCGCAAGTAGGATTTGAACCTACGACCTACCGGTTAACAGCCGGTTGCTCTACCACTGAGCTATTGCGGAACGTTGCTTGAATTTATCGAAGTAACGATTTAAATTGTAACCGCAAACCAGAAACCTGTCAATCACTTTTTTAGAAAAGCTTTAATATTCCATGTCGTCTCTCGGCGACTTCTATAAGATAGCACGGGCAGAAAAGACCGTCAACACTTTTTTATAAAAAAACCCGAGCAAAATGAAAAACATTTTGCCCGGTACTAGTTCCTTCTTAATTTAACGCTTCGGCTCCAACATCGTGAGACTGATCCGTCCACGATTGGCGTCCACTTGTTCAATCCATACGGTGACGATATCACCGACTGCAACGACATCAAGCGGATGCTTGACGTAGCGATTCGACAATTTCGAAATATGGACGAGTCCATCTTGCTTCACCCCGATATCAACGAACGCCCCAAAGTCGATGACGTTTCGCACCGTCCCTTGGAACTCCATCCCCACTTGAAGGTCCTCCAAGTTCATAACGTCGGTCCGAAGCAATGGTTTCTGAATATCTTCGCGCGGGTCACGTCCAGGCTTCGCGAGCGACTTCAAGATATCTTCGACTGTCGGTAGTCCGGCATCTAGCTTCTCACTTAGCACTTTGGCATCGACCGTCTTTAATCGTTCCCGCAGTTCGGCCGTGCCAACAGCTTGTTTCGAAACACCGAGTTCCTTCAATAGAGAGAGTGTCAGTTTATAGCTCTCTGGATGAATCTCCGTCTGGTCGAGTACGTCGCTCCCGTTCGTAATTCGTAAAAAGCCGGCTGCTTGTTCATACGCCTTCGCTCCAAGACGTGGTACTTTCTTGATTTCTTTCCGTGTATCAAACCGGCCGAACTCGTCACGATACGCGACAATATTTTTAGCCGTCGTCTTATTCAATCCGGATACATACGTGAGCAGTGACTCCGAAGCCCGGTTCACATCGACGCCGACCATGTTGACGACACTCTCGACAACGAACTCGAGCGACCCTTTCAACTTGTTCTGACTGACGTCATGCTGATATTGCCCGACCCCGACAGACTGCGGATCGACTTTGACGAGTTCCGCCATCGCGTCTTGAATGCGTCGAGCAATCGAGACGGCCGAACGTTCTTCCACTTTCAATTCCGGGAACTCTGATCGGGCAATTTCTGAAGCCGAATAGACACTCGCCCCCGCCTCGTTGACGATGGCATAGGCTATCTCGCGTTCCGCCTTCTTTAGCCAGTTCGATACGAACTGTTCCGTCTCACGGGATGCGGTCCCATTCCCGATGACGATAACCGAGATTGGATAACGTTTCACGAGTGACGCCAACACTTTCTCTGAGCCCGCGACATCGTGTTTCGGTGCCGTCGGATAGAAGACACCGACCTCTTCGACTTTTCCGATTTCATTGACGACGGCCCATTTACAACCTGTGCGATAGGCTGGGTCAATTCCTAGGACGACGACCTCACGAAGCGGTGGTTGCATGTAGAGCTGTTTCAAGTTTTTTGAGAACACGTCGATTGCCTGTTCTTCAGCCGTCTCAGTCAACTCGCTCCGGACCTCGCGTTCGATGGCCGGGAACACCGACTTCTTGAAGGCGTCCTTCACGGCGAGCGTAACGAGTTCACGTTTCTCCGTCGGCAAGCGGTCAAACTTGCCGAGCGCTTGTCGCATGAAACCCGTCTCGTCGAAGACGATCTTCACTTGCAACACATCCGTGCGCTCTCCACGGTTCAAGGCGAGGATTCGGTGTGGGACGATTCCTGCGATTTTCTCTTCATATTCATAATACTGGGCGAACACTTCTTTCTCATCTTCCGCCTGCTTTTTCTTCTGTGAACGAAGGAGCGCCTCTTTCCGGACTCGTGTACGGAGTGATTGTCGAAGCGTCGCCACTTCGCCCCACTCCTCCCCGATAATCGATTGGACGAACGGAAGTGCTTCTTCAAGCGAGAGGTCCCCTGCTAACGACTGCGCTTCGGTCACCGAATATGGTGTTGGTTGACGATACCAGTCAGCGAGCGGTTGGAGCCCTTTCTCCCGACCTTGTTCGGCTTTCGTCCGTCGTTTCGGACGATACGGAAGGTAGATGTCATCGACTTGTTGCAGGCTCGTCGCCGTTTCAAGCGCACGGGTCAACTCTGGTGTCGCCTTCTCGAGTTCTTCGAGTTTGGCGAGGACGTCCGTCTTACGTTTGTGCAAACTCTCTTCATATTGTAAGGCATCGAGAATGGCTTTGATTTCCACTTCATCGAGATTACCGGTCATTTCTTTACGGTACCGGGCCATGAACGGAATCGTCGCTCCGTCCGCGGCGAGTTGTTGCACCGTCTCGACTTGACTCGTCTTCAACTTCAAATCTTTTGCGATTTTCGTAATCAATCGAATCACTTCCTTTTCTCTTCTCTCTTGAAGTGTAGCAAACTCACGCGTGGACGACAAAAAAACGATGACCGTTTAGTCATCGTTTGAGAATACTTCATTGAGCGGGACTTTGATGGCCTCGCGTAATTTCTCGAGCGCACGACGCTGTAAGCGCGATACGTGCATCTGTGAAATCCCAAGGAGCTCACCCGTCTCTTTTTGGCTCATGTTTTTATAATAAGCACATTCCAGAATCGCCTGTTCCCGTTCATTCAACACGCTGAACGCTTTTTCAAGGATGAGGCGCTGGTCAACCGATTCGTAACCACGTTCTTGACTCCCGACGAGGTCTAGGAGCGTGACGGTCGAACCTTCGTTGTCCGCTTCGATTGAGCTGTCGACGGAAAGGGCTTGGTAGCTCTTACCCATCTCGAGCGTTTCGAGAATCTCTTCATCCGATACGCCAAGATAATCGGCAATCTCATCTATGCGCGGTGAGCGTTGCAATTCGGTCGTCAATTCTTCGACCGTCTTCTTGATTTTCGGTCCAAGCTCTTTGATTCGGCGTGGGACGTGGACGCTCCACGTCTTGTCCCGGATGAAACGCTTGATTTCACCGATAATCGTCGGAACGGCGAACGACTCGAAACTGCGTCCAAACTCAGGGTCGAAACGGCGGAGGGCAGCGAGAAGTCCGATCATCCCGACTTGAACGAGATCATCATGGATGGCCCGGCCCCGCGAAAACTTTCGCGCGAGCGCCTCAACGAGGTCTGAGTATCGGTTGATGAGGAGCATTTGGACTTCTTCATTTTGATCGTCCTGTTGATAACGCTCAATCCACTCTAATACTTCATCATCACTGTGATGGCGTTGTTGAGATTTTGCTGGCACTCTGATCCACCTCGTCCCTGTTAAGGAGTTTCGTCATCGTCACCTTGACACCATTGTCCTTGTTGATCGAGACGTCATCCATTAAGGCTTCAATGAGGAAAAGACCGAGTCCTCCTTCGTGAAGCGATTCGATTTCAGCCGTCTCTTCGACTGGCGCCGCTTGGCGTTTCACGTCGTCGGCAAATGTTTTGCCCGAGTCTTCAATCGTCATTTCGAGACGATCTTCATAAACGCCGCACGTGAGCTTCACTTCACCCTCTTGATCTTCATAGGCATGTTGAACAGCATTGCCACAGGCTTCCGAGACCGCGATTTTAATATCTTCGATCTCGTCGTACGTATATCCCATACGGTTAGCGATTCCTGAGACGACTAAACGGACCACACCGACATACTCCGGTTTGGCCGGGAACGTCATCACCGTCTGTTCGATGTTACTCATTGCGTGCCACCTCTTACGTTTGTATTGATCGAAAGCAACTTGTGCAGCCCTGTCAATTCAAAGAGACGGTTGACGCGGTCGGTGACGCCGACGAGCGACAACTCTTTCTCGTTACGTTTGGCTATTTTAAGGGCACCGACAAATACGCCAAGACCAGTTGAATCCATATAGTCCACTTCATCCAAATGAACGGTAACATCCTGCTCCGTAATAGCCGGGTGCAAGACTTCCTTCAATTTTGGTGCGGTATATGTATCCACTTCTCCGGATACGTAAAGGTGTAATTGTTCTCCAATGACTTGCTCGCGAATCGCTAAATCCATCGTATATTCCCTCCTAATGTGCGTACAGAAAAATTGAGTACGATTAAACTAAATTCCCGTTTTACAGAATTCTAAACTATTTTTTGAAGATTTTTTTGAAAAAAAACCGATACCCATGTATCGGTTTCTTTATATGTAAGCTAGAGAGGGATTAATCCCAGACTAATCTCTAGCGCTCGGTCAACTTTGTGCATCGTCTCATCATCGAGATGAGTGACTTTATCTGTCAGACGACGCTTATCAATCGTTCGAATCTGTTCAAGCAAAATCACGGAATCTCGTTCGAGACCATGTTTGACTTGATATACCTCTACATGAGTCGGCAGTTTTGCTTTCTGGATCTGAGCCGTAATCGCAGCGACAATGACGGTCGGGCTAAAGCGATTGCCGATATCGTTTTGAATGACGAGAACCGGACGAACTCCACCTTGCTCTGAACCGACTACGGGCGACAGATTCGCATAAAACACGTCACCACGCTTTACGATCACTCCGCTCACACCCCGCTTACTTGACGTAAGAGAGCATGTTCGGCTTCCGTCTCAATCATCAGCATCTCTTCTGCCATATTCAAATTAAACGCGGCCATCTCTTGATAGCCTCTCGCCAATTCTTCGCGCAGTGTTTGTTGTCGATCAGCAATTTCTTTGGACAAGTACGTCACTACATCGTTCAATGACAATGATTCACGATCTTTCATCGAAATCGGACCCACATGTTGCGAGAACCGATCTGGAACGGACGCTAAAGCACCCGCAGTTCGCTGTTTCAACATCTTACACCTCCAGAATCGTTTCAATGACTGGCGGAAATCTTCCCGCGTTCTTTACCAATATAACACGCGAGTTTGGGAAAATATAGAGGATTCCCGAAAGAATTCAGATAATTTCACACGTTTTCCGCTTTACACATAACGTCGTGGGAGGCGGCTCGTCAATTGACAGACGACCTCGTAGTTGATTGTCTCGAGATGCGTGGCCAGTTCATCAATCGCGACCGGTCCACCGATGAGCGTGACGACCGTCCCGACCGGAACTGACTCGGGAAGCCTCACCATGAAGCGGTCCATACAGACACGACCGACAATCGGACAACGGTGACCGTTTACGTCGACTTTGAATCCGCTCGCTTTACGAATCCAGCCGTCGGCATATCCGACCGGCACGGTACCAATCCACTCATCTTCAGTCGTCGTATACGTCGCCCCGTAGCTGATCGTCTGTCCGGCCTCGAGTTGCTTCACTTGCATGAGCTTGCTCTTCAACGTGAAGGCTGGACGTAAGAATGAATAGAAGGAAGCCATCTCAGCCGACGGATACAATCCATAGAGCGCGATGCCGACCCGGACCAAGTTATACGGCACATCAAGTCCCGCCATACGGATGGCCCCGGCCGAGTTCGATGTGTGAATGTAACGGAATCGTGAATGGAGACCATCCATCAATTGAGCGAACCGCTCCTGTTGCTCATAATACAGCTGGCTGTCCGGCTCATCCGCCGTCGCGAAATGCGTATAGATACCTTCCACAACGAAGCGGTCATCGACCGCCTCGAGCAGCGCATCGAGTTCAGTGCGAGTCCGTAGACCGAGACGCCCCATCCCAGTATCAACTTTCACATGGACGGTGAGCGGTCGGTCAGATAAATAGCTGCTCGCCTCGCGCAACCAGTCGGCTGAAAAGACAGATAACGTCACATCATGCTCGGCCGCGACGCCTGCAAATTCTGGAAACTGGGCTTCCATAACGAGAATCGGTGCTTCAATCCCAGCCTCTCGGAGCTCGATGGCTTCTTCAAGCAAGGCCACGCCGAGCATCGTTGCCCCGTTCTCGAGTGCGATTTTCGCGACTTCGACGGCTCCATGTCCGTAAGCGTTCGCTTTGACGACGGCCATGAGCGCTTGCGGGATCCGTTTTTTGATTTCGATTACGTTATGCTTGATCGCCGCCCGATCAATTTCAATCCAACTTGGACGAAACATCGTGATCCCCCTCTTCAATGATGACTTGTGCCACGGCGTATTGCTCGCTGTGGCTGATACTCACATGAATCCGGCCTGAGTAAGGCGCCGTCATATGTGGTCGCCCGGCCTCATCCGGTAAGATTTCGATTTGTTGCCACGACAGGCCCCGGGCAATCCCGGTCCCGACCGCTTTGGCATACGCTTCTTTCGCCGCGAACCGTCCAGCGACGAATTCGATGCGGCGTTGTTCTGGATAGGCGTCGGCGAGCGCCCGCTCAGCTTCGGTCAACAGACGCGCGACGAAACGGTCATTCCTGATCGAGCGAGCAATCCGCTCGAGCTCGACGATATCGATTCCGATTCCCACAATCACAGGACACTCGCTCCTTTCCTTTTTCACTCGTTTCCTTATACAATTAAGGAAAGAGGTGATGCTATGTTTAGTCGTACTGAGAATGTTCAAACGTTCGTCCGAGCGTATCCGCTCGTAACGCTGTTCATTGTAATCCAACTGCTCGTGTTTGTCATCGATTCTTTGGTACCTGACCTCCGAATCGTCGCACTCGGTGGGTCGTTCCATCTCGCGCTCGCCCAAGGGGAATGGTACCGTCTTTTGACGGCCAACTTCATCCATTTAGGGCTCGGTCATCTGCTGTTCAACTCGTTCGCTTTGATTATCTTCGGTCCTGCCATGGAACGCATGGTCGGTCATATCAAATTCGCCGTGTTTTATCTCGTCGCCGGTGTCGTTGCCAACTTGCTGACGTTCTTCACGGTAAGTGAACTGTTCTACCTGCAGGCCGGTGCGTCAGGTGCGATTTTAGCGATTCTCGGCTTCTATGTGTACATCGGTCGGTTCCGCCGGACGCTCATCTATAGCCAGGACGCGCGACTCGTCTATATTTTCGTCGCCATCAGTGCCGTGTTCACGCTCATCGGGGCGAACGTGTCGCTCTGGGGACATGTGTACGGCTTCCTTGCCGGGTTCTTGCTCGCGATTCCGCTTTCCCGGTTCGCGGTCCCGTACTCGCGCCCGCTCCGTTACGGGAAGTACAAACCTCGCAAGTATTCGCCGCCCATCATTCATACGGGTGAAGGCAAATGGATTTTCTACGTGATCGTCGGACTGGCCGTGTTCGGTCTGTTCGCCCGCTTTTTATGATAGTAATAAAGAGAGGATTCGCCAAAGCGGCGAATCCTCTCTTTTGGGTTAGGCGAGCAGCGTGAGCATGAGCGCTTTTTGCGCATGTAAGCGATTCTCAGCTTGATCGAATACGACCGATTGCGGACCGTCGATGACGTCGGCCGTCACTTCTTCGCCGCGATGGGCCGGGAGGCAGTGCAGGAAAATCGCCTCCGACTTCGCTCGTTGCATGAGCGAAGCATCGACTTGGAACGTCGCAAACTGCGTCAACCGTTCCGCCGCTTCCGCTTCTTGCCCCATGCTCGCGAACACATCCGTGTAAATGACATCCGCACCCGTGGCGGCAGCAACCGGGTCTTGCCAAAGCGTGATGCTCCCCCCTGTCGTTGCCGCGAGTTCATTCGCTCGTTCGAAAATCTCGGTCTCGACCGTATATGCTTCTGGCGAGGCGATGCGGATGTGCATCCCACTGAGCGCGCCCCCGATCATGAGCGAGTGGGCCATATTGTTCCCGTCGCCGATGTACGTCAACGTCTTCCCTGTTCTCGTGCCGAACACTTCCTCGACCGTCAACAAGTCGGCGAGTACTTGGCACGGGTGATGGGAATCGGTCAATCCGTTGATGATTGGAATCGAACCTGCCGAAGCGAGCGTCTCGACCGTCGCGTGGGCGTACGTCCGAATCATGAGCGCATCGACATAACGGCTCATGACTTGTATCGTATCCGTCAGCGGTTCCCCACGCCCGATTTGTAAATCACTGCTGCTCAAGAACAGCGGATAACCGCCGAGTTCGACGACACCGACCTCGAACGACATCCGGGTCCGGGTCGAGGCCTTCTCGAACAAGAGCGCCACTTTCTTGCCGGCGAGCGCCGACTGGAACGCTTCCGGCTGTCGTTTCACTTCGGCCGCGAGTCCAAGCAAGTCGTCGAGGGCGGACGGAGTCAGCTCCTCGAGTGTCAGTAGATGATTGATGGTTTTCGTCGTCATAATGGTAGTCCCTCTCCTGTCTGCATCGTTTGAAGTGAACGGACCGGCATCGGTTCCGCTTGCATCGCTTGTTGATAGTATTCGGCAAGATGTGTCTCCGAGATGATGTGGACGCCATTTCGGACCGCCGTCTCACGTGCCGCTTGCTCTTCTGGTGCGTTCGAGAATAGGACCGACACGTTTTGGAACTCGGTCGTCTCATCAAGCGTTTGATCACTATATGACGACCAGCCTTGGCTGGCTACGGTCTCAGTGCGATTCATGACGCGCGTCGTCGTCGCATCGTAACAGAACCGTTCGGACACGTAAGGGGTCATGCTGAATTGGAGTGTCTCTCCGGTCGAGCGCATGACGGGTCCGGTGAGCGGGTCGACGCCTGGCAATTTCAAACTCGAGAACACCGGTGTCTTGATGGCATAGCCGCTCCATACCGGACGTGCCTCTGGGACGACGGTTGCCAACTCATGGCCGAACGCCGCGAGCGTCGCCCATTCGATGAGTGGTTCCCCGGTCACTTTACTGACGATTGGGACCGTCCGAGATGCACGCGGATTGATTTCGAGCACGTAAATGACGTCGCCCTTCAAAACGAATTGGATATTGAGCGCGCCCCGGTACGTGAGTGCTCGCCCGATTGTTTGAACGATGGCTTCAATCTCGGCTTGTTGCGCGAGTGACGTCTTGATCGGCGGCAGAATCATCGTCGAATCGCCCGAATGGACACCGGCTGCCTCAATCTGTTCGAGCAAGACCGGAACGTAGACGGTTTTCCCGTCAGTGACACAGTCGACTTCGAGTTCACGTCCATCGACATACGCATCGACGAGGAGCGGATAAGTCAAGTGCGGTTCGACTTGAGCCAACTCCGCCGCAGTCCGGATGATATACATGCCTTTTCCACCGATGACGTAGGAGGGACGGACGACACATGGATACCCGAGACGATCGATCGCGGACGTCAACTCGTCAACTGATCCGACCTCTTCTCCAGGGATGTGGGCCACCCCGATTTCGTCAAGGAATTGATAGAACCGATCCCGGTCCTCCATTTGATCGATGACGTCTGCCGTCGCCCCGAGCAAGTGGTAGCCTTTGGTTTCTAGCGCACGGGCGAGTGAGATGCCGGTCTGGCCGCCGAACTGGATGAGGACGTCCTGACAGCCTTCTGCCTCCAATACGTGGACGACATCTTCAAACGTCAACGGTTCGACGTACAGTTTGTCTGCGACCGTGAAGTCGGTTGACACCGTCTCCGGATTGTTGTTGATCATAATCGTCTCGACCCCGAGCTTTTGAAGGGCCCAGACAGCGTGCACCGAACTGTAATCGAACTCGATACCTTGCCCGATGCGAATCGGCCCTGACCCGATGATGGCGACTTTCGGGCGCTCGCTCGGCACGACTTCAGACGTCCCGTGCCACGACCCGTAAAAGTACGGTGTGTGGCTCTCGAACTCGGCGGCACACGTATCAATCATCTGATAGACCGGATGGATGTCGTGTTCGAGCCGCATCGCTGCGACTGCGTCGGCCGTGACGTTCATCTGTTGCGCAATCTGGGCGTCAGTGAAACCGAACCGTTTCGCTCGCAACAAGTTTTCTTTCATAGACAGGTCCAGACGGATTGTCGTCACGAGTCGCTCGAACGTCATCATGAAGTGCGGGGCGATACCCGTCAGCGCTTCAAGCTGTGACGCCGTGGCGATTCCCCGATCGAGTAACGCGAGGCACGCCAGGAGACGACGATCGGTCGGTGCCGAAATTTCAGCGTAGAGCGCGTCAGGATCAGCTGTCGCCATCCAACTCGGATAGAGCGGACTCTGCTCGACACCGGCACCGCGCCACGCTTTCTGTAGCGCTTCTTCGAGTGTTTTGCCCATCGCCATGCTCTCCCCGGTCGCTTTCATCTGCGGTCCGAGCGTCCGGTCCGTCCCATTGAACAAATCGAACGGGAACGTCGGCACTTTCGCCGTCACATAATCGAGGGCCGGCTCGAAGCTCGCCATCGTCCCGTTCGTGACGGGATTGATGCAATCGTCGAGTCGTTCCCCGAGGGCAAGACGGGTGGCAATCTTCGCAATCGGATAACCGGTCGCCTTCGAGGCGAGCGCCGAGCTACGTGAGACACGCGGGTTCACTTCAATCACGTAATAGGCGTCTTCCGTCGGATGAACGGCGAACTGGATGTTACACCCGCCGACGACACCAAGTGCCGAGACGATTCGGAACGCGGCGCTCCGTAACGTCTGATGCATGACATCCGATAGTGTCTGGGCCGGGGCGAACACGACCGAATCGCCCGTATGGACGCCTACCGGGTCGATGTTTTCCATGTTGCAAACGATGATACACGTCCCGTTGGCGTCGCGCATGACCTCATATTCGAACTCTTTATACCCGGCGATACTCTGCTCGATTAAACACTGCGAGATGGGACTCGCCTCGAGACCACGTTGCGCAAGCGTGTAGGCGGCATCAATCGTCTCCGCAATCCCGCCGCCGGTACCGCCGAGCGTGAACGCCGGACGGACGATGAGCGGGACGCCCGTCTCGGCGATAAAGCCGTCAAGGGCTTCGATCGATTCGATGGTCGTGCTGACGGGGAGCGGTTCCCCAAGTTCGTTCATCTTCTGTTTGAACCGTTCGCGGTCCTCCCCGTCGCGAATCGTCTCGAGCGACGTCCCAAGGAGGGCGATCCCGTATCGTTCGAGCACACCGGCCTCGTCCAAGGCGAGCGCCAAATTGAGGGCGGTCTGCCCGCCGACCGTGGCAAGCAAGTGGGTCGGACGTTCTGTCTCGATAATCAACTCGGCCTTCTCTAACGTCATCGCCTCGATGTATGTGTGATCGGCCAAACCGGGATCGGTCATGATCGTGGCCGGGTTCGAGTTGAAGAGCACGACCTCACAGCCTGCTTCTCGAAGCGCTTGGCACGCCTGTGTGCCCGAATAGTCAAACTCGGCCGCCTGTCCGATGATAATCGGACCTGAACCGATGACGAGTACTTTCTTATGCATAGACGTTCACCCCTTGCTGAATCATTTCGTCGAAGCGGTCAAAGATGGCTTGTGCTTCCTTTGGTCCCGGACTGGCCTCCGGATGAAACTGGGCCGAGAGAATCGGGGCCGTCCGGTGCAATGTCCCTTCGACCGACAAATCGTTCACGTTCTCAAATAGTAGCTCGAGCGGCGTCGCTTCCAAACTGTCCCGTTTGACGACGTACCCGTGATTTTGCGACGTCATCCACACTTCACCCGTCTGGACGTTCCGGACCGGATGATTGGATCCGCGGTGTCCGTAAGCCTGTTTTTCAATCTCACACCCGAAGGCGAGCGCGAGCAGTTGATGGCCCATACAAATGCCGAGCGTCGGATACGCCAGTGACACTTCACGCACATCCTCGAGGTAGTCGATTAAATCACGTGGGTCTCCCGGACCGTTCGACACGAGAATCCCGGTCGGCGCGAGCGCGTGGACTTGGCCGGCCGTCGTATCGAACGGAACGACTGTCACCGCGTACCCTCGCTCCACCATCGCTTGAACCATCGACGCCTTCACGCCGAAATCAAGACAGACGATATGTCCGCTCGCCCCATCGCCGTGACGCACATGACTTGGCGTCGAAACGGTCTCCGTAATCTGATGTAGGTCCCCATCGAACGACACATCTGATTCCGACGTCATCACACCCCACTGATCCCCGTGTTCACGGAGGGCATGGACGAGCGAGCGCGTGTCGACGTCAGACAGTACCGGCACACCGGACTGCTCCAACCAATCCTTCAAGTCGGTCGCCGCCCCGTTGCCAGCTAACGTCTGGACGAGCACGCCCGCCACTTGAATGTCCGCACTTTCAGATGCTGCGTCGGTCAACCCATATTGTCCGATGAGCGGATATGTGAACGCGACGATTTGACCGGCGTACGAAGGATCGGTCAACACTTCTTGATAACCGGTCATCCCTGTGAAGAAGACGACCTCCCCTTTCGCCGAGCGCGCACTCGTCTCCCACGTCCCGTTGAACTGTTGACCGCTTTGTAACGTCACTGTCCCCGTCATGACACCATCTCCTTTGTAATCACATGTCCAATGATTGCGAGCGCCTCATCCACTTCGGCTTCTGTAAGCAACAAAGACGGCAAGAAGCGAATCACGTCAGGACCTGCCGCAACGACCAAGAGGCCAGCGTCTCGCAACTGTTCGATCCATGCCGCGACCGATTGCGTCGCGACGAGCCCGAGCATCAAACCGAGTCCACGTACCCCGGTGAATGTCTCTCCGTCGACAAATTGTTCCAAGCCCGCTCGTAATCGCGCGCCCATCGCATTGACGTGGGCAAGTGCGTCCGCCTCGAACAAAATGTCGAGCGTCGCTTCCGCCGCGGCCATCGCGAGCGGATTGCCGCCGAACGTCGAACCGTGACTGCCAGCCGTGAAGACGTGTTCCGCACCTGCTGCTGTCAAAATCGCTCCGACAGGAAAACCACTACCGAGCCCTTTCGCGAGCGTGACGACGTCCGGTTTAAGCGGTGTCTGTTCGAACGCGAAACGGGTACCTGTGCGGGCAATCCCGGTCTGCACCTCATCGACGACGATTTTGACACCATGCTCAGTCGCTTTCGCTTGAAGCGCTTCGAGCCATGCCGCGTCAGCGACGACGACCCCACCCTCGCCTTGGACGATTTCGAGCCAGACCGCAGCCGTCTCGTCATCGATCATGCCGAGTGCATCCATATCGTTGAACGGCGCGTGTACAAAATCAGACACCATCGGGCCGAATCCGGCTTTGACCTTGTCTTGTCCGGTCGCCCCGAGCATGGCGAACGAGCGACCGTGGAACGATTTCGTGAACGTCACGATTTTTGTCTTGTTCGTCCATTTCCGAATCAATTTGAATGCCCCTTCGTTCGCCTCGGTCCCGCTGTTACAGAAGAACGCATGCGTCAAATGCGTCCCTGACATGAGCGTCTCGGCGACGCGCGCTTGCCCGCTGATGTTGTAAAGGTTCGAGGTGTGCCACACTTTTTGAAGCTGCGCCTCTAGCGTTTGGCTCACGTGCGGATGACGATGACCCGTCCCGCAGACGGCGATGCCCATGACGAAATCGAGATACCGCTTCCCCGCCGTATCGGTCACGTAGGACCCGCTCGCCTGCTCAATCTCAATATGTCGTTGTCCGTATGTCGGTAGTAGTGAATGCATGGTGCACCTCCTGTAGTGTTGTCCCGGGATGAACCGGGTCCTTGCCGTCACGGATGACGGCGACTGCAATCCCTCCTGCTAGAGCTGCTAAGAGCGCCTCGGTTTTCGGGATCATCCCCCCATAGATATCCCCTGTGGTGATGGCCGTTTGGACGTCTTCACGTGTCAGCGTTTGACGGAACGTCCCATCAATCCGGATACCTGGGACGTCAGTGATCATTTCGAAGCAGTCGGCCTGCAGCGCGACCGCGACGGCAATCGCACAATCGTCCCCATTACAGTTCAACGTGCCTTCCGTACCGTGTAATAATGATGTCACGACAGGCACGTAGCGACCCGCGAGCAACAGCTGGAACAAGTCTGTCTCGACCCGGTCGACTTCACCGACCGCCCCGAGTTCCACCAATTGCTTTCCTGTCAGCGTCTGTCCGTCCACACCCGAGAGACCGACCGCTTGAATATGATGACGACCGAGGGCAGCGACGATTTCGGTCTGCATCTCCCCCGCGAGCACGCGCTCGGCACCGGTCAACACGTCCGCTGTCGTGACACGACGTCCGTCTTGAAACACCGGTTCGATTTGTTGGTGCTCGCAATAAGCGGACAACGCAGGTCCACCCCCATGAACGATCACAAGCTCATGCCCTGCTTCAATCCACTCCCGCCACTCGTTGAAATAGTCCGGATGGAGCGTGTCCCAGACGCTCCCGCCGAGCTTGACGACTTTTCGCTGTCTCATGTCCGGTAACTCGCATTGATTTTGACGTAGTCGTAGGTCAAATCGCAGCCATACGCCTGACCTTGTCCCGTTCCGTCCTGCAATCGGATGTGAATCGGGACGACGTCTTGTCCCATCTCTTCTGTCGCGAGCGCCTCATCGAACCAGACCGGTGCACTTTCTATCAATACATGCTGTGATCCGATGCGGATATCGACGTGATTCACGTCAATCGGTTGCTCCGAGGCACCGATGGCGGCGATGATACGACCCCAGTTCGCATCTTGTCCGTAGACTGCCGTCTTCACGAGCGACGAGCCGACGACTTGTTTCGCAATCATCCGCGCCGCCTCATCTGTCTTCGCTCCGACAACCTCGACCTCAATCAGTTTCGTCGCCCCTTCCCCGTCCCGGGCGATCGCCTTGGCGAGATCCGTGCACACGTCGGTCAACGCTTGGCGGAAGCGATCATAGGCTGGCGTTCCTTCGATGATTTCGTCCATCTCGGTCATCCCACTTGCCAACGCGAGTACCATATCGTTCGTCGAACTGTCCCCGTCGACGGTGATGCTGTTAAACGAGGCGTCCACACTCTGTTTCAGGGCCCGGCGCAAGACGTCGGGCGCAATGACGGCATCAGTCGTGATGAAGCCGAGCATCGTCGCCATGTTCGGATGAATCATCCCCGAGCCTTTGGCCACGCCCGCAATCGTCACGGTAGTGTCGCCTTCGATGTACGCGACGCCCGTACATTTCGTTCCCGTATCGGTCGTCAAAATCGCTTCCGCGAACGACTCCGCCCCAGCTTCTTCCTGGCTCGGTTCAAGTAAATCGATGCCGTTCAAGAGCGTCCCCATCGGCAACAGTTGACCGATGACACCTGTCGAGGCGATTGCCACTTCTTCCGGTTTGACACCGAGATGTTCGGCCGCCTTATCGCGCATCGCATACGCGTCCTCGAGCCCTTGTGGACCGGTGCAGGCGTTGGCGTTCCCACTGTTGATTAAGACGGCGCGAATCTTTCCGCCCGACGCGTGTAGCGTCTCTTTCGTCACTTGAATCGGAGCCGCTTGGAACTGATTCGTCGTATAGACCGCGGCGGCACTCGCCAACTGTTCACAGACGAGCAACGCCAAATCTTTGCGCTTCCGTTTCAGTCCGGCGTGCACCCCGCACGCCTGAAATCCTTTTGGCGTGACGACGTGGACGACAGGGCTCATCGTTGTTTCAATCATCCGTTCTACCTCCTTATATGTACTGGGGCTGTTCCGTCAACCCGGCCGTTTCATTTACTCCGAAGCGGACGTTGGCGTTTTGAATCGCCTGTCCGGCCGCACCTTTTTGCATGTTGTCGATGACGGAGACGATGGTCAATCGATTCGTCCGTGTATCGGCATACACCCAGATGTCACAATAGTTCGAGCCGACGGCCGTCCGAATCTCCGGTTCGCCTTGTTGCACCCGGATGAACGGCTCATTCGCATACGCCTCATTCAAGACATGCACCCAGCCCGCCTCGCTCTGTTGGATCGTCGGCACGACGCTCATCGTCGCCATGATGCCGCGATTGATCGGCAGCAGATGTGTCGAGAGCGACACCGTCGCCGGAATGCCCGACAACGTCTGGAGCGTCTGCTCGATTTCTGGAATGTGTTGATGTGTATGGACTTTATACAGTTGCACGTTTTCGTTGGAACGGGCATGATGCGTTTTGGCGCTGAGTCCTTTCCCGGCACCCGTGATACCGGAGCATGCCGAGACGATGATTTCGTTCGGGTCGATCCAACCGCCTTTCACGAACGGCAACAACCCGAGGGCGACCGCCGTGGCATAACACCCGGGATTGGCAATCCGATCGGCCGTCTTCACGGCATCCCGATTCCATTCCGTCAATCCATATACCGCCTGTGCTTGAAGCGATGTCGGTACGGCCGGTTTGTCGTACCACGTCTCGTAGCTCGATGCCGGCAGACGTAAGTCTCCGCTCAAATCGATGACGACGCCTTCATACTCCGTCAACTGCTTTACATATTGCGCCGACACCCCGCTCGGCGTCGCTAAAAAGATGACATCGATGTCGTCTAATACGTCCATCCGGAACGGTTCGAGCGTCAACTTGTCTGTTTCTAACCAGGGATACAGTTCTTCGAGCGTCAATCCCGCGCTCGAATCGCTCATCGCCCGGACGAGTGTGAACTCGGGATGTTTCCCGATGAGCTTTAACAGCTCCATCCCGGCGTACCCTGTGACGCCGACGATTCCACATGTGATCATCTGCCGAACCTCCTTAAAAGAATAAACTGATTAAAACATACGTATATTTATACTGTCAATTGTATTTTTATTCAATAAAGAAACAATTTTCTCTTCTCCCTCTCCAAAAACGTGTAAGTACAAAGCAAGACGGGAATTTATATGATATGAGAAAAAAGATAAAACTGGAGGGATTCAAAATGAAACGTTTGAAATGGGCTTTACCTGTGACAGCGACGTTATTGCTATTGGTCGGATGTGGGGATGCTGACGAAGTGACGAATCAACCGAGCGATGCACCGGTTGAGAACGAAGCGAATTCTGAAAACAATTCGATGTACACGTTCAATAAGTTCGAGCTCGACGTTGATTATCCAAACGTCAACGATGCCATTCAAGTCGAGTATGAGACAGAAATGAATTCGACCGAAGCGTCCTATGAACGAAAAGAAGACGATTTGAATTTGAGGGGGGACGAAGCGATGCAAGAACTCGATTCATTATTTGGCCAGTTAAACTTTGATAAAGACACGCCTGACGAAGAAGTTTTAAATCAAATTAAAGCCACGTTCAATGTGGAAGATGCACAAAGCATCGAGGCTGACGTGACGTTCACCGACGGCACGGAAAAAGAATATAGAGAGTAATAAAAAATGGCCAAGCGTCTAGCGCTTGGCCATTTGCATTAGATTTGATTTTTATGACGAGCGTCTTGAAGCGCATCGACCAAGTCTTTCACGTCTTCGACGAGATTTTGAATCGTATCTTGGTTTTCTTCATAGAGCGCCTTCAAATCCATGACACGATCTTTCAAACTCGCTTTCGAAGTGGCTTGAAGGCCGACCGAATGAGCTTGTGTTGACGTATCGTGCGACTTGAGACGTGATTTCATATGTTTGAGTTGGCTGACTTGTTGCTCACGCGTCTCTCTGTGGAGAAGCGATGCCCCAGCTCCAATGACGGCACCTGCGGCCATACCTAACCAGAAGTAGTTCTTGTTCATAAAAAATCCTCCCCTAACGTAACGTTATGTTTATTATAGGTCATCCACTTCATCGACGACATAATGTTTTATGATTGGACCGGCTCCTTTTTGCTCGACGGCTTCTTTCAGCCATTCTTGGAACAAGACGTAATCGGTCGAATCACGGAAACGATTTCCGCCTTCGGTGAATTGGATGAAGATAATCCCGTGATTGTCGTCCGGGTCGACACCGAGCCGATAGGCGGCAAAACCGCTATGACTGGACCCTAGACGTGATTTGTCTTTCAACAAACGATGGAATAAGAGCGACCGGGCGTTCGAATCGACCGGAATGTTCGCATAGATAATATTCCCTTTCGGGGCGAATTGTCCTTCCGCTTCCTCGATTTGAAACGTCTTGCCGCTCTGGAACGGGGACTTGTCCCCTTCGGCGAGCAGAATCGTTTCTGTCCCGTTCGCGACGAGCACGCCCGATTGTTGACGCAATCGTTCAGCGACCGTACCTGAGGCGAATGTCATGAATAGCTTAGACAAGCTCCTCACAACCTTTCGCGAGCATGATGTCTTTCTCCGTGATTCCACCTTCGTCATGCGTCGACACGGTCAACGTGACGTTCCGATATTCGATTAAGATGTTCGGATGGTGGTCGAGCGTCTCCGCCAAGTCGGCGACGAGATGGACGAATTGAATCGCCTCTGGAAACGTCTCGAGACGATACGTCTTTTGTAATTCCCCTTCGACAACGTCCCAGCCGTTTAAGCGGGACAGTTGCTCTGACAGTTCGGTTGATGACAGCAGCATGTGCTGATTCCCCTTTCGCAAACAGTTCTTCTTACACCTAGTACCCGACCGCGATCAAAAATAATCTTTTTCGCTTCATGCAAAATGATTTAGAATAAGAAAGATAGCCAACTATTCTTTACATGAGAGAGGAGATCTCGCCATGCGTGGATTGATTGTGATCGACTACACGTTTGATTTTATCGCAGACACGGGTCGTTTGACTTGTGGAAAACCAGGGCAAGACATAGAAGAACGAATCGTCCAGTTGATTGAGGAGTTCGCGGACGAGGATTATGTCGTCGTCGCGAACGATGTCCACGACGCTGGTGACACGTATCACCCTGAGACGACGCTCTTTCCGCCTCATAACATTCGTGGGACTGAAGGCCGCGAACTTTACGGCGCCGTTAAAACCGCGGCGAGCCGGGCCGATCATTGGATCGATAAGACACGCTATAGCGCCTTCGCCGGTACCGACCTTGATTTGCGTTTGCGCGAACGGGCCATCACGGAGATTCATCTCGTCGGTGTGTGCACGGACATCTGTGTGCTCCATACGGCAGTCGACGCGTACAACCTCGGCTATACAATCGTCGTTCACGCCGATGCCGTCCAAAGCTTCAACCCAGTCGGTCACGATTGGGCGCTCGAACATTTTGTCACGACACTCGGGGCCACTGTGACCGGGAAGTGACATAAAACAGAAAGGAACGATTATGTTACATCGCAACCTAGCGCTTCATACCGACCTATACCTCCCACGTTGGATGTATATTTATTGGAAACAAGGCCGTCACAACGAACAAGTCGTGTTCGACCTGTATTACCGCTCGAATCCATTTAGCGGAGGCTACGTCGTCTTCGCCGGCCTACAAAACATCGTCCACTACTTGGAGAACGTCTCGTTCACGGAAGAGGACATCCGTTACTTGAAGCAACAACTCGACTTCGAGGACGAGTTCGCGGACGTGCTCCGCAACTTCAAGTTCACCGGTTCGCTTTATAGCGTCCGCGAAGGAGAAGTCATCTTCCCGAACGAACAAGTCGTCCGAATTGAATCGACAATCTTTGAGGCGAAACTGTTCCAGACGGCGCTCTTGAACATCGCCAACCATGAGTCACTCATCGCGACGAAATACGCGCGCATCCGTCAGGCAGCACCGAATGAGACGTTGCTCGAAGGTGGGGCCCGCCGCGCCCAAGGCGTCGATGCCGCCTATTACGGCACACGAGCCGCGTATATCGCTGGCTTCGACGTCACGAGTTTGGTTTCGGCCGGACGTGATTTCGATGTCCCGACCGGCGGAACGATGGAGCACGCCGACATCCAGTTCCATGATGAAGAGCTCGAGGCGTTCCGCTCGTTCGCGGAGATGTATCCGGACAACACGAGCCTGTTGATCGACACGTACGACACGCTCAAGTCGGGTCTTCCGAACGCGATCACGGTCGCCAAGGAACTCGAGGAAAAAGGCTATCGTTTGAAGTCGGTCCGACTCGACTCGGGCGATTTGGCTTACTTGTCGAAACGGGCTCGCAAAGCACTCGACGCGGCCGGGCTCGACTACGTCAAAATCGTCGTCTCAGGCGACCTCGATGAGTACGTCATTCAAGACTTGCGGATGCAGGGCGCTGAAGCCGACACGTTCCTCGTCGGGACGCGCGGCATCACGGCGTATGAACAGCCTGCACTTGGCATGGTGTACAAACTCGTCGCCCGCGAAGGCGCCGACGGGAAGTTGAAGCCGGTCATCAAAGTTTCGTCTTCGAAAGTGAAGACGACGACGCCGCACAAGAAAGAATTGTATCGCATCATCGATAACGAGACCGGGAAATTCAAAGGGGACTATATCGCCCTGGCTGATGAGCCGGTCGAAACGTATAACGAGATCGACTTGATTGACGTCCGCGACCCGGCGTTCCGGATCAAGACACGCAACTTTAGCGTCAAACGTTTGCTCGTCCCGATTTTCCAAGACGGCGAACGCGTCTATGACTTACCGAACGCGAAAGCGATTCGCGCGTATCATCATGAGCAGATGAACGGTCTATGGGAAGAGTACAAACGCCTCCGTTTGCCGGAAGTGTACTCGGTCACGTTCAGTAAACCGCTCTGGGACTTGAAACTCGAAATGATTCGTCAAACACGGATCCCGAAATAAAACGAAAGGCTACGGATTTGTTCCGTAGCCTCTTTTGATGATGGTTTTATGCCGTCGTCATCTCGTTCGCATGGATTTTATCTTCTTTTCTCCGAAAGTAAAGAGCGATTGAAAGAGAGATCAAAATCAATATGAAGTAAACGGTCCGTTGCCAAAACGTCGCTTCCGTATCCCCTTGGAACAACGCGATGATATAATCACTCCCGCTCACGAAGAACAATCCCGCGAGCAAGAGAAAGATTCGATATCCGGCCCGACTCCGCTCTTGCTTTACTTTAAAGAAAAGGACACCATAATAACCGATTGCTAGAATTGCGATATACCCGATTATGCCAACAACCCAACTCATCTTGATGCCTCCTTATCCTCTATTTTTTTACGTCGCTTCCCCGCTATCGTAACACAATCTTCGAACCAGACTATGTTAAGATAAACTAAAGAAAATGTGGAAGGGACCGATACGATGAAAACGTTCCGCCTAGTCCAAGTTCACCTTGTCCAAGACGAGTATGGCAACGAGTTGAACCTCCCCGTCGAACTGCTCGATGGGTTGATTATCTCGAAAGAGCATGACAACGAATGGCTCCTCGAGATGCTCGTTCCAACCGAATTTGCCGTCACGCTTCATCACTATTTGAACAAGCGAATCCTGCTCCTTGCCGAAGCCGTCATCACGTCACCGGCGAACCGTCCGGCCGCCCTCGCGTTGACGTTCACAAGCGAACGATCGCTCAGCGACCATCACACGTTCGTCGCCGAAGGGCTCATGCTGATGCCGAAACAAGATCCGACCAAGCAAGTGCTCGATTCGTTGATTTCCGAAGGCGTGGCGAACGCCGAACTCAAACCTTCCTTCTTCGAAAAACAAGTCGAACAGCAGCAATCGTTCAGTCGTTCCGCCTTCACACAGCTCGTCAAGACAGGATCGTTCGAATAAATCGAACGGTCTTGTTTTTCTTTCCCCGTTTTTATAAAATTCTCAACCCAAAAAGGCGAAGAAATTTCTTCGCCTCAAACGTAGATGAAAAACAAGATGACCATCATCGTCATCCCGACGACTTTGAGCATCGTGCTGCCGAGGAAAGCGAGCACGGTCCCGACACCGATACTCCACGCCTCACGCGTCGATTTCCCGAGCGTGAGTTCGGCGAGAAACGCGAAGATGAACGGGAAGATGAGCACCCCAACGAGTGGGAAGATGAACGGTCCTGCAATCAAACCGATGGTCGCTCCCCATTTCGCCCGTTCCGAACCGCCCCGTTTATCGACTGTAGCCCGGGTGACGATATAGTCGACCACGAACAAGAAGATTAAAAATACGGTCTGCCAGAGCCAAAACGTCCACGTGAGCGGCTCGAATGAGAAGCCGAAGCCGTAAATGGCATAACCGATGAATAAGAACAAGACGCTCGGGATGACCGGATAAATCAATCCTGCGAACGCGACAACAAATGAAGCGATGATGAATATCCAGAGCAATGTCGTCATGAGTTTCTCCTCACTTTGCGACGATCACATTCGTAATATGGTCGGCGACATTGACCGCCTTGACCACGAACTGACCGTCTTGATGTTCGATATAGTTCGAGCAGGCGTTGCGCATGGCATGACGGAACGTATACGTGTCATCGATCGCCGACAGGGCGGCTTTAATCGCATGTGAATGACAGACGACGATGACACGCTTCCCGGCATGTGTCTCAACGAGATCGTGCATACCGTTCAAGACGCGAGCGCGCATCTCGTCTTCTGACTCGAGACCGGGTACACGGTCTTGGTCATCGGCTTGGACGGCTTCATAGATGCCCGGCACCGGTTTCCCCGACGCGACCCCGAATTCACGCTCGATGAAACGTTCGTCTTGAATGATATGTGATTCGTCGATGCCGCACGCCTCCGCGATGTAACGTGCCGTATCGACGGCCCGCGACAACGGGCTCGCCACAATGACGTCCCATGATTCTTGACTTAAAAAGGCCGCACTCTCTTCGGCCTGCCGATGTCCGAGTGCGTTGAGCGGGATGTCTTCCCGTCCTTGAATGATTTCTTGAAAGTTCCAATCGGTCTGACCATGTCGGACCAAGCAAAGTTCTGTCACGCGAGTCACTCCTTTTTGATTCCTAAATCCTACCCCATCGTACCATCTTTGCGAAAAAGCGCAACGTCACATCATCGCGTCATCGATGAAACGATCGATTCGGGCCATGAGTTGCGTTTCTTTGATCGGGTTGTCGGATTGGAGAAAGCTCGCTAACGAATGTGTGCCGTTCGGGAAGGAAATCAGTTGCACGTTCGCACCGACTTCGCTCGCATGTTCCACGAAATGGAGCGCCTGTCCGAACGGGACGATCGGATCTTTCTTTCCGTGCAAGAGGAGTATCGGCGGCGCATCATCGTAAAGATGTGTGACCGGGGAACACTTCACCATCAGCTCGCGCCACGCCTCCCGGCTCCCCTCATAAAATTTCAAATGCGCGAGCCACGTCTGGATGAACTTGAACAATAAGAAATTCGTCGGAGGATAGAGGGCGATGACCCCTTTGATCGGCGGGACGTCATCACCTAGTTCACCGGTGAACTGTTTGCTTCGATCGAGCGCCGTCGCTAAGACGAGGGCCGCACCTGCCGAGTCACCCCAGACGATCAGTCGGTTAATATCCAAGTTGAGCAGACCATCGTGCTGTTTCAAGTAGCAAAGCGCATCGGAGACGTCGATAATGTTATCCGGGAAATAGACCCCGTCCTCGAACAGACGATAGTCGATGCTGATGACCGCGAACCCTTTGGCGAGAAAATGGTCGAGCAACGGATGGAACAATGTCACCATGCCTCGATTCCCTCGTACGAACGCCCCCCCATGGGCATAGACCGCGACCGGGAACGGTCCATCCCCTGGCGGATAATACACGTCAAACTGGAGCGGACGGTCATTGACAATCTTGTACGTGTGAGTCCGGCGTTTGCGGGTCGAGGGGCGCAGCGGCAACTCGGGCTCTTGCCAACGCACGAGCGATCCATACTGGTTCCACACGCTGGCCCCGGCTGCCGTGGCGGCCGCGAGCGCCGCGCCACCGACGAACCAGGCGGTCTCCTTTCTCATATACATCCACTCCTCGTTCTTTTTTTAATCATATTCCCTTTTTCTCGAAAAACCATCCATCTGAAGTCGGACTTGACGTGCACGGATTCGCCACCTATAATATAACTCGCAGTCACAGAACGTAACGGTTACGATTTAAAGGTTCGCATAGAGAGGACAGGTGGAAGAGTTCATGAATAAAAAGTTATTAAGTGTCGCCGCTGCCGGCACACTTCTATTAGGTGGATGTGCAAGTAATGAAGAGAGCGGTGCGACGGAGGAGACGAGCGACCAGTTGACCGTCTACGCGTCAACGTTCGCCTTGAAATCATTCGCCGAGGAAATCGGGGGCGATCGTGTCCGTGTCGAGATGGTCATCCCGCCTGGCGCTGATCCCCATACGTACGAGCCGACCTCAAAGCAGATGACCGACATCGCCGAGGCGGACTTGTTCTTGACGGTCGGCCATGACCTCGAACCATACGTCGAGTCGATGGAAAAAAGCTTGGCCAATGAGAACGTCACGTTCGTGAAGACGGCCGAGGACGTCACACTCCTCTCGGCAGAAGACACGGTCCACGTCCATAGTGAGGACGAGCACGGACACGAGGAAGATGACCATGCCGAGGAAGAGGCCGGTCATAGCGAAGATGATGGCCATAACCACGGCCAGTACGACCCACACGTCTGGCTCGATCCAATGAATGCCGTCTCGATGGCGGAAGCGGTCGAAGCGGCATTCAGCGAACAGGCCCCTGACTATAAAGATGAGTTCGCGGATCGTTTGAGCGCCTTCAAAGAAGAGGCCGACACGCTCGACGCCGAGCTCAAAGCGGCGGTCGATGGTGGTTCGAAGTCAGAGCTCCTCGTCACGCATGCAGCCTACGGTTACTTGGCGGAACGGTATGGCTTTGATCAACTCCCAATCACAGGGCTCACGCCTTCAGAAGAACCGTCACAGCAAGCATTGAAGCGTGTCATCGAAGAGGCACGACTTCACGACTTGACGCACATCGCTTTTGAGGACACGGTGACGCCGAAAGTCGCACAGGTCGTTCAAAACGAGATCGGTGCGGAGACGGTGACGATTTACAACTTGGAGTCGGTCACGAAAGAGCAGATGGACAAGAGTTACTTCGACCTCATGCGCGAGAACGTCAAAGCGCTTGAGACGGCATTGAAATAAGAGTCTCAAAAAAAACAGCTCGGCGCGTTAGCGTCGAGCTGTTTATGTGTGTTCTGGTTCCCGGTCGATTTGTCGAAGCCTCGCCCAAATGACGCCGCATACGAAAATCGGCACCGTCAGCATCACTGTTTGAAGAAGCGTATCGCTCATCACGTTCGTCGGGTACATCAGTTCAATGAACACGAAACAGAGCACCGTCAAACAGAGAAGCGTCGCGAGCAGCCTCTTCAAACTCAGCAATGGATTGCGTTCGCGTAGGAAGAGCACACTATTCCCTATGGCGAAGCCACAGTTCACTACAATCAAAGCGTAGAAGAGCATCGAAATCGGATGATTATAGGCTGGACCCGTCGAGATGACGTAAAACCATATAATCAAAAATGCAAACACGGTGACGAGATTGATTCGACCTAACTGTTTACGACCTGCCCGATACGCGAAGATTGGGCTTAAGATACCGATGACAAACGTCATTTGGGCAAAGAAATCAAGCATACGTCCACTCCTTGAGAAACCATTTGTAATAGTTTACCAATTTTCAAGTTGTTTTCATAGCCTGTTCATTCATAGTAAATCAACACGAGCTCATCCCGCTCACTCGCCTCTTCACAGAATCGTTTCAACAGCGTCCATTTGAGCCAAACGTCATCGAACCCGTCATGGTCGACGAACGCCATATCGGCCACATCTTCTTTAGTAAATGCGTTCATCGCATCTTTGACGATATGGAGCAACTGCGGCGTCAAAATCCCGACGACGACCGCCTGCTTCTCATTGACAATCAACTCTTCCCCGATGACGGCCATCTCTAAATTATACGTGTCATCCCCATCGATATAAATCTCGATTTGTCCAAGAATCTTTTGGAAGCGTTCGATCCTCGGGAGCGTCAACGTCTCATACGTGTCACGTTGTTGACTGTGCACGTGCAACAGCCAATCTAAAATCATTTCCGGGTCTTGGCCGAACGAGACCCATACTTCCGGGGAAATGCGTATATAGTGTGTCGTCTCCATCATTGAACGCCCCCCTTTTCTTCAGTTTACCCATCTTTCGGGCGCAAAAAAACCGTCTACGCGCTTTCGTAGACGGTTTGTCGTTTATGAACGGATCGTGCCTGTTTTGACTTCTTCTTCTGATTCCCAAGCTTCGATGTACTCGCGACCTGGCAGATCTTCAATCGAATCGGCGTAGAAGACCGGATCTTCACCTTGACGGCGTTGCTCCAAGTAATCGTCGAGGACGAGACGGGCAACTTTTGTGAGGCGGAAAATCGCATACAAGTTGACAAGTGCCATGAGACCCATGAACACGTCCGCGATTGACCAGACGAGACCGGCCGAACGGACGGCTCCGAAGAGGACCATGCCGACGACACCGATACGGTAGAGTGTGACGTAAATCTTTTTATCCGAGATGAACTGGATGTTCGTCTCACCATAGTAGTAGTTTCCAAGAATCGAACTGAACGCGAATAAGAAAATCGCGATCGTGAGGAACGATGTCGCCATCGGACCAATCTCTGCTGTGAGCGCTGCTTGTGTCAATTCGACACCTGCGAACGACTCTGAACCGGCGACACCTGACAACAGGATAATCATCGCTGTCGACGTACAGACGAGAAGCGTGTCGACGAAGACGCTGAACGATTGAATCAATCCTTGTTTGACCGGATGCGATACTTCAGCAGTCGCCGCCGCGTTCGGGGCTGAACCCATCCCCGCTTCGTTCGAGAAGAGACCGCGTCGGATTCCTTGGAGCACCATCGCTCCGATGGCACCACCGAACAATTGTTGAAGTCCGAAGATTCCTTCTGAGAAAATCAAGCCGAAGACTTCCGGCAACAATGAGGCGTTCGAAATCATGACCCACCCGGCGAGCAAGATGTAACCGCCAGCCATAATCGGCACGATGATACTCGAGAGCACGGCGATTGATTGAATCCCGCCGAAGATAACGATGGCTGTCACGACAGCCAAGACGAGACCGACTGTCGTCGTGCTAATCCCGAACTGGTTGCTGACTGACAACGAAATCGTGTTCGATTGAACCGAGTTGAAAGCGAAGCCGAACGAGAACGTGATCAAGATGGCGAATAAAATCCCGAGCCAGCGCTGACCGAGCGCACGTTCCATATAGTAAGCCGGACCACCGCGCCATGTGCGACCGTCGCGAATTTTATATACTTGCGCGAGCGTACTTTCGACGAATGCCGAAGCCGATCCGATGAGCGCGATCAGCCACATCCAGAAGACGGCTCCCGGGCCTCCGAGCGCGATTGCAGTCGCGACACCGGCAATGTTCCCGGTCCCGACGCGTGCAGCCGTCCCGATGGCGAACGCTTGGAATGACGAGACTTGGCCTTTTTCACGCTTCATGCCGTCTTTGAACAAGAGGCGGAACATTTCAGGCAACATCCGGAACTGGACGAACCCCATGCGAACGGTGAAATACAAACCTAAGGCGACAAGGACAACGATTAGCACTGACGACCAGAGCAGGTCGTTGGCATTTGTAACGAGATCTTCTACGAATTTCTCCATCTTTAAATCCTCCGTGTATGTGTAAGTTATAAGAAAAAGTTATGTCAACTTTCTTTACATGAGTAGAATTATAGGAAAAACGTTAAAAAAATGCAATCTTTTTCGACAATTTTCATTTTTGGTGTCGAACAACAAAAAAGCGACCGGTCACGTGACCGGTCGACTAGATTATCTCATTTGATTAGATAAAGAGGTTCAAGTTACCACCTTCGGCTGCCCCGAGGTATGCTGCCACACCACCGAGATCGATGCCGTCGATTAACTCTTCTTCTTTAATTCCCATGACGTCCATCGACATCGTACAAGCGACCATTTTGACGCCTGCCTCTTGAGCCGATTTAATCATTTGATCGAGTGACGGGACATTTTTGTCGCTCATCACTTTCTTCATCATCTTCTGACCAACGCCACCGAAGTTCATGTTCGAGAGCGGAAGCTCACCTGCATGAGATGGCATCATCATGCCGAACATCTTCTCGAGGCCTTGCTTTTTCACTTCTGGTGCATCTGGTTTACGGATGACGTTGAGTCCCCAGAACGTGAAGAACATCGTGACGTCTTTACCCATTGCCGCTGCACCTTGCGCGATGATGAACGATGCGAGTGCACGGTCGAGGTCTCCACTGAACACGACCATCGATGCGCCGTCGCCTGCCGGTGTGCCCGCTTGGACGGCTGCAGGGCCTTGGCCTTTTTGAAGGACGGCTTCGACGCGACCGTTCACAAATTGTTTCGAGACGAGCTTGTTGCCCGTTTTCTTCGCCCATGCTTCGATGTCCGCAAAGAAGCCAGGATCACTTGCGAGGACGCGGAGCGTCTCGCCTTCGCCGAGTTCGGCTACTTTTTTATTGACTTCTAAGATTGGTCCCGGGCATTGCAGACCGCACGTATCTAGGAAAATCGGTTCCCCGATTGGTTCATTCATCATTACTGGTGGTGCCTCCTCCGTTGCTGTTGCGGCAGTCTCATTTGCTGCCGATGCGTCTGCCTCGATGGCATCGAAATCGCGTTTTACTTGTGACCACGTCTTGTAGCCACCGCTCAAGTTTTTAACCTTGAATCCGTTTTGACGCAAGATGCGGGATGCGAGATATCCGCGAAGTCCGACTTGGCATGTCACATAAATCGTTTCGTCTTTGCTGTAGTTGTCCAAGTGATCGCGTAGCGAGTTGAGCGGAACGTTGATTGAACCAGGAATTTTGCCAAGTTCATGTTCTGACTCGTCACGGACGTCGAGCAATGTCGCGCCGTTTTGGACCAACTCGTCAATCTCATTCCAGTGCACGACTTCGTTATCGCCGAGGACGACGTTCGACGCGACGTAACCGATCATGTTGACCGGATCTTTCGCTGAGCTGAACGGTGGTGCGTAGCTGAGTTCAAGGTCTGGAAGGTCAAGGACCGTCAAGCCACCTTTCATCGCTGTCGCAATGACGTCAATCCGTTTATCGACACCGTTCATCCCGACACCTTGCGCGCCGTAGATTTCACCTGTCGTCGGATGGAACAAGAGTTTAAGTGATACGGGTGTCGATCCTGGGTAATAACCCGCATGTGAACCCGGGTGCACGTGAACGGCTTCGAATTCTTTACCAGCTGCTGTTAAACGTTTTTCGTTCCAACCTGTCGAAGCAACGGTCATATCGAATACTTTGGCGATCCCAGTCCCCATCGTTCCGTTGTATTTAACGTCACGACCGTTGATGATATCGGCGACAAGACGGCCTTGGCGGTTGGCCGGCCATGCAAGCGGAACGACCGTCGGCTCTTTAAAGATATAATCGAGTACTTCGACAGCATCTCCGATCGCGTAGATGTTCGGGTCTGACGTGAGCATCTTCTCGTTGACGCGGATGGCACCGCGGATGCCTGTCTCAAGACCTGCTTCCGTTGCAATCGACGATTCGGGCACGACACCGATTGATAAGACGACCATATCGGTCTCGATGACGCGACCGCTCGTCAAGTAGACACGTTTCCCTTTCTCAGAGAACGAGTCGACACCGTCAGAAAGCTGAAGATCGACGCCGTGAAGGCGCATGTGCTCGTGAACCGGTGAGACCATCTCGCGGTCGAGCGGTGTCATGACTTGATCGGCCATCTCGACGAGCGTGACGTCGACGCCACGCTCCCGTAAGTTTTCAGCCATTTCGATTCCAATGAAGCCGCCACCGATGACCGTCGCGTGTTTTGGCGCTTTATCATCGACGTAGCTACGGATTTTATCCGTATCTGGGATGTTACGGAGCGTGAAGATGTCTTCTGCTTCTTCAATCCCAGGGATGTTCGGACGAATCGGTTTCGCCCCTGGTGACAAGACGAGCACATCATATGACTCATCGTACGTCTCACCTGTCTTGACGTTTTTCACCGACACCGTCTTCTCGGCACGGTTGATTTTCGTCACTTCCGTCAAGTTACGGATGTCGAGTTGGAAACGCTTGTTCATCCCTTCGACGGTTTGAACGAGCAATTTTTGACGGTCTTGAATCACGTCACCGATGTAATAGGGAAGACCACAGTTCGCGAACGAGATATACTCGCCCCGATCGAACATGACGATATGATTCTCTTCATTTAAGCGACGAAGGCGGGCGGCTGCCGAAGCACCACCGGCGACCCCACCGACGATTACGATTTTTTTACTCATTGCGCATTTCCTCCTTTGACGACTTCACCTGGCCAGCTCATCAAGCCATCTTCTATATTGACCACTTTATAACCTTTCGCTTCCATTTGCCAAGTCGCCTGCGTGCTGCGAGCACCTGAGCGACAAAGGACGATGTACTCTTCTTCAGGATTGAGCGTCTCAATCCATTCCGACATTTCGGAGAGCGGATAATTTGTCGCGCCAGCAATGTGCGCTTCTTGGAACTCGTCACGTTCACGAACGTCGACGATGTTGACTGGTACTTCAAAATCCATTTGACGTTTCAAGGCAGATGCTTTCATGTTTGTTTACCCATCCTTTTGATCTATAATATTTCACTTATTTATTCGTCAGCTTGGTAGCGGGCGTTCGACGAAAGTTTGTGATTCGTTGAACATATCGCTTCCACGTCATTAATATACCCCCTGTGGTATTTGATTGCAAGGGATTTGTTTGTCGAATCGGTAAACGTTTGAAAAATTTTCACATCAAACGTTGTTGCTCGACACATACTCCCCCACGTATTAAGATGAGACTACACAATAAATAGTTGGGTTACTGAACGATTTGAATATAGAGGTGAATCTAATGGAACAGTATCAATACGATGCAAAAGTGTTGAACCGGATGAAACGGGTCGAAGGACAAATCCGGGCCATCATCCGCATGATGGAAGAAGGGAAAGAGTGCCGTGACGTCGTGACACAGTTAAGTGCGGCTCGATCAGCGCTTGACCGCGCCTCGACCATCATCGTCGCGAAGAACTTGGAGCAGTGCATCATCACCGCCCAACAAGATGGCGAAGATACGTCAGAAACCGTCGAAGAAGCCATCAAAATGTTGATGAAACGCTAGTTCCCCTTGCTTTCCCTCCGCAAATGGGCGAAAGTTAGAGTAACGACTTTTAAGGGGGACTTGTTTGTGAACTTCGAAGAAAAAGTAGAATCATTTAAAGCGCTCGTCGCTGAACGCAATATGACGTTCAAAGAGAGCGAAACTGAAACGCATGTCACATTTTTGACGCGTGAAACGACTAAATCCGGGGCTCAGCCCGTTATGATTATCGCCTTCAATAAAAAGACGACAGATGCGGAACTGTATGCCGCGACGGTCACACACGTACCGGATTACGTCGAAGACCTACCGATTCTGAACGCCTTGAACGAGTTCAACCAAGAGTTCAAATACTTCCGCTGCGTGCTCGACAGCGACCGTGATGTCACGCTCGCCTCGACGCTCGACCTCGACCTCGGCTTCTCGCCAGAGATCATCTTGCAACATTCATTCATGATGTTCCAAGCGGCCGATGAAGTGAACGAGTATATGCAGAAGTTGTATACGCAAGTCCAATAACAAGCAGCCGCCCCGGACGAATCCAGGGCGGCTTTTTTTGAATCATTCTTTCGATTGGGCACGTATAAGGAGAAAAGGAGGAATTGCTGATGATGACACGCTATACGCATTACCTCGAAGCGCTCGAGGCAATCAGAGGAGCGACAAAGTGGTTCACCGATGATTTCCGACGCTTGATGGCCATCAATTATGCCATACACGACACCCCGTTCGATGAAACGCGGTTCGAGCAGGCTCAAGCGGCCGTCAAACGGAAAACGAAAGCCTTCTCCAAGTTTCGCGGCAGCAATAATTTCGTCTGGCTGTCGTTTCTCGATGCCAAGTATGAAGACATCGAACCGGCCATCGACGAGGCACTCCGGCTCGATACGTTGCTCGACCGGAAACACTTCCGCTTCAGTATGTTGCGTCCCTTCATCGCGAGCCAACTGATTAACGTCGATGAGCCCGAGCGCCGGCTTGACGAGGCGAGCGCACTCTATCAAACGTTCAAACGAAACCATCCTTGGCTGACGAGCGAAGAAGACCTTCTGTCTGCCCTCGTCCTCGTTCAAGCGTTCGATGACTACGATACGTTGAGTCAACGGATTGAGACGTATTACGAAGCGTTGAAAGCCGAGTTGCCCCGCTCAAACGAGCTCCAACTCGTCTCCCATCTGCTTGCTTTTAGCGACTTGCCTTCAGACGAGGTCATCAACCGCCTGCTCGAGTGGCGCGCGCGGCTCCAAGGACAAGCAATCGCCGTCAAAAATGAGCATCTGCCAGCGCTCGCCCTCTTGGCCATCGTCGCGGCTCCGAACGACAACGACGAGCGCGACCTGATCGACATTACGAACGCTGAGAAGGAAAAGCATCGCTGGTTCCACACCCACGCGTTGACGGTCGCCCTGCAACTCGTCGCGGCAAACAACATCAAGGAAGATGCGAGCGATTTACTGTTGCACGGGACGTTCGCCCATCTGCTCGCCATGCAACAGGCGGCCACGGCAGCGGCGACCGTGGCTATCATTTCGAGCACATCTTCGAGCGACTAAAAAAGAAGGGTTTCCCCTTCTCAACTAAATAAATACCAACTGAGACAACCGAGCACGAACACCGAGTTGGCGATTTCGACGATCCCGATCTTCATGATGGGGATCTTTTTGCCGTAGAATGCGACCGCCCGGACGAGACTCGGCACGTAAGCGAGTGCCAAGACCGGATAGCCAAACGCGATGAAGATGGCGACGAGCAAAAAGTGATATCCCCATGATACGTTCCGATAAAACAAGCTCTTCTTCTCCCGAATCATCGTTTTGACGAAAAAGATACTTCCGAGGAAATATAAGTACGGCAAAGCGAACATCCACACTATCGTCCCGTCCAAAGCATGTGACCCGAGATAATAGCTCGCCATCCCGCCGATGCAAAATGAGGTGACGGCGCTGACGTCGTTCCAGACGTTGCGCTCATCCTTAATTTTGGCGAAGTAGGCGTTGGTGAGACCGAATGGAATCATAGCAAGGACAAACCAGACAAGACGCCACTCGGACAAAAATACCGGGATGGCGGCTACAATCGCAATCGTCAAATACGTCACGACCGTGCGCAACAGCTCTTGTGACTTTTTTCGTTGCTTAATGTATTGGAACAAGAAAAATGTACCCATATAAACGAACAACCAGGCGATGGCGAACGGGATGTGCGCGAGCGTCCACCCTCCGACAATGCCGCCGAGTAAGAACGGTAAAATCAGCATCGACCACGCGCCGTGCTGTTTTGGAATCATCCATTTCATGTGACTCCCTCCTTCTATGTGTAGTGTAGAAGAAAGATGACTGTAAAACTGTGATAAATTTTACAAAACAAAAAACGATCTCACGCGAGATCGTTTTTTGTTTTTAGTTTGGTCACACTTGGCACGGTGATTTCGACCACATCGTCCGTCAACATCTTCGTGACGACACGACCTGCAATCGAGACCGCGAGAAGCGTATAAAGCGCATTCGACAATGGCAAATAGATGAGCGAGATCGCCAAAACGATGACATCAAATATGATGAGAATCGTCCCGACCGATACGCCGGTCCATTTTGATAGGCCGAGTGCGAATAAATCGTCGCCCCCGGTCGCCCCGCCCGATTTCAAGACGAGACCGAGACCGTAACCAGTCACAATCCCGCTCGCGATGGCGGCGAACAACGTCGCCGGCCACACTTGGATATCGAACGTGAGTAAATCCAACCGATCCCACATGGCGTAGCTGAGCGACAGTGACGCCGCGGCAAGCACGGCTTGCCCGACGAAGCGCCAGCCTTTCCACCAAAGGGCGATTAAAAAGAAGGGGATATCGAGTACGATCATCGAGATCGCCGGATCGATATCAAATAAATAGCGGCCGAGCAATGCTAGCCCGACGAAGCCCCCTTCTGCCAAACCAAACTGTTCATTCAAATAATAATAACCGAACGCCATGATCAGCGTTCCGAGCACTATGGTAGCAACTCGTTTCATTCCGATTGTCCTCCCCGTTTTCAACGGAGAGGAGGATCCTCAGTCGTAGCCGCGGTTCCATCTGTTCCATCTCCGATCTTCCGTTTGTTGATTTTTACATTGATGTCGCTTGTAAAAACTCAACGCTAGAAGTCCGGTAATTGAAACAGAGGCCATGTCCTCTCGGTATCCATAAAGACCTTCCTTTCCCAAATTGCGCGTAATCATGAAACTATTTTAACACATTTTCACGACTATTTCATTAAATGTATATTTAGTGTAGATTACGTTTCGGTAAATCTTTCTTACCGAACCACCACCAGTTCCAGTCCCCAAGCAGTTTCATCAAGGACGGGACAAGTAAAATCCGGATGATTGTCGCATCGATAAAGATCGCGAGCGCGATGCCGACACCGAGCTGTTTGATCGGACTAACACCGGTAAAAGCGAACGCCCCCGTGACGACAATCATGATGACTGCGGCCGACGTGATGATTTTACTCGTCTTGGCGAGTCCCATCTCCGTCGCGTAATCGTTATCCCCGGTCTCCCGATAATATTCCTCAATCCGCGAGACGAGAAACACCTCGTAGTCCATCGATAGGCCGAACACGAGCGAGAAGATGAACACCGGGGTCAAGATACTGATCGTCTCGGCATCGTACACATAGCCTGATTCGAAGATGATGACGAGCAGACCGAACGTCGCCCCGAGACCGAGCACGTTCATGATGATCGCCTTAATTGGAATCAAGACTGAGCGGAACGCCCACATGAGAATGACCATCGTCGCCAAGATGACAGTCACGACCGCATACGGGATGCTGTCATAAATCTCTTCATAAATTTCTTCGTTGAACGCGGCTGGTCCCCCGACGTCAAAACCGCTCTCGCGCCAATCTCGGACGAATGCTTGCGCGTCTTTATCACTCGGCGGGACGTTGAAACTAACGTTGACGAGGGCAAGGTCTGTATTCCCTTCAAGCGTGACGAGACGTTCGAACGCCTCGAGTTGCTCTGGTGCCGCTTCAGCGAGTTGTTGGAATTCGGCTGGTTCGAGACCGGATGCCGTCAAGAACGTCGTGACGTTGTCGACAATCGGATCCTCGGATAGCTCATCGGTGAGTGCAGTCAATTCATCGAGAATCATCGAATCGGTCAAGTCATTCGTCTCAAACAAGAGCACCGCATCGGTCGACGTCTCCCCGAACACGTCGTCCCACCGCTCAAGGGCGGCCCGCGACTCGTACGAGGTCGGGAGTGCATCGGCGTCCGGGATGTTCAGTTCGAGGTCACGAACGAACCAGAGGCTTGGCAATAGCAGCAAGAGCGCGACGAGTGTCATCGTGACGGGACGTCTCATGACGAAACGGGCCAACTTCTGCCACCGTACTTCAGAACGCGTCTCATTCGTTTTGATAAGACGCCCTTTATTGATCGCATCTCCGACGATATATAAGGCGGACGGCAACAGCGTGAGCGCTGATAAGACCGCGCCCGCCACCGCAATCAGCGCACCGAGCGCGATGGCTTGGAACACGTCGACTTGGATGAATAACAACCCGGCCAGTCCGACGAACACGCAAAGCCCTGAGAACAGAATCGAACGTCCGGCCGTCGCGACCGTTCGGACGATGGCTGCCTCTCGCGACTTCCCATGTGCGAGCTCTTCCCGGTAACGGTTGACGAGCAATAGGGAAAAATCGATGCCGAGCGCGATGGCGATCATCGCGACCGCATTCAAGACGAAAATAGACAGTTCCATCGTTTGGGCAAAGAAGAACAACGAGCCGGCAGCCACGATGAACGTAATCAATCCAACGAATAAAGGCATGACCGCGGCGAGCGGCGTCCCGAAGACGAGCAAGAGGACGAGCAACGCGACCGGGATTCCAATCAACTCGGCCCGAATCAAGTCATTCTTTGACGCTTCATTCAAGTCATCCGCGAAGACCGGCTCTCCGGTCAATCGCACGTCTGTATCCGTATCTCGAATCAAGGCGTTGCGAACGTCATCGATTGACGCCTCGGCCGTATCGTAATCCTCGAACTCGAGCAATAAGTAAGCTGCGTCCCCTGAGCGGGCATCGGGATTCTCGGCTGGCGTGATCACGCCGTCGACCCCATCGACGTCAATCAGTCGATCCCGTTGCTGCTCGATGATCGTATCAAGGTCGCCACCTTCCAACAAGACGATCATCGAGGCCCCGGCCCGGTCGAACCGGTCGTTCAACGTATCTTCCACTTGGGCGAAGCGCCCGTCTTGAATCGCAAATCCATTGCCGCGCAGTTCACTTGGCAACTGTAATCCGAAATATACCGATACCGCGAGCAATACCGTCCAAATCAACACGACAGCGTAGCGCCATCGGACTAACGCTTGTCCTAATCGTTCCATCCCTGTCCACTCCTCTCCATCTAAGAAGACTGTTCCCGTTTTTAGACGAGATTCTGTAAGCCTTCGTAAAAAAATCCTGAACCATGCCCTGGTCCAGGATTGTCAACGCTCGAACACTTGCAGCCAACTATGGCAGAAGCGACGCGGCGTCGATAGGACGACAAGTCTGTCGCCCGGCTCGTCCAATAAGACGACTTTCAACAATTCGGTCTCGGCACATACTTCTGATGAGAACACTTCACAATCGCGCTCAAACAGTTGGAACGATGTCATCGAGGTGATGGCGGTCGTCACACCCATTTGATCGACGATGACCAAGTCACGGTCACCCCCGTATGGAACCTTCCAACGCGCGCCCGCTTCGACGTCCTCGACCATGAACTGTTGATTCCGTTCATCGTACAAGGTCACGAGGCCAGGTGCCGTGAATCGTTCGAAATCATAGGTCGATTGATATGCGAGTTCGATGATGTTCCCGAACTCCGGGATCTCCTCGTAACGGCTATACCGAAACGTGTGATCGTTCAAGTTCAAGGCGACGATATCTGATTCGGCCGAGTACAAATACAAATCGTCCCCTGACCAGTAGTGCAGGTTACTGAACCAATCGTCATGGAACGTCCGTGGAATTGGGTGACGTTCCATCGTCCCGTTCGTCAAATCCATGACTCCGTATGTCTGCAAATCTCGAAATAGCGCGACGGCTCTTCTACCATGTGGTTCAATATATAGTGCGCAAGGTGCCCATTTCCACTCGAGTTCCCATCGGATTTGGAACGTCTCGTCAAAAAACAGAAACCCGGTTTGCGCCAAATACAACATCCATCCTCCACCAACGCGCTCTAACCATTCAACCGTTTGATGAAATTGATAGTCTGCTACTTGTTTGTACATTTGATCACTTCCTAGTTTCAGCTTAGCAACGCACGACGCATTTTTCGATTTTGAATGTGTTCACAGAACACATTCTCCATCTGTCCGCTTTTCCTGTATACTGGCAGTAGCATACCCGTAATTGGAAAGGAGGAACCCTCATGCGCCCACTTCAACTCTCTCCCGAGACGGCGGTTGAGCTTGCCAAAAAGCTAAACGTCCCACTCGAGGAACTCATGCATATGCCAAAACACATCATCGTCAAAAAGATGATGGAGCTCGAGGCAGCCAAAACTGAAACGAACGAGGAAAAGGAGACGGAATGACGTCTCCTTTTTTCGCGCTTACTGTTGTTTCGGTTTCCGTTTTTTCGCAACATACCAGAGACCGAGGATAGCCAAGGCAGCTCCACCGGCGACCGCATATTTGCTGTAATCCGGACGGCGTTCCGTCACGACGAGTGTCGATAACGGCGCGACCGTGACATGCCGCTCCTCGAGGAGACGTGGTGCCGTCAAATTGACGGTGTGATCTTCGACATGGACCTCGAACTTGCCGGACGGGAGTTTCACCTCGACCGCTTCTTCGAGTCCGTTATGGTATACGAGATGGCGTTCGACGTAACCTTCGACGTGGCGACTCAGTTCAAAGGCGATGACGCCCTCTTCTTCATCGAAGAAACGTAAATGTTTACGAATCTGTTCCGCGTTCTCAAGACGAAACAACGGATATTGTTTGCGCAGGCTGATCAAGCCCTTCACATATTCGACGCTCGGCGTCTCTTGCTCGGCCCGCGTCCAATCCAAACGGTTGACGACCTCCCCCGAATTGAAGCTGTTCTCGTCCCCGTCTTTTGTGCGGAAGAACTCTTGACCGCTATGCAGGAACGGGATGCCTTGACTGAGCAACACAATCGATGTCGCGAGACGATGCCGGCGGCGGCGTGTCGTCTCATCGTCGTCCGGATTCGTAACGGCCAGTTTGTCCCAAAGCGTCAAGTTGTCATGGCACTCGACATAGTTCACGACTTGGTTCGGTTCGTCAGCAAAGCTTTGGCTCGTGACTGCACCGGCAATCCCACGTTTGACGTCCGCCGTCATATCCGCGTTGCCGCTGATCCAACCTGGCAAGTCTTCGATGAACACATCCCCACGGACACCGTCGCGAATCGCGTCGTTGAACTGGGCGATGCGCGGCATCTTATGGGCGTTATGTTGGTTCGCTTTTTTACGGACCGGAAGCGGTGTGTCGAGATCCCAGCCTTCTCCGGTCACGAGAATCGATGGGTCGACGCGATCGAGCGCCTTGCGGACCTGGTTCATCGTCTTGACGTCATGGAGTCCCATCAAATCGAAGCGGAAGCCATCAATCATGAACTCTTTCGCCCAATACGACACACATTCGACGATCAATTTGCGCATCATCGCCCGTTCGGACGCCGTATCGTTCCCGCACGCCGAACCGTCGGCGAGCGTACCGTCCTCGTTCAAGCGGTAATAGTAGTCCGGTACGAACTGTCCGAGCGGCGTCGTCAATGTATCATACGTATGGTTGAACACGACGTCCATGATGACACGGATGCCACGATCGTGAAGTGCTTGAATCATCGCTTTCAACTCGATGATGCGAGCGGCCGGATCATCCGCTGAGGAAGCGTATGAGCCTTCGACGGCAAAATAGTGGACCGGGTCATAGCCCCAATTATAATTCGCCTCACTCTCGCGTGACTCATTCACTGAACCGTAATCGAAGAACGGCATGAGTTGGAGATGCGTGACGCCGAGCCCTGTAATATAGTCGAGACCCGTCGGATAACCCGTCGGTGTCTTCGTTCCGACTTCGGTCATCCCGAGGAATTTCCCGCGATGCATGACACCACTGTCCGGATGACTCGTCAAATCACGGACGTGCGCTTCATAGATGACCGCTTCTTGTGACGAGTGGAAGAGCGGACGTTCTTTAACCCAATGGTCTGGGTTGAGCGTAGATGGGTCGAGCAGACACCCGCGCTTCCCATTGATCCCGACGACTTTTGCATACGGGTCGAGCGATTCGATACGCTTCCCAGCTACGACCGCCTCGAACACATAAAACTGACCTTCGAACAAAGCACGATCGAGTTCGATGACCCACGTCCCTTTCTCGGCCCGTTCTAACGACAACCGTTCGAACTTCCGCGCTCGCGGTGTCCGGTATAGTTTTACCGTCATCTCTTCGGCAACCGGTGACCAGACCCGCAACCGGATGAGGTCACTTTTAAACGTCACCCCGAGGTCTTTGCCGTGATATGCCATATGGTCTAAATCTACATTTGTCTGTTGATCGATAGTATGTTCCATCTCTTTCACTCCTTCACTACTTCAAATCTGCTATCATTATAACAAAACCCTTGTAAAGGATGGATGAAACATGGCAAAAGACAATTCTTTTGATATTGTGTCAGAAATGAACCTCGAAGAAGTGAAGAACGCGATTCAAATCGCCGAGAAAGAAATTTTGAACCGTTACGACTTTAAAGGTTCGAAGAGTGAGATGTCACTTGATAACGGCGACCTCGTCCTCGTCTCAGATGACGACTATAAACTCGAGCAATTGAAAGACGTCATGATCACGAAATTGATTAAACGTGGCGTACCGACGAAAAACCTTGATTATCAAAAAGTGGAACGTGCGCTCGGCGGCACAGTGCGTCAACGCGTCAAATTGAAGAGCGGCATCGATAAAGACGATGCGAAAAAAATTAACAACGCCATCAAAGAATCAAAACTGAAAGTGAAGTCACAAATTCAAGACGATCAAATCCGTGTGACAGCCAAGTCGCGCGATGACCTTCAAGCCGTCATGCAGCTCGTCCGTGAGCTCGAATTGTCCGTCGATGCCCAATTCACAAACTACCGATGAAACTCGCCATCATCAGTGACCCACATGGTTCGTTTGATGATTTGAAAGCCGTGCTCGAGTCGGTCCGCCGCGAGACGGAGCACATCCTTTGCCTCGGCGATCTGTACGAGTGTCATATCGGTAAGAAACGGCGCAACGAGCGCTTCCATGAAGTGTCCGATGTCGTGACGTACGACCCTGACTACGAGGCGCTCCTCACCTTCCCTAGCCTGCGCGGCAATCAAGAAGAGCGGATTGACGAAGTGCTCGTGGTCTCGCATCCGGTCAAGACACGAATCGCCTTATTACCGGAGCAGACGACGCTCGATGAGGCGCTATTCTTGCATGGACACCAAGTGAAATGGAGTCCGGACTGGGAACCGCTTGTCGAGAAAGGGAAGTATCCGCTCGTCTTTATCGGACACAGCCATATTCCGGGGATTTACCGGAAAGGCCGCTCGATTCCCTGGGAAATCGGACAGCCGTTCGTCCTAAAGAAAAAACGTTACGTCATCAACGTCGGCGCCGTCATCTTCGACCGGGAGTGGTGTCTGTATGACACGAAAGCTCGGACGGTAACGCGGATGAAAGCATAAGAGAAGGGACCCCACGAAACGGGTCCCTTTTGTCGTCCTTACATTTCTTCTGGAGCTTGAACACCGATCAAACGGAGTCCTTCCGTCAATACGATCGTCACCGCTTTGACGAGGGCGAGACGTGATTGTTTGCCTGCATCTTCTTCAAGGACACGGACATGACCGTAATACTTGTTGAACGCTTGCGCCAAATCGAGCACGTAACGGCTAATGATCGATGGTTCGCGGCGTTCGTGGGCACGTGTGATGACGTGCGGGAACGCGTTGAGCATCGTCACGACGCCCCACGTGTGGTCGTCGTTTGCGCCAGTGAACGTCGAGCCGTCATAGTTGCCTTTACGAAGGAGCGAGTTCGCACGCGCGTTCGTGTACTGCACGTACGGGCCCGTCTCGCCTTCGAATTTGAGCATGCTATCGAGGTCGAACTCGATGTTGTTGATGCGTTCATTCTTCAAATCGTGGAAGATGACCGCGCCGACACCGACCATGCGTGCCACGTCGTCCGCGTTCGCAAGTTCCGGGTTCTTCTGAGCGATGTTCGCTTGTGCTTTCTCGATTGCTTCTTTGAGCACTTCCTCGAGCAAGACGATGCGACCTTTACGTGTCGACATCTTCTTCCCTTCTTGCAAAATCAAGCCGAACGGCACGTGATGCATGCCATCGACGAAGTCATAGCCGAGCTTGCCCAAGACTGAGAACAGTTGTTTGAAGTGAAGCGCCTGCTCACCGCCGACGACGTAGTTCGCCTGGACGAAGTTGTACGTCTCATGACGATAGACGGCAGCTGCCAAGTCGCGTGTCGCATAAAGCGTCGCGCCGTCTTTCTTTTTAATCAAGCATGGCGGTAAATTCTCGTCCTCGAGTGAGACGACCATCGCCCCTTCACTTTCGACGAGAAGGTTTTTCTCTTCGAGCATGGCGACGACACGATCCATCTTGTCGTTATAGAACGCTTCCCCGTTAAAGCTGTCGAATTCGACACCAAGGAGGTCATATACTTTTTGGAACTCTTTGAGTGATTCTTCGCGGAACCACGTCCAAAGCTCAGTCGCTTCCTCGTTACCGTCTTCGAGTTTCTTGAACCACGCACGGCCTTCGTCCTCAAGTTCCGGTTGTGTCTTCGCTTCTTCGTGGAAATGGACGTAAAGCTTCAAGAGCTCAGCAATCGGATGTGCCCGGACCGCTTCCTCGTCGCCCCATTTTTTATAGGCGACCATCAGTTTACCGAACTGTGTGCCCCAATCCCCGAGGTGGTTGATGCCGACGACGTCATAGCCGTTTTTACGGGCGATTTGGTTGATGGCATTCCCGATCACCGTTGAACGAAGGTGTCCCATCGAGAACGGTTTGGCGATGTTCGGTGACGAGAAATCGGTGACGATTGTCTCGTTGCGTGTCGCATGCGTCGCATAGTCCGCTTGTTCATCGAGCACCGTGTTGATGATTTCTTGTGAGACGACGTCACGGCTCAAGAAGACGTTCACATACGGGCCGGCCGCCTCGACTTTCGTGAACAACTCGTCGTTCAAGTCGTTCGCGATATCCGTCGCGATCATAACCGGTGCTTTACGATAGGCTTTCGCAAGTTGGAAACACGGGAAAGCAAGGTCCCCGTGTGCCTCATGTTTCGGTTTTTCAATCAATGCTTCAATCTGGTCGAGCGTCAACTCGTCCCCGATGACACGGGACAAGGCTTCCGCATATTTGCGTTCATAACTCATTCTAATTCCTCCTTATCATTTGTTCATAAAAAAAACGCCCTTTGCACAGATGCAAAGAGACGGGATGGCCCGCGGTACCACTCTTCTTGCCTGCTTGACGCAGACCGCTTTATCGGTGATAACGGGGGTCCCCCGGCTACGCCTACTCAAGTTCGGATAGCATCTCAAAAGTGCGTTTCGCGATGTTTGTCAGCCTAGGCTCTCACCAATCCCTAGGTCGCTTTGTTGACGGAACGATCGTTACTCTCTTTTTCATCGACTTTCGTCTATGTGGTTGAAAAGCAATTTCATTATAGAGGATATTTCATATAGACTCAATGCTAGAATTCCGCCATTATGATGGATAGGCAGGACTCAGGCGTGATTGTGCCGAATCTCCTACCATACATAATTGAATTTTTCCCACATAGGAGGGAACCATGAACCATTTCCGCAAGATGTCCGTCCTTGGTTGGAGTATTTGGAGTATGCTATTCGGTTTGACGCTCATCTTGTTCGCTACAGGCGTATTGAACATGCCGGCCATCGAGCCGTTACCGTTCATCTTGATCGCGTTGCTCGTCATTATTTTTCAAATGGACTCCATTGAACGGAAAGGCGTCTACTTTACCTTTTCAGAAAGTATCGTCTTAATTATTTTTCTATTCTTTGATTTTGAGACAGCGCTGTTCGTCAATCAGATTGGACTACTCGTCTTCCAGTTCGTCAACTTGAAACCGCGCGTCGCGCTTCGACGGTTCCGTTTTACGTATCCGTGGAATGCCATCACGTCATTTTTGGAAATCGCCATCCCGGCCAGCGTCTACTTGGCACTTGGTGGTGTGACCGGTCTCGGATTCTATTCCCAAGAATCGTTCCTCCCGCTTGCCGGTTTGATTATTGCCATCATTTTGAACACGGTCGTCCAAAAGTATCAAGTCGGCTGGTGGTTCCGCGTCGACATCCCGGTCCGCGACTTTTTAAGCATCGCGTTTTACACGTATATCGTCAGTCTCGTCTTCATTTTGGCGGCCTCGCTCTTCCGGGAGACAAACTTGCTCGTCGTCAGCAGTATCGCCGCCGCACTCACGTTCTTTATTAAGCGACTCATCATTCAAAAAGGTCGACAAGACGCCTTCAAATCGTTGATTGAACAATATGATGAAGCAAAAGAAGCCGTATCGCTATCGCAAAGCGAGGCACAAGCCATCGAAGTGTTCCTCAGTCAATGTGAGCGACTCAACGAGTACGATGAAGGGTACGTCGAGTTCAAACTGTTTGATCGCACACTTTACTTTGATTTGAAGACGCGCCAGCCGATCGATCGCCATGTCGTCTTTGAATTACTCGATGCAACCTATCCGAACGAAGCCTCGGTCGAGTACGAGATGCGCTTCGAATGGGACGCCCCGCTGTCGAACGAATTTAATGAAGACTATCATAGCTTCATCTCGGTCCGTTCCGAGGAAATCGAAGGAATCCGCACGTGGATTGTGATGACGGGCGAGCACGTCTATGGCTATCCGCCCATCATTCAACGCGAGATTGTCAAACTGCTCAAGTCGTTCAATCGGACGATCAGTCGTTGTCATGAACGCGACCGCCTCTATACCGAGAGCCGGACGGACAGCTTGACGCTGCTTGCCAATGCACGGGCTTTTTATGAATACGGGATTCAACAGATCTCGGACGGCTCGATGTATCCGATTTCCGTCGCGATGCTCGATATCGACTTCTTCAAAAAAATCAACGACACGCACGGTCACCAAGTCGGAGACAGTGTGCTCCAAGAATTCGGTCGCCGCATTCGTCAAGTGCTCCGCACCGAAGACTTTGCCGCCCGTTACGGCGGTGAAGAGTTCATCTTGCTCTTAAACCGTTGTGATGTTGAGGCCGCCGTCGAGATTGCCGAGCGCATCCGTCAACAAATCGAGAACAAACCGTTCCACGTCGACGGAATCGATATACCCGTCACCGCTTCAATCGGTGTCGATACGATTCAGTCGTTCGGCGACAAACGTCTTGACGATACGATTCGTAACGCCGACCGCGCGCTCTACGTCGGCGGGAAATACGCCGGTCGCAACCGCGTCGCCCATTATAATTTCTTAACGACCTGACTCGCCCCCACGTTCATCGCGTGGGGGTTTGCTATTGACAAGCAGATTTGAAACAGGTACGTTAGGGAACGTGTCTTATAACTAAATATCACAACTTTTTTATCAAGAGAGACTGAGGGACTGGCCCGATGACGTCTCGGCAGCGGGTAACCTGTGCCAAATCCAGCGAGCGGTCTGCTCGAAAGATGAAAAAAGTGTTTCTTGTCGAGAGAGCCTTTTTTCAGAAGGCTCTCTTTTTATTTTTATGAATGAGGTGAATCGATTGGAACAACCAACAGCTAACAAATGGGCGCTCTTGCCCTTACTCGTCTTCCTCGTCTTCTTTATCGGGGCAGGCATCTACTATGACGACTTTTATAAATTCCCCGTCTTGATCGCGGCCTTGATTGCCGTCATCGTCGCGGCGATGATGACGAAAGGGAGCGTCACCCAGACGGTCGAACGCGTCGCCCAAGGTGCCGGGAACCCGAGCATCCTCATCATGGTGTTCATCTTCTTGCTCGCCGGTGCGTTTTCAAGCGTCGCCGAAGCAATCGGTGCGATTGACGCGACCGTCAATGCGGCATTGACGTTACTACCGCCCTCGCTCCTATTGAGCGGCCTATTCGTCATCGCAGCCTTCATCTCGATGGCGATGGGTACGTCGACCGGGACGATCGCCGCACTGGCGCCGATCGCTCTCGGCATCCATGAGGAGAGCGGCGTCAATATCGCTATCGCGGCGGCCGCCGTCGTCGGGGGTGCCATGTTCGGGGATAACTTGTCGTTTATTTCGGACACGACGATTGCAGCCGTCCGCACCCAGCGGACGAACATGCGCGACAAGTTCCGGACCAACTTTTGGATCGTCTTGCCGGCAGCCGTCATCACAACGATTTTACTCGCTGCCCTATCGAGCGGAGAATCGACCATCGAGCCGGCGGCGTTTGAATGGTATAAGTTGATTCCGTATCTAGCGGTTATCGTGCTCGCTTTGACGGGAATGAACGTCATCCTTGTCTTGCTCGGCGGCATCGCCCTGACCGGCATCATCGGTCTATTGGATGGCAGTCTAGCCGTCACCACGTACGTCACCGCCATGGCGGACGGCATGATGGGCATGGCCGAGATTTCACTCCTGACATTGCTCATGGGTGGGCTCGTCGGACTCATCTCGCACAACGGCGGACTCACGTACTTGCGTGACGCGCTCACGTCCCGAATTAAAAGACGGGCCGGCGCGGAGTGGAGCATCGCCGGGCTCGTCAGTGCGACAAACGTCGCGACGGCGAACAACACGATTTCGATTCTCGTGGCTGGTCCGCTCGCCGCGAACATCGCCGACGATTATGACATCGAACGTAAAAAGTCTGCGAGTGTACTCGATATCTTCTCGTGCGGGGTCCAAGGTCTGCTGCCTTACGGGGCACAGCTTCTCATTGCGGCCGAACTGACGAACACGGCATCACCGGCGCTCGTGCCGTATATGTTCTATCCGTTCTTGTTGTTCATTTGCGGAGGATTGGCCATCGCCTTTAACTTCCCGCGTTTCAAAAAACGCGCTTAACGAAAACGACCTTGTGAAGCTGTCGCTTCACAAGGTCGTTTGTCGTTTCGCTTCAAGTTCACGTTTCAGCTGCTCGTTACGTTTTCTGAAGGCACGCCGTTTGAGCAGTTCTTCGAGTCCGCGGCTGATTACCCACAGAACGAACAGCAACAGGACGAGCATCGATAATCGGAACGGGCTTTGGATAAACTCTTCCCACTGGTCACCGATGACAGAGAAAATCAAGACGACGAGCAACTTCCCAAACCCGGCCGCCATAATGAACGTCCGGAGCGGCATTTGGATGAGGGCGAGTAAATACGTAATCAAACTGACCGGAATGAACGGGAGCGAGTAGAGAAATCCGAGCGAGACCGGACTCATATGATTGATGCGTTCGAGCCAATAGACGCCTTGTTTATGCCTCTCGAGCCATCGCGTCATCGGCTTTCGAAAGACGTAGCGAACAGCTGCAAACACAAGAATCGTCCCGAGCAAGCTTCCGACCCACGACAATAACGTCCCGAGCCAAAAACCGTACGTTGCTGCGTTCGCCGAGATGATGAGGACGAGCGGGAGAAATGGAAAGATGGCTTCCAGGAAAGGTGCCCCGAGTCCTGCCCAAGGTCCGCCCGGAAGTCCTTGTAGCCATTCAATCAAGTTTAAAATATATTGTTGGAGTGATGTCAGCATGTCAGTTTCCACCTTCAACTTTCGTTATTCCCTTTTTACCCGATTTCGCTCAGGAAGACGCATCCCCCTGCCCACCGCCGTAAAAAAATAAAAAGTATTTGCGAAATTCCGCTGTGATATCTATCATATAATATGGACTTGTGGTTGCAGGCAAGTCCGTTCGTCGAACGACACAACCCAACGTTCGTTTTCCTGCAAAAAACTGAACACAGGGGAGTAACACACATGGAAACAAAACCAATGCGGGTCTTGCTGTACTATAAGTACGTCAATATCGAAGACCCAGAAACGCTCACACAAGAGCACCTCAAGTATTGCAAGGACCTCGGTATCAAAGGACGCATCTTGATTTCTTCCGAAGGAATCAACGGGACGTGCTCTGGGACTTGGGAACAGACCGAGCAGTACATGAACGACTTGAAAGCGAACCCGCTATTCAGCGACATCGAGTTCAAAATCGATGAAGTCGAAGAGCATGCGTTCTCGAAAATTTTTGTCCGTCATAAGAAAGAGCTTGTGACGTGGCGCTTTGATGGTGAGTTCGACGTGCCTAAACAGCACGGTGCATACCTCGAACCGGCAGAATGGAAAGAGATGATGAATCGCGACGATGTCGTCATCCTCGACGTTCGTAACAACTACGAGTACGATCTTGGTCACTTTAAAAACGCGATCAAAATCGATGTAGAGGCTTCTCGTTACATGCCAGATTGGCTCGAAGAGAACAAGGACCTCTACGAAGGGAAAACGTTACTCACGTACTGTACCGGAGGCGTCCGTTGCGAGAAATTTACCGCATATATGCGTGACCAAGGTCACGACAACATTTTCCACCTTAAAGGCGGCGTCGCCATGTACGGCAAAGACGAAGCCACGAAAGGCGAAGACTGGGAAGGTGAGCTTTACGTCTTTGACGAGCGCATCAACGTCCCGGTCAACACGGTCAACCCGTCCGTTGTTTCGGAGTGCATGCACTGCGGAACGAAGACGGTCCGCTACGTTAATTGTGCCAACCCGGTGTGTAATGCCCAACACTTCTGTTGTGAAGAGTGTGAACCGAAACAAATGCGTTCATGCTCGAAAGAGTGCCAGGAGCATCCACGTAACCGCTATATCATCGAGAATATCGCGGACAAACTTCAGGAGACTGAAGGCGTCGTCGGGTAACAAAAATCGACCAGAAAGCACTTCGAGCCTACGCTCGAGGTGCTTTTTTGACAGAAACTTTACGTCTAGCCGATGACAGAATCGGGTATAGTGTAGATACCATTGTCAGACAGGAAGTGAATCGATTGCTCTTTAACGAACCTTTACTCGCCGCCTTGCTCGCTTGGTTCATCGCACAAGCAGCCAAGCTCGTAACCGAACTCATTAAAACACGAGATTTTGAATTAGAAATCATGTTTGCCTCGGGTGGGATGCCAAGTTCCCACTCTTCGACCGTCGTCGCCTTAGCGACCGTCATCGGTCGAGTCGAAGGAATCGATTCCAGTATGTTCGCACTCGCCTTGATTTTCGCGACGATCGTCATGTACGATGCGACCGGCGTGCGTCAAGCGGTCGGATTCCAGGCCCGTTTGTTGAACGACTACTTCAAAGGAATCAAGCACGAGACGCCCATCTTAAATGAGCTGGTCGGTCATACCCCGTTCCAAGTCATCGTCGGGGCTTTACTCGGTCTCGTGGTCGGACTGTTTTTCCCAATTTAATGTGAATGATGCAGGCATGTCGTTCCCCCCTTCTAAAAACTCACCATCTTTTTGTGAACTTTCACAACAGAGACGGTATAGTGAGAGAGAGGAGGAATCGACATGCCTTTTTTGCAGAAATCTTATGAGTCGCTCGATACGCTCGCCGAAGCAATCGGACAAGCGATTCGGGCCCCCATCACGATTGAAAATCGACACCATCAGTTGCTGGCCTATAGCACCCACCCCGACTCGACCGACCCGGCACGAATCGCGACGATTATCGGCCGCCGTGTCCCGGAAGCAGTCATCGAAGACTTATGGGAAAGTGGCATCCTTCAAGAAGTGATCGACCGCGACGAACCGGTCGTTATCCCGGCCCGCATGGCCGTCGGTCTCGGTGAGCGGGCGGCCGTCGTCATCAAGCAACAAGGTGACGTGCTCGGTTACATTTGGAGCCTGGCCCGAACGACGCCGTTCTCAGAACAGGAACTCACCGTCCTACAAGAAGGGGCGAACATCGCCAAAAAATTGCTGATGACCATCGCGATGCACGAACGGCGCATCGACGCCGAATTGGAACGTTTCTTTTTAGAAGTGCTGGCCACTCCCGTCTTATCGCCATCCCACCGCAATCGCTTGAATGAGCTCGCACCGATTGCCGTCGCCAGCCGCCTCACCGTGATTGAATGTGCCCAGCCGGTCACCCCGCAACTGGCGGAACGACTGTTTTATGTATTGGCGACCCAGCAAGCGATTGAAGTCGTCCTGCACGCGATCGATGGCCAGCAGTTACTCGTCTGGCATTATATGAAATCGGACTTGGCCGAGGAAGAAACGGCGCTCTTGCAGTGGGCCGACCGCTTTGAAACGCAGCTCCGAGACAAGTTCATTGAAGCGGAGCCGCGCCTTGGCATCAGTCGACGCTTTTTTGAGAGCGACATGCTCTATGCGGCGATGGAAGAAGCACGACGCGTCACGTCGCTTCGCCGAAAGTTCCCGTATGAGCTTGCGACATCGCGCACGTTCGAACAGATCGGAATTTATCAGCTCGTACCCGATTTGGCCCGACGCATCGGGCTTCGTCTCGAGACGCATCCGACCATCGAGCGCCTACAGGCGTATGACGTCACGCATCATACCGAGCTCGTCACGACGCTCGAATGGTATTTCTATTTTGATGGGAACGTCAAGCGTGTCGCCGCTCATCTTCACATCCATCCGAATACCGTGCTCTACCGGATTCGGCGGATTGAAGAACTGACGAACATCACACAAGTCTCGCTCCCTGAACGGGCCGCCGTTTATCTTGCCATTAAGGCCGGTCAATACCGCCAAGACGATTGACGCCTACTTTGTGTTTTTTCACAAAGTGGGCGTTATCACTTTTAGAATCCATGCTAAAGACGGCGTTTTCGGATGGGTCTATACTAGAGGTGTGAACAAATTGTGTCAGTAGAGAAAGGGGAACTTTACATGAAAATCGGGGTATTGAAAGAGATTAAAAACAACGAAAACCGCGTCGCCTTGACGCCGATGGGTGCAGCTGTATTAACTGAACTTGGACACGAGGTCCTCGTCGAGACGGAAGCGGGCGTCGGTAGCGGCTTCACAAATATGGAGTATGTCGATGCGGGGGCAACAATCGTCGACACCGCTGCGGACGTTTGGGGAAACGTGGAATTGGCGTTGAAAGTAAAGGAACCGCAACCATCGGAATATCGTTATTTCCGTCCTGACTTGACCCTTTTCACTTACTTGCATTTGGCGGCCGAACCAGAACTCACGAAAGCACTCGTCGATTCTGGTGTGACGGCCATCGCCTATGAGACGGTCGAGATCGACCGCACATTGCCGCTCCTCACACCGATGAGCGAAGTGGCCGGACGGATGGCTGCTCAAATCGGCGCCCAAATCCTTGAAAAACCGCACGGTGGAAAAGGGATTCTCTTGTCTGGCCTGCCAGGCGTACCACGTGCGAACGTCACCGTCATCGGGGGCGGTGTCGTCGGGATGAATGCCGCCCGCATCGCGATTGGTCTTGGTGCCAACGTCACGATTATGGACATCAGCCCGGCTCGTCTGCGCCAAATCGATGATCAGTTCGGCAACACAATCAACACACTCATCTCAAACAGCTACAACATCGCCAAACAAGTCGCTGAAAGTGACCTTGTCATCGGTGCCGTCCTCATTCCAGGCGCGAAAGCACCGAAGCTCGTCACGAAAGAAATGGTCCAACAGATGTCACCAGGTTCGGTCATCGTCGATGTCGCCATCGACCAAGGCGGAATCTGCGAAACCATCGACCATATCACGACGCATGACGCGCCGACGTACGAGCGTTACGGGGTTCAACACTATGCCGTCGCCAACATGCCAGGTGCCGTCCCACGCACGTCGACACTCGGTTTGACGAACGCAACGATGCCGTATATCGTCGAGTGCGCACAAAAAGGGATTTTCCCGGCACTCCGCGAGAACGCAGCCTTGCTAAAAGGATTGAACGTCATCGACGGGACGGTCACGTATGAAGCCGTCGCCCGCGACCTCGGCTACACGTTCGTCGCTCCAGCCGAAGCCATCACGAAGCAACTACAAGCGTAAACGTAAATCCGCCAGCAACGATGCTGGCGGATTTTTTGATGTCGGCACTCTATAAAAAAACGCTCGAACCGATCGGTTCGAGCGTTTGCGTGCTTATGCGTTCTCGACGGCGATGTCCTCACCGATGATTTTCACTTCTGGTTCAAGCTCAATCTCGAACTTCTCCTTCACCGTCGCCTGGACGTGACGGATGAGCGAGATGTACTCAGTCGCTGTCGCTTCATCGATATTGACGATGAATCCGGCATGTTTGAGTGAGACTTCCGCTCCACCGATCCGCTTCCCTTGCAGGCCACAGTCTTGAATCAATTTGCCGGCGAAGTAGCCCGGTGGTCGTTTGAAGACGCTACCGCATGATGGATACTCGAGCGGTTGCTTCGACTCGCGCTTGTACGTCAAGTCGTCCATGACGTCTTTGATCGCTTCATAGCCGAGCGGTTCGAGTTCAAACGTCGCTTCGAGCACAATCAACCCGTCTTTCGAAATCCGGCTCGTCCGGTAGTCGAGATCGAGTTCGTCTTTCGTAAGTGTCATGAGCTGCCCTTCAGGCGACAATACGACCGCACTCGTGATAACGTCTTTCGTTTCTCCACCGTAGGCGCCTGCGTTCATATACACCGCGCCACCGACCGTTCCCGGGATGCCACAGGCAAATTCTAAGCCAGATAACTCTTCGGTCAACGCTTGACGTGAGACGTCGATGATGGCCGCACCGGCTTGGGCGATCAGTTGATTCCCGTCTCGACGAATCGTTTTCAGTTCGTTCAAGTTTAAGACGATGCCACGAAGGCCTCCGTCACGGACAATCAAGTTCGACCCGAACCCGAGAATCATGAATGGGACGCTCTCGCGATGGGCGAGCTCAAGCACGGCTTGAACTTCTTCATACGTGTGCGGGGCCACGAAATAATCGGCCTGCCCACCTAATTTTGTATACGTGTGTGCCGACAGCGGCTCATCTTGCTTCACGCGATCGGCCGGAATGATAGTGAGTAGTTGATTTAAAAAGCTCATGCGTTGCCTCAATCCTTTACGTTCAATTTTAAAGCATGCCTCGGTTCGTCAAGAGAGAGGCAGGCACGTCACTGAATGATTTCAGTACGAAACACAGTATACAAATCTTTGACAGGGGTGACAAGCAACGTTTTCTTTACAATGAAGGAATTGGTTTATAACAATAATGATGTAGCAACGGCAACGACGATAGGAATTGTAAAGTTATCCCAATCTCGATATGAAATTGCTTCTGTGAGTGTGGCAATGATTGAAATAATGAATCCATATGTTACCACTTGCCAAAGTGGAATATCATCCCACAAAAATAATAAGAAGAGGACGGCATACGAGCTGAGGAACATGGCCATGCTACCTTGGAACGAGCGCTTCTGTCCGTATAAATCATAGGTCACTGTCCCGTACTTCCGACCGATGAGCGCGGCCAGGCCATCGCCCCACGCCAAGACGAGCGATCCTGCCAAAAAGGCGAGCGGCTCTGATTCAAAGAAGAAGAACAGGATGACGAGCAAGGCGATCGGATAATAGACGGTGCCGAGCGATTTACGTTCCGTCTGATGAACCGGTGACGGACTCTTATAAAGAAGGAACGCGTTCGCGAACGTGAAAAAGACGAGCGGCACGGCGGCGACGTACCAAGTTTCCATTAACCAAACTGCAAGCAGTGACCAATGGCCGACCGCGATATGTACACTTTTACGAATTGTCTCATCCGTCCAGCCGAGGCGTTTGCCAATCTGTTCAAGACCGACGAGAAACACCAGGACAATGACGATGGACAGGATGGAACTGACCCATTCATTCATCTTTGAACCACCTTTATCTACATTTTTTGTACGTTTTCATTATACCTTAATCAAGCGATAGCCTAGCTTCCTTTTCAAACATTTGGTAGAATGAGGTCAAATGACTGTATAGCCAACGAACGAAGGCGGCTATAGAAAGGAGGCCTGAATGCGCGACGCAATTTCGATTCAAACTTTGGCTGATTGCCTTCACTATATGCGGGTTGGCGACGTTGACCGGGCCATCTCACTCTTCCCTGAGGACGTACGCGAGCATTTCCCGAAAGAACTTCGCAAAATCCACTTGTTTCATATTGAAAAGAACGGGCTGTCAATCAATCAAATCGTCGCTTTGGCGAACACGTTGACCGGAGAGCATTTGTCCGCTACCACGATTCAAAACTGGACGAAGCGAGAAGTCCGTAAAATCATCGGGGTTCCCCGGGTCGGAAAGAAATACTCGCTCCAACAAGCGGCCATCATTTATTTGCTGGATGATTTGAAGCACTTGTTCTCACTTGAAGAGACGAGTTCTCTCCTCGCACTCATCTTCAACAATCCTGACCGCGACGAGGACGACCTCATCTCGCCCATCGATTTTTATCGCCTCTACGCCGAGTACGCCAAGTCGACGAGCCCGATCGAGCTCCTCGACACGCGTGCGAAGCGATCGATTGAAAAGATGGGGGTCACCCACCCGAACATCTTGCACGTCCTCAAACTCTGTCTATACGCCCATCGCGTGACGACACTCGAGATCGAGGCGAAACATTATTTGAACCGCTTCATTTGACCTTCGTCGAATGAGGCTTTTTTTTTCAGAAAAAAACACCAGTCGCAGTGACTGGTGTTCGTCATATTGGTTACACCGATACCGCGATTGGCATCCGTGATTTGACTGTCAACGTTTTAAGGACAGACAACAACTCGAACATCGAGAGTTGGTCGGCCTCTTTCGTCAGGCAGAAGCAATCATCGTCTTGTTTGCGGAGTTCCGCCACAAGCTTACCTGCTTTGTCTCGAACGCTGAACTTGTAACGCTCGACATCGTATTGAATCGTATAGAGACCGCGTTCGTAGACGTTGTACTCACACTTTTTCCCGAATAACGAGAATTTGTCCTTCAACTGACCAATCGCTTGTCCATCGTGGTTCATGACGACCCACTTCTGACAGTTCGGGATATACTTCCCGTGAGCGATTTGACGGCCTGACAAGTTGTGCACTTGAACACTGCCCTCCGCGTCGCGGTGAACAGATCCGATCGCATCATTTGTCTCGTCATAAATGGTCGCTTCGCCTTGCGTAAAGACGCAACCTTTTACATAAATTAATTTGCGCACCGCTTTTCCTCCTAATACGTTCCAACCGTTGATTTGTGTGTGTTTGGTTGGTATTTCTATGAAACCCCCAAATTGGTACTGCGCGTCGCTTTTTCTCGTTTCAGCGACTACATATTTCATATGACGAAGATGATTATTGCACCTATTCGTGAAAAAGACAACCCCTTTTTCTTCGACACAATCCGCTATTCTGTCAAAATTGTGAACACGCCTGATATTATCGCTTGAAACCGGCCTGTTTCAACATCTCTTCGAGCTCCGTTCTTGCAATCAGACGAACTTGATTTGGCTCCGCCAATTCGTATGCACTATCGGTATAAGAGGAGTTCGTCACGACCCAACCTTCGTTCACCCCATAGTATGGAACGGAGGCTGCGACTTGTTGGACTGCCTCAAGCCCGACCGCTTTTTCATAGCGCTTCGCTTGGACCGCGATTGACCATCCGTCCTCCGCTTCAAGGAGCAGGTCCGCCCCGAAGTCACGCGACGCCGGCGTCACCGTCACCGTGTAACCGAGTGCGGTGAACACTTCTTCTAAAAACAATTCAAATTCACGACCGTCCATCCGATCGATGCGGTGAATCGTCGACAGACGCATGCGCCAGATGAGCCAGAGCAGGCCGATTCCTAAACACGCGACGATACTCCATATCGGCGCATCTCCCCACCATAATCCGATGGCGATCAACAAGCTGAGCCCCATTCCCTTCACATCTATCGTCCTCTCTATCTGTTCTTGTCTTCACTTTACCGTTTGGAGGCAGGAAAACAAAGGGGGAGCTGTCGAATGTATTGAAGATGTACCCGTGTGACATACAGAAGGAGGGATCATCGTTAATGGAGAACCGAGGACATCTCCAAAACGAATTGCTGCACGCCTTGCCTTACGGTGTAGCGTTAATCATGACGGACGGGACAATCGTCCAAGCGAACCGGCCGTTTTTAGAGCAATTCCCTGAAGACTTACAAACGAGAACAAACATCTTTCATATGGTCAACCAATCACCGATTACGATGGAGCTATCGAGACGAATGGAGCAAGGCTTGCCTTGGACGTACGAGATGCCGACAATCCGCATCCACGCCATCCCGAACGGTGACGTCTATATCTTATCGATTGAACCTCTCCCGCTCGATACGCGGGTGACCGTCCAACATAACGCGTTCGAAGCGATGATGCACACCGAACTCGACATGGCGATGGTTATGACCGATGCCAATCTGTTAATCAATCGCTTCAATAAAGGAGCGACCGAGCTGTTCGGTTACGAGCCGCATGAAGTACTCTACGAAATGACCCCGTTCGGTCTATTCGAGTCGCGCGAGCTGAGCGAGAAACGGACCCATTATCAAGACGAGACAGAGCGGTTGTTGTCATTCGAACAGATGCTGCGTGTGGCACTAGACCGTGGCGACCGTGAATGGAAGTTTCAACGAAAAGACCGGACTCATTTCGTTGGAAAACTGTTCATGCATCCGGTCTACGAACAAGCTCGCGTCATCGGCTTTTTCTTTTTCGTCTTCGATGTCAGTCCTGAAATCGCCTTGAAAGGCGAGTTGCTGCATAAAGAACAACGGTATCGCATGTTCGCCGAATCGGTCATCGAAGCCGTCCTGTTTCACGAGGGCGGGACCATCTTAGATGCGAACAAGGCGGCCGAATCGATTTTCCGAATCCCGGCCGAACAGATGGTCGGTCGCCAAACGATTGAATTTATCGCCGAAGGCTATCGGGCCGACGTGTTGCGCCGGATCCGGAACCACATCCAGACACCTTACGAGGTCATCGGCCGTCGTGAGGACGGGACGTTCCTCGAGATGGAAGTGTATCCAAAAGAAGTAACGTTCCAAGGCCAGACGCTCCGGGTCGCCGTCATGCGCGACATTAGCGATCGGAAGAAAGTCGAGCGGATGCTCGAGCGGGAGAAGAATGCCATCGCCCGGCAACGAGATATCATCCAATCGATTTTACAGGCCTCCAATGAAGCGTTCGTTTTGACCGAATCGAACGGCAGCGTCCTGTTCATGAACGTGCACGCCCGTCGCCTGCTCGATTTGCCAGGAATCGCCCCGAACAAGATGCAAGAGCGGATCCCGCTCCTGTCGACGTTCCGCACGCGCGACCGCACCGAGATGTTGAAAAAAATCGACTTATTACTCGACGGCTCTGCCCGCGAAGTGTCGATGCGTTTCTCCATCCCGCAACCGAACGACCGGGATGAACAGTATTACGAGATGTACGGAACCGGTATGGATACAAAACGCCAAATCGGAATGGACAGCGGCTTCTTATTCGTGTTCCGCAACCGAACCGAGGAAGAGCGGATGGACCAAATCAAAAACGAACTGGTCAGCACCGTCTCACACGAACTTCGCACCCCGCTCTCGTCACTGTCGGGATATATCGAGCTGATGCTTACCCGCGACTTGAATCCCGAGAAGCGCGAGCGTTACTTAAAGACGATGGCGAAAGAAGCGAAGCGTTTGACCGACCTGTTGAACGATTTTCTCGACATTCAACGCATGGAAGACGGCAATCAAGAGTATAAGAAAGACCATTTCGTCTTGAACGAACTCGTCCGTGACGTCGTCGAACGCTTCCGCGAGACGAGCAACCACTCCATCCATTTCGATGATGCCGATGAAGTGCTCCACCTCATCGCCGATCAGGACCGCATCGAGCAGGTCATCATCAACTTGTTATCGAACGCCATCAAGTATTCGCCGAACCATCACGAAATCGAGGTACGGGTGCGCAAAGAACGAAATCAAGCCCACGTCTCGATTCAAGACTTTGGTATCGGGATTCCGGAGCATGCGTTCGAAGAACTGTTCAAGAAGTTTTATCGAGTCGACAACTCGGATACACGCCAAATCGGCGGGACGGGTCTCGGGCTATCCATCTGTAAGGAAATCATCGAATCGCACGGCGGAAGTATCGAGGTCGAATCGAGCGTTGGCGTTGGCTCGACATTCACGTTCACGTTGGACTTAGCGGAGGAGACACTATGAACCATTACGCTTTCACCGGTTTCCCCGGGTTTTTAGCCGGAAAGATGATCACGCACCTCGCGTCATTGCCGAATCAGATTGGGACGATTTACGCACTCCACCTCCCGACCGAACGTTCCGGCGCACATGCTTTAAAACAGGAGCTGTTGGAAGCGACGTCGTTACGAGATGATCAGCTCGTGCTCGTCGAGGCCGATATCACGCTACCTGAAGTCGTGCTTGATCCAATCATGCGCTCCGTCATCGAGCGTGAAGTGAATTACGTGTTCCATTTGGCAGCCGCTTACGATTTGAACATCCCTTATGATGTCGGATATCGCATCAACTTGCTCGGGACGAAACACATCACCTCATTGGCGAAACGGGCACCCTATTTAAAGCGGTACGTCTACTTCAGCACCGCCTATGTGTCTGGACGCCGTCAAGGGACCGTTTATGAGAACGAGTTATGGCACCGCGTTCGTTTTAAAAACCATTACGAGGCGACGAAGTATGAGGCCGAGGCCATCGTCTCGCGCGAGCTCGGCTCGATGCCGGTGACCATCATCCGTCCGGGCATCGTCATTGGCCATAGCGAGACCGGCGAGACGAAGAAGTTTGACGGGGTCTATTTCGTCTTAAAGTTAATGGACCAACTTCGTCAAGCTGCCCCGCTGCCTTACATTGGACGACAGAATATCGAAGTAAACCTCGTTCCTTATGATTACGTCGTCGAGGCAACCGCTTATCTCGCTCACGCTCCGGTCGGTTTGAAGCGGACGTTTCATTTGACCGACCCGTTTCCACACGGGGCCCGCGAAGTGTACCGTATGATTCACGAAGAGATGTTCGGTCGCCCTCCACGCGGGACCATCCCGCATGCGGTCGCGGAGACCGGATTCTCGGCGCTACATCTGTCGGAACGTTACGGCGTTCCGCGTGAGCTACTCGCCTACTTTAAGCATCAAGTCCATTTCGATTCGACACAGACGCTCCGCGCACTCAGCGGCACTGATATCGTCTGTCCGGATTTAAAGGACTATCTGCCAAAAGTCGTTGCCTATTACGAGACACACAAAAAGCCCTAATTAGGGCTTTTTGTGTGTCATCCGATTAGCAACTTCTCTTTTGGATAGCGAATCTTCCGGTCCATCTGGCGTGCGACCGTGAAGAGGATCGTCAACGAACCGACACGACCGAGTAACATCATGAACATGATAAAACTCTTACCTGCATCGTTCAGTTCCGCCGTGATCCCGAGTGATAACCCGACCGTCCCGAAGGCCGAGACTGTCTCGAACAAGAGTGCTGTCGCCGGAATATGACCGTTCGTCAAGATAGTCAGTGCGGTAATCAATAAGATGAAGAAGAAACTCGTAATAGCCACGATGTACGCTTTTTTAATTTGGAACGCGTCAATCGTCCGCTCGAGGATGACCGTCTCTTTTTTCCCGACGATGAACGCCCACATATCGGCCAAGATGACGGCTACGGTCGTCACTTTAATCCCAGACCCAGTGGAAGCGGCTCCAGCACCGATATACATGAGAATCAAGACGACCCCGATTGAGATCGGCGCCATCGTCGTGAGGTCGATTGTATTGAAGCCTGCGGTCCGTGTCGTCACAGCCTGGAAGAAGGTGACGTGCATCGCTTCTCCGAACGGACGGCCATACAGTCCGCCCTCATTCGATACCCACTCAAACAACATGAGCGAGAACCAGGCAATCCCGTTGACGATGGCAAGCGAGGCAATCATGATTTTCGAATGGAGGGCGAGGCGCTTCCAACGTTTCACCTCGGTCGCATCCGCGATGGTCGTGAAGCCGAGACCCCCAATCATGAGCAGCACAGCAATCGTGATCACAATGGCCGTATTCTGCTCGAACTGCATCAAATTGTCCGGCCATAGGGCGAACCCGGCGTTGTTAAACGCTGAGACCGCGTGGAAAAAGCCATAATACAGCGCCTCACCAAAGCGATACTCACCGGTGCTGTACAGTTCGACCGTCAAAAACAACATGCCGAGAAACTGGACGATGAGCGTCGTGAAGACGATGTTGCGGACGAGACGGACCGTGCCGCCGGGTCCCGACAAGTTGAGTGATTCTTGGAGCAAGATGCGCTGCTTTAAACCGATTTTCTTTCCGAGCACACTAAGCAGCATGAGCGCGACCGTCATAAAACCTAAACCGCCGATTTGAATCAAGGCGACGATGACGAGCTCACCGAACGTATTAAAGGAAGTCCCAATATCAATTGTCGATAATCCGGTCACCGTTCCGGCCGACGTCGCGATAAACAGACAATCAATCCAGGACACGGGCTGTGTCTGTGCGAACGGCATATAGAGTAACGTCGCCCCTAAAAAAATGGCGAGCAAAAAGCCTGTCGCGATAAAACGGGCCGGCTTTTCAAACACGAGCCGGTAAAGCGCCTCAATTCGTTTTATGCGCAATTCCCGTACGGTCAATCGATGTCGCATCTCGCTATCTCCTTCAAATCAAGTTTTCTAAGGCTCATATTACTCCTCACTTATAAAATTGCCAACTAGAAAAATGTATCGCTAACTGTTTGCCAGATTTTTTGGTAATATGAGAGATAGACTTTATGAATGTTGAGGAGGTTGAATGAAACCGTGGACCCTAGTACGGTAGATCATTCGCTAACGGATGTCTCGCGAAGGTTGGAGCGTCAGTCACAATGCATGCCCGCCCATCTTTATTTCCAGCTCGAAGAACTGCTACATTGGTCACTTGATCAAGAAGTTGTGAATCAATTGTACGCATTATTAAAAAAATACGACGTGTTAACCGATATAGAGCGTGAAGAACGAAATATCAGCATCCAAATGCTGATTGACGAAAACGGCGCTTAACCATCGGGAACGCATTTGCGGGAGACGAGTTAAGTCTCTCGCTTTTTTTGTCTCCTGATTTTTTTTAGAAAGGTGGAAAACATAGACATGGATGTCGTCACGTTAGTAGGACTCATACTTGGGTTCCTCACCCTCGTCGGAGGGATGGTATTGAAAGGAGCCGGGATTGCCCCGCTCATCAACCCGGCAGCACTCGTCATTATTTTTGTCGGGACAGCGGCCGCGGTCAGTATCGCCGTTTCCAAAGAACAGCTGCAAAACGTACCGAAGTTGTTCGGAATTCTCTTCAAAAAGCAGGAGTTACCAAGTAAATCCGGGCTGTTGACACAGTTCGTCGACTTGTCGACGCAAGCGCGTAAAGAAGGACTCCTGTCGCTTGAGACAGCGCTCGAACAAGTTGAAGAGCCGTTCTTGAAACAAGGGATGATGATGGTCATCGACGGCCAACCATCCGAATATATCGCCGAGGTCATGTCGCGCGATATCGAGAACATGGAGCAACGCCATAAAGCAAACTCGGACATCTTTACACAAGCCGGCACGTACGCGCCGACACTCGGCGTTCTTGGAGCCGTTATCGGTTTGATTGCGGCCCTAAAAGATTTGTCTGATATCGAAAAGCTCGGTCACGCGATTTCAGCCGCGTTCGTCGCGACGTTGTTCGGGATTTTCACAGGATACGTCCTCTGGTTCCCGTTCGCCAATAAATTAAAGCAGTATTCGAAGAGCGAGGTCATCATCAAAGAGATGATGATTGAAGGGATTCTCTCGATTCAAAGTGGGGAGTCTCCGAAGACGTTAGAAGATAAATTGTCTGTGTATTTGTCTCCAAAGGAGCGAGCCGACTATGAAGCGCAAAAAGAAGCATGATCATGAGGAACATATCCCGGAAGGTTGGTTAATCCCGTACGCCGATTTATTGACGCTCTTACTCGCCCTCTTCATCGTCTTGTTCGCCTCGAGTAACATCGACCAGACGAAGCTCGAGAAAATGTCTCAATCCTTTAACCAAGTGTTCTCTGGCGGGACGAGCGTGTTCCAAGCTTCGACCGCCTCGAACAGTGACATCAGCCGTACGAACAAGACAGATACGACGGCGAATCCTCGGACATATGAGCTCGCCAAACTGGATGAGTTAAAAGAAGAGGTCAATCAATACATCAAAAAGAACGGGCTCGAACAAGAGATTGAAGCGACCATCAACTCGAGCGGTCTCGTTTTGACGATTCAAGACCGAGCCTTGTTCAGTATGGGGGAAGCGACGCTTGACGCCGAGGCTAGAACGGTGGCCGGCTCGATTAGCGGTATCCTGGAAAAAGCCGGTAACCGTGAGATTGTCGTATCGGGTCACACCGATAACATCCCGATCAACACGGCCCGGTTCCCGTCGAACTGGGAACTCAGTTCGGCCCGGGCCACGGCTTTCATGCGCGGTCTGTTGACGAACGATGCTTTGAATCCCGGACAATTCACGCTTGCCAGTTACGGAGAATACAAACCGATTGCGACGAACGACACCGAAGCAGGGCGCTCGAAAAACCGCCGCGTCGAAGTGTTGATTAAACCACTCGTCGATTTATCAGAAGGCTCACCGAAGATGCTCGAAACAATCGTCTTGCCATAAAAAATCCCACTCTGTTGAGAGTGGGATTTTTCGTTATCGGGTCCATTCGAAGTACTTGCGTGACAAATCCGTGAGCGGGCTGTTGAACAAGCGTTTCCGCCAGTAAAGGTCGGCCACTTTTTTCACGGCCTCGCTTCGCGACGGGTACGGATAAATCATGCGGGACAGCTTGCCGATTTTATCGCCTCGTTGCATCGCATAGACGACGATTTGCATCCAATCCCCGGCCGTCATACCGATGGCGTGACCGCCGATGATTTTGCCGTTCTTGCGCGTGATAATTTTGACGAAACCTGTCTCTTGTCGGTCGGCGACGAAACGGTCGACCTCGGACAGTTTCGCTTCAAACACCTCGACATCGTCACCATGACGCTCCCGTGCCTCAGCTTCGGTCATGCCGACGTGGAACACTTCCGGTTCCGTGAACGTGATCCACGGCATCTTCGTGTAGTCGACCTTGTTCCAAAGTCCGAACAAGGCGTTGGCCACGACCGCTTTTCCTTCCTCGCCAGCTGCGTGCGTGAACGGTAACGTCTTAATCGTATCGCCAATCGCAAAGATATGAGGTTGTGACGTGCGGTACGTCGACGTGACGTCGACGAATCCGTCTTTGACGTGGACGTGAGCCCGGTCGAGTCGAAGCTCATCGATTCTCGGTTTCCGTCCTGTCGCCACGAGCAGCTTGTCCGCCTCGTACGTGACCGTTTCGCCATCGATTTCGCCGGTGACGTGAACGCGTCCCTCGACTTCCGAGACTTGATTGATGTTGATGCCGATTTTAAGGCGCATCGCCATCTCGAGCTGCGAACGGAGCAACTTACTGACCGATTCGTCCTCTCGCGGTAAGAACGTGTCCTGAGCCTCGAGCACGGTCACTTGACTACCAAGACGAGCGAACGACTGGGCGAGTTCGAGACCGATCGTCCCGGCCCCGATGACGATGATGCTCTCCGGCAACGTCTCTTCTTCAAACACTTGCTCATTCGTTAAGTATGGCACGTCGTCCAAGCCGTCAATCGGCGGTATCGTCGGTTGCGAGCCGGTCGCGATGACGAATTTCTTCCCAATCAGTAAATCGTCACCGACTTTGAGTTCGTATGGGCTTTGGAACGAGGCCTCGCCGATATACACGTCGACCCCAAGTTTTTCGAAACGTTCCGTCCCGTCATGGTCTTGAATGATGGCACGGGCACGGTCGACGCGTGCTTTCGTCGTCTGGTAATGGTCGCGGCCGTCAAACTCGGCTCCGAGTACTCGGGCAGCTTGCATCATGCTGCTCGCTTCTTTCGAGGCGGCGATCAGCGCTTTCGACGGGACACACCCAACGTGAAGACAGTCTCCACCCAGGTGTTTTTTCTTCTCGACCAAAGCGACTTTCGCCCCTAAATTTGCGGCACCGGCCGCGACCGTCATCCCGGCCGCACCCCCACCAATCACAATCAATTGATAATCCTTCATCTCATCAACCTCCGATAGCGTTCACTCACGTCTTGCATCCGTTTCCGGTTCACTCCAAAGTCAGAGTGACCGAGTCGTGATGCCGAGCGGAATTCAATTTGTCTTGTCTCATCGTCGAATCGAAATTCGACGTCATCTTTAAAGCGCATCAGTTTCGTCGTGACGACATAATGGAGCGTGTCCTCCGTCTCCTTGACGAGCTCGGTCCGAGGCAGTTGCCCCATCACCATCTTGATTGTCTCGATGCTCTCGGCGCGGTCTCGCCCGTACGGGAGCGGCTCCATGCGTAGCGCTTCGATTGTCGTTTCGGTCGAGACGGCGTTCGGACTACCTGACAATGGCTTCAATGATTTCGTTGCCATGAAAAAAACCTCCCTCATTCTACATACAATTACATGTATCCTGAATTCGGAAGGTTTAACCCTTTTAATGCAGTTCGCTCGGGTCGAGCGGCAAGAGAACGGTCACCGTCGTCCCATGACCGATCTCACTTTCGATGACGAGCTTTCCTTCGTGGGCCTCGATTAACTCCTTAGCAATCGCCAGGCCGAGCCCGCTGCTCCCTTTCGTCACTTGCGCCTGATAGAACATTTCAGTGATGCGCTGCAAGTGTTCCCGTGAAATACCAGGTCCCTCGTCAATAATTGAGATGAACGCGACTCGCTCCGATTGCACGAACCTTACCGTCAACGTCCCACCTTCTGGCGAGAAGCGGATGGCGTTCTCGAGCAAGTTTAAAAATACTTGCTTCAGCCGGTTCTCATCGAACAGTCCGATCGACTTTTGCGGATATCGCTCAATGAGCGTAATCTGTTTGTCTTCGAGTGACTGTTTCAATTGAATCGTCACTTTCCGTAACAACGACACGAGATCAAGTTCTTGCCGATACAAGACGAGCCGGCTCTCTTCAATCTTCGTGTAATCGAGCAGCTGCTCGACGAGCCCGATCATCCGCTCCGTCTCCGAATGGATGATGCTCAAACCGAGCTCGGTCTCGTCCGACACTTTCTCGTCCCCGCCTCGAATCGTCTCCGTCCACCCTTTAATCGAAGTGAGCGGCGTCCGCAACTCGTGCGACACGTTGGATAGAAATTCATTTCGCGTCGATTGGTGCTGCTGGACTTTCGCACCTAAATATGTGAGCGTCCGGGCCAGTGCCCCGAGCTCATGTTTTTCATTGGAATAGACTTCAACATCGAAATCACCTTGCGCCATTTCATCGGCCGTCTCAATGATGTCTCGAATCGGTCGCACGAATCGGTCTGCAATCCGAATGACAGCATAGAGCGCGACCAACCAAATCAAGACGCCAATCATGACGACAGCCATCCAAATCTCGCGAATCAACGTGTCAAGGTCGGCGAGCGGCCGCGTGAAGCTGATGGCGAATTCACTCGTCTCTTCCGTGATGATTGGACTCGTCACCGACAAATAGTGATTCCCATCGGCATCGTAGTCTTGGACGACGGACTCGCCTCGAGCGAGATCTTGCAACTGTTCGGTCGAAAAGGCCGCCTGTTGCGCCCGCTGTCCCGTCGTTTTGATGATTTGACCGGTCCGGTCGACAATCGTCAAATCGGTACCGGGATAGCCGAACGTCCGAACGAGCACCGAGAACGCGCTCGGTGTCTCGAATCCGACTTGCGCCTGTGGATACAGATAGGCGCTCTTCGTCGCATGGCTGAGTAGTGTCTCTGATTCATATTCATAGTAATAGCGGTACGTTCCGTACGACAGGACGCTCACGAGCAAGACGAGCACGAGCGTCATGACGAGCATAATCCGAATGACGAGCTGTTGCTTCATCCGTCATGTCTCCGCCACTTGTACCCATGCCCCCATAGCGTCTCGATATAAGCCGGGTGACTCGGGTCGTCTTCAATCTTTTGACGTAGACGACGGATGTTGACGTCGACCGTCTTTCTGTCCCCGAAGTAATTGATGCCCCAGACGGCATCTAACAGCGCGTCACGCGATAAGACGACTTCCTCGTTTTGGACGAGGTGACAAATCAAATCGTATTCGGTCGGGGTCAAATCAATCGCCTGCCCATACTTCGTCACTTGCTTCGCCGCCAAATCGATGGCGAACGGTCCGGACTTCAACCGTTTCTTTTCTTTACGCTTCACTTTCTCGACACGGCGCAGGAGTGCTTGAATCCGTGCCACAAGCTCACCTGGGCTAAACGGCTTGGCGATATAATCGTCCGCCCCTCTGCCGAGCCCTTCAATCTTATCTTCTTCAAGCGTGCGTGCCGTCAGCATGATGATGCCGACGTTCTCATCTAAGTCGCGGATGGCGGCGCATGCCTCGAATCCATCCATCTCAGGCATCATCACGTCGAGCAAGACGACATCGAACGGCTCACGGTCGAACGCTGTGACCGCCTCGCGTCCGTTCGTCGCCTCAAAGACGTCAAATCCGGCTCGTTTTAAATTAACGATGATAAAGCTGCGAATCGCATGCTCATCTTCGGCTACTAATATTCGATTCATATATCCACCTCTTCTGAAGTTCACTACTCTACATTATAGTTACGTTTTTGCGACAAGGTTGTCAATTGACCTCAAATCGTATTAGGATGGAGTCATTAGATTCTGAAGGAGGACTCCTTACCATTATGAGTTACAAGATGATTGTTTTAGATATGGACGATACGCTCCTCACGAGCGACCATACAATTTCCGCCAAGACGAAAGCAGCCTTGCTAGATGTACAAGAACGCGGACATAAAGTCGTGCTCGCGAGCGGTCGCCCGACATACGCGATGTGGGATGCCGCCCGTGAACTCGAACTTGCCAAATATGGTAGCTATATTCTCTCATTCAACGGTGCCTCAATCATCAATTGTGAGACGAATGAAGAAATCTTCTCGAGTACGTTGCTTCCGGAGACGGTCGCCCATCTCCATGATATCAGTGTCCGGGAAGAAATCGCGATTCATACGTACATCGGTAACGAAATCGTAACCGATCAACCGAACCCGTATACTGATATCGAAGGTGAATTGACGGGGATGCCGGTCATCCATGTCGCCGACTTCAAAGAAGCGGTCACGACGCCTGTCGTCAAATGTCTCATGCTCGGTGACGGCGACACGCTCGCTCCAATCGAAACGAAACTGCAAGTCGAACTCGAAGGAAAACTTGCGGTCGCACGTTCGAAGCCGTTTTTCCTTGAGTTCACGGAAGCGGGTGTGACGAAAGGGACGAGCCTTGCTTTCCTCGCCGAACACGTCGGAATCGAACAGGCCCACGTCATCGCTTGTGGTGACGGGAACAACGACCTTACGATGATTGAATGGGCCGGCCTCGGTGTCGCCATGGGCAATGCCAACACGACAGTCAAAGGCAAAGCCGACTTCATCACGAAATCAAACAACGAAGACGGGATTGCCCACGTCATTGAGACGTTCATGGGAACGGTCCTCGTCGATCGGTAAGTGAACAAACTGGATTGAACCAAGGAGGAATTACGATGAATAAAGGATTGAAACGAGCAGGACTTGGACTGGTCGGTACGGCTGTCGCCGGTGCCGCCTATGTATTTTTGTCCCCGAAACCGACCTCACGTCTCGTTAAGACCTCATTTGCCGGCGGGAACGAAGTGGCCATCAAAGGGTTTGATGAAGTCGTTCAAAAAACATCGGTCCGGAAAGATATCGACTATCATTCAGCCTATGAGAACGGGACGTTCGACTTGATTCGCTATGAAGGCGAGAAACAAATTGTTCCGACCATCTTTTGGGTGCACGGCGGTTCGTTCGTCGGTGGCGACAAGGCCGACGTCTTCAAATATGCGACGTCAATCGCGAGCAACGGCTATAACGTCGTTAGCGTCAACTACGCGCTTGCCCCTGATGTCACGTATCCCGTCCCGCTCCAGCAGCTTGAAGAAGCCTACACGTATATCGCGGAAAACAATGACCGCTTCCGTCTCGACCTCGACCGCGTCTTTTTTGCGGGCGATTCGAACGGTGCCCAACTCGTCGCTCAGTTCGTCGGTATTCAATTGAACGACGACTACGCACCATCGGCTGAAGTGAATCAAGTCGTTCCGAAAACGTCGATTCTCGGCACGATTCTCATGTCAGGTCCTTATGACTTGAAACGAAGCATCATCGAGTCATCGAAGGCGGTCAACCGTTTCTTGTTCAAACGGATCGGTTGGGCTTACTTCGGAACGTACAATTGGGAAGACTTGCCGGTCGTCGCGGAAGCGTCGCCGCTCGTGAATATCCCGGCCACGTTCGTTCCGACGTTTATCACCGATGGCAACACCGGTTCGTTCGAAACGCAAGCGAAAGAATTTGCGACGATCCTCTCAGGTCGTGCGGACGTCACGAGCGTCTTTTATGACCGGAACGAGCACACACTCGGCCACGACTACCATTTTGAGATGGATAAGCCGGCAGCCAGTGCAACGTATCGCCGTTTAATCACGTTCTTGCGTGAAACGACGCGTTAACAAATAATCCCCGCCCATCATTGGGCGGGGATTATTTTTGTCAGTTGAGCAATGCGAGCGCGCGGCCAATCAACTCATGCCGCGACGGTGACGTCTCACGTAACGCGTGCAACCGTTCCGTCAACGCCTGTCGAAGCGCATCAGACTCGACGAGCTCCAAACATTCGATGTGGAGCAACCAAGCATCGGGATGATCGGTAAGAATCGTCGGCACGAGCTCATCAATCGACTCGCCTTGCTCCCGCATATTGCGGACCTGATTGAACATCGGGTCATCGTTCGTCCATACTCGGGCGTCACGTTCGATCTGGACCGGCTTCTCCAAGATGACGAGTTCTTCAATCTCGGTACCCGGGAAAATCGACGGCAGCGTATCTTGTCTCACTTCGAGTGTCTCCAGTTTAATCTGTCGTCCTTCGATGGTGACAACGACGTCTTCGAGATGCAACGCCTCTGTCGTCTCGCTGACGACTTGACCGTCTAACCGAATGTCCGCTGTCGCCAACACGTCTTGAAGCGGTCCATCGAGCACGAGCAGGCCATGATTATGCAAGTTCGTCAATTGACCGTGATTGACGTTCACACAGTCGTCCCATTGGATGAGGGCACGTGCCCCAGAGCGTGTCACGTGACGAATCACACCGACGCGATCCGTCCCGTCTTCTAGTCGGATGGTCGATTGACTGCCCGACGCGAGCGCCTTCTCGAGCGAAGCGATCCCACCTTGGTTGACCGCCATCCGTGACTCGAGTTCGTCTAGCGCGTCCTTCAACGCTTCAAAGTCTGGAATGACGAATAACTCGCGTTGCATATTCGTCACGTCTTGTTTCGTCTCAAGGGCGTGCTCCAAATTGAATGGATGCTTCGTGACGGCGTCTGTCAAACAGTGACGGCTCTCTCCGACCGAAGATAACAGGCCTGCCCCGTAGATGAGCGGATTGTCTACATCACCGATGAGGCCAAACTCGACCGTCCACCAAAAGATGCGGGCGACTTGTTGTGCTTCAGAGAAGCCGGTCACTTGGGCTTTGGCCGCATGAACTGCCGCTTCCGCGGCTGCAATCTCCTCGTCCGTCGAGTTCGCATTCTCCTTCACGACGGTCAATCGTTTAAGTGCTGCGAACGAGGCATGTTCTTCTCGATTCATGAATGCCCTCGCCCCGAGCTGACCGAACCGCTTCACAATCTGTGAAAATTCAGGATCCATCAACATTGGTGCATGGCCGGCCGCCTCGTGGATGATATCCGGTGCCGGACTGTACAAAATATTCTCGACTTTTCGGATATCGGTCGCGACCGGCAACATCCCGTTGCCTTGGAAATCAAAGAAAGCGACGCCTGGAATGAGACCATCGACTGCGACCGTCGACCAACCGGCCGACCGCATCTCTTCGGTCATCTGTTCGACGTTCGGGAGACGCTCCGGTCCCATCCCCGTCTTTTTCAACCCTTCGATGTAGAACGGGTGGGCCTTCCCTTCAAGCGTGTGCAAGTTCAGTCGTAAGACGAAGCGCCAGACAGCATGATCGGTCGGCGTGTACTCGTCGTAGAACTGTGGCGAAATATGAGGGGCCAAATGGCGTGGAATGATTTGTGTGAGCATGATGTTTCCTCCTTTAGTTGACTGAACGTAAAAAAATCCCTATCGATTCACTCGATAGGGACGACGATGCCGCGGTACCACCCTGATTACTAGACGGACGTCTAGTCACTCTACTCCGATAACGGGGGACCGCTCAACACGTGAGAGCTCGCGAACTGTAATTCGATTCATCCTATGGGCGTGTTCACAGCACCACACGCTCTCTGGGCCAGGGAAGATGTCTCTACTTCGGTTCGATCATCGCTTTTATACTGTTATACAGTTATGCTTCTATGCACATACGCTTTTAAGTGGTAAAGCATCTTGTTGCTAGTAATAATAACAGACCGTTTTTGCGACGTCAACAAAAAACAGTCCGCATATGCGAACTGTCATAAACACCAATCAATTTCAGGTTGGCCCCACGCCTTCAGCTTGACGTTCACTTGTGAGAACGGCTTCGACCCGAAGAAACCGCGATGGGACGAGAGTGGGCTCGGGTGGACCGACGTCAAGACGACGTGTTGCGGACCGATCCATTTCTGTTTCTTCTTCGCATCGTTGCCCCATAGGATGAAGACGATCGGCTCTTCCCGCTCTCCGAGTCTTTCGATGATAGAGTCGGTGAACTGCTCCCATCCCTGTCCCCGATGTGAACCGGCTTTGCCTGCTTCGACCGTGAGCGCGGTGTTGAGCAGCAACACGCCTTGCCGTGCCCACTTCTCTAAATTCCCGCTGGTCGGTACCGGACAGCCGATATCGTCATGCAGTTCTTGAAAGATATTCCGCAATGACGGCGGGAAGCGGACACCGTCTTGGACCGAGAAGCTGAGTCCATGCGCTTGGTTTGGTCCATGGTAGGGATCTTGTCCGAGAATGACGCATTTGACGTCCTTAAACTTCGTGTAGACGAACGCATTCCAAATGTCGTCTCGGGCCGGATATACGGTCGATGTCGCATACGCCTCATCGACGAACGCTTTCAAGTCAGTAAAATAAGGCTCGGTCATCTCGGATGCAATGATGTCGCTCCAATCCCCGAGCAGGCGATCTGATAACTGTTCTCCCATGTCACTCTCCCCTTTCCGTCTTATCATACCCGAATCAATGGCACACAAAAAGGCGAGCCCGCTTGGACTCGCCCTTGAAGATTATACAGTGACTGCGCCTGCGACTTCTTTCGCAAGTGTTTCAGCTTTCGCTTTCGCATCAGCAACGATTTCTTCGATTTTGTCTGGGTATTGGTTCATGCCTTCAACCGGAAGTGTCGTCACTTCTGTCACGCCTACGAATGCGAGTGCTTGACGAAGGTATGCGTCTGCGAAGTTGAGGTCTGTACCTGTGTAGATTCCACCCGTACCTTGGATGTGAATCGCTTGTTTGTTCTCGAGGAGGCCAACTGGACCTTGTTCTGTGTAACGGAACGTCTTACCAGCAGTCAATACGCTGTCGAGGAACATTTTCATGCGAGCTGGGAAGAAGAAGTTCCACATTGGTGTCGCGAACACGTAAATGTCAGCTTCCATGAACTTCTCGAGCATGCCGCTCATCGTCGCTACTTTAGCCGCTTCGACATCAGTGAGTGCTTCGCCTGAAGCGAATTTGCCCCATGCGCTGAGGACGTCGCCGTCGATTTCTTGAACATCGACATCGTAAAGTTCGATCGCTTCGACTTCAAGTGCCGGGTTCTCGTTCGTGAGTGTCGTCATGAACGTTTCTGCGACTTGTTTGCTGTATGACAATTCAGTTGGTTTCGGGTTAGCCGATACGTATAATACCTTTTTCATAAATGGTTTCCTCCATAAGCGTAATCTCTATTTTTGTAACAACAGTTAGAACTATATCATCTGTATATCTCACAGTCAATTAGTTTAACTTCAAGATAAATGATAAAAAAACAGGCAGGCGTCATTTGCCTGCCGCGTTATAACCGACTCGTTTCAATAAATCGATTAACTGTTCCGTCTCTTGGTCGCTAAGTGGACCGTAGATGTCTTTAAAAATCTCGATATGCTCTGGATAGACGACATCCATCAAGTGCTTGCCTTCCTCTGTCAACGAGGCGTATGTGACGCGCCGGTCAGACGGGCAAGCCACACGCTCAATCAAGCCACGTTTTTCAAGTTTATCGATCACGTATGTGACACTGCCGCTCGTAATCAAAATTTGGTCCCCGATTTGCTGGAGCGGGGTATCCCCTCGTTTATACAAGACCGATAAAACACCGAACTCTGTTGAATTCAATTGGTGGCGTCGTAAATCGTCCTTCACACGGTCACTGATCGCGTCCATCGCTCGTGCCAAGACGATCCATGCCTTCAATTCGAGTGATTCAATCATGTCGGTTTCACCTCAATTCGTTCATCATTTACCTTTAGTATAGCAGGACATGAGCAGTATACGGTGGGAAAAACGCTTCGTCAAGAAACTTCTTCGTTGTCGCCCCTGTCTGAAACGTATAGAATGGAATTATTGCGATTTTTAGAAAGGGTGGACGGTATGCGTGAGTATTACGAGATATCATTGACGATTAAACAAGCCTATTTGAGTACGGTCATCGAGTTGTTGAACCGGGAAGGGATCGCCCCAGACTATGCGCTCGAAAAAGAAGGCGCGGTCTTTTTACTATTCAACCACTTGCCATGGCCGAACGTCACGCGCGAACCCCATGCGGTCGAACGCTTTTTATTGACGTTGTCGCGTGAGGACTATTTGTTCGTCAAAACGAAACGTAAGTCCCCCGTCCCGGACCATGAGCCGGTCGCCTGCATGGGTGCATTCGACTCGCCGTTCCATGAACATTTGAAGATTGAACTCGCCGTCGACGAATCAGATGCAAGCCACCTCGATATGTCGGCATTCCGCCATTATTAAACAACACGTCTGTGTTGTTTTTTTTATGACTAGTCTCGCCACAGGACGGGAATAGATGACAATATCTGAATGTGAAAAGGGGAATGTGCTTTGATGGATACAGTCATGTTAATCGTCAACCCGTCGTCCGGGAAAGAGTTAGGGAAAGAACACGCCGCGGCCGCGGAGGAAGTCTTGCGAGAGCGTTACGGCAACGTCGATGTCCGGTTCACGGAGAAAGCAGACGATGCCACACATTTTGCGAAAGAAGCGGCATCGAAACAATATAAAGCTGTCATCGCGATGGGTGGCGACGGGACGCTGAACGAGGCCGTAACGGGGCTCGCCGAAGCGGATCATCGTCCTGATTTCGGCATCATCCCGCTCGGTACCGTCAACGATCTCGCACGCGCGCTCGGCGTCCCGAGCGACCCCGCAAATGCCATCGAGGCACTCAAGACGGCGCAACCGACACCGATGGATATCGGCAAATACGAGAATGGCTACTTCATGAACGTCATCGCGATCGGCCTCATCGCCGAGGCTGTCGACGAGGTCAGTGTCGAGGAGAAAACAAAATGGGGCCCGTTCGCCTACTTGATTGAAGGAATCAAAGCGTTCCGTGAGCATAGTCCATACGCCTTGTCGGTCCAAGCCGAAGAGCACACGTTCGATGGAGACGCCTATTTGGTCGTCATCGCCCTCACGAACTCGGTCGGCGGGTTTGAAAACTTTGAACCGGACGCCGAACTGAACGACGGGTTACTTCACGTCTATCTGTTTGAGAACCTCGGCTTTAAAGACGCCATCCAACTCGCACCGGCCCTCTTCACCGGCAAGTTGAAAGAGACGGACAGCGTCACGTCGTTCACGACGAAACGGGTCCATGTCGACTCGCCAGAATCACTTCCGATCAATGCCGACGGAGATACGGGCGGTAAACTCCCGCTCACGTTCGAAGTGCTTCCGAGCCACCTCAACGTCTTGAAGCCGATTCAGTAAAAAGGGGACTTTTCAGTTCGAGGGCAAAGAAGAATGCCTGAAAGGAGGGGAACTCGATGCCCATCTCGCTCGTCCCATTGCGAGAAGCGTCCGACGCCATCGTCGCGACGTTCAATCGTTGGAATAACGATCCCGCCATCGTCCATTTGATTCGTCCGGCCCGATCCGAAGCCGAACTCGTCGCGGAACACCAAATGACGGTCGCAGACTTGACGGAACGTCTGGACACGCACGATATTTTCTTGATTTACGACGATGATCGGCTCATCGGCGAGGTGAACTTCATCTATGACGCCCCGCACTTGTATGACAAAGAACGCGGCAGCGCTTGGCTTGGTCTGGTCATCGGTGAACAGACAGGTCGCGGGAAAGGCGTCGGCACCGCAGCCCTCACGTTACTGGCAGATCGACTTCGTGCCCAAGGTGTGCCACGCATCGAGCTCGGTGTGTTCGGATTCAATGAAGCGGCGCATCGCCTCTATCAAAAGCTCGGTTATCACGAAATTGCCCGTATCGAAGCGTTCACGTACTGGGACGGTCAATTTTGGCCGGATATCCGGATGGAAAAACGATTGGATTGAATAAGGCCTTCCTCGCATCGAGGAAGGCCTTTCGTCAGTTATTTAAATTCTCGACTTCGACGACGCGGAACCCTTTTTGTTCGAGTTTGGCGACAATCTTGTCTTTTGTCTTCTCGTCACAGTCCGGCGGCAACGTGATTAACACGCGACGCAACACCTTGCTCTTGGCGTCAAGCGTCATGAGGCTGGCGATTGATGAATATTTGCTGATGACTTTCGTGATTTTCTCGAGCGCCCCTGCCTGCTCACTGAGTGCAATCGTGACGACATAGCTCCCCGTGTCACGGCTCCATGCCTCTTCGAGCATGCCGAGCATCTTCCCGTGTGGCAAAATCCCGTAAAATTCGTTGCTCTCGTCTTTCAAGACCGCGATATACGGAAGTTCTTTGATTGAGAAGAAGACTTTGAAAAAGCCGTCTGACTCGTGAACGTACTTTTGCGTGTTCTTGATGAGTTCCATAACGTTATCGTCTAGGCTCGCCCCACTCATCCCGTGGCGATAAATATGCATTTTATAAATATTACCGCGGAAAAACGTTCCCGTCTCATCGAGCACAGGGACACAACGGTAGCCTGTCTTTTCGAGCGTGTCGAGCGCTTCGCGCAATGTCGCCTTTTCACTGATTGTGACGACATCTTTCTTCGGAATGCATAAGCTATGCACTAACATGCGGTTTTCCTCCTAGCCAAATTGAAAGTGGTCTACACCCTATTCATTACTATTCCCCAAATACGATTGAAATCCTGCCATCAATTTTCAAAACTTATTCCGGTCTGGATGCGACCTCGGGATTTGTCGTAACGCCAAAAAGTCGTTATAGTGAAACTATCCAAACAGACAAAGGGGATTGAACGACTATGACGATGAAAAAAGCTTTAACAATCGCTGGCTCGGACACGAGTGGCGGTGCAGGCATCCAAGCTGACTTGAAAACGATGGAAGAGCTAGGTGTTTACGGCATGACCGCCCTCACGGTCATCGTGGCTCAAGATCCGCATAATGCGTGGCATCACGAAGTGTTCCCAATCGACACGACGTTGATTGAGAAACAGATTGATACGGTCCTCGCTGGGATTGGTGTCGATGCCGTCAAGACAGGGATGCTCCCGACTCCAGAGATTATCGAACTCGCTGCCCGTAAAATTAAAGAGTACGGCATCCAAAACGCGGTCGTCGACCCAGTCATGGCATGTAAAGGTGCCGACGAGATTCTCAACCCGGACGTCGCGGTCGCGATGCGCAAGCACCTCGTACCGGTCGCTAAAATCATCACACCAAACTTGTTCGAGGCGCGTATGCTCGCTGGCCTCGATAAGACACCTTCAACGATGGAAGAAATCAAAGAGGCTGCTCGCTTGATCCATGAACTCGGCGCTGAAATCGTCATCGTCAAAGTCGGTGGCAAGCTCGGCTTCGACACAGCATTTGACGTGCTTTACGACGGCAACGAGTATCGCCTCCTCGAGAGCGAAAAAATCGACCCTGCCTTCACACACGGCGGCGGCTGCACGTTCTCGTCAGCGATCGCGGCTTCACTCGCGAACGGTCACTCGGTCGATGAAGCCATCGAAATCGGAAAAGAGTTCATCACGGAAGCGGTCCGTCACTCGTTCCGCCTCAACCAATATGTTGGGCCAACGAACCATACCGGTTACCGCAAAAAACTAGCAACACAATCATAACGGGTGGCCCGGGACGCATGTCTCGGGTCATCGTTTCCATTGGAGGGAACCGCGTGAAATCAATTCAACCTACAACCATCCAGACTTATTTGGACGCGCATGTATCCATGCCGCTCTATGTCCATGTCGAGACGACGAACGGGGCGTATGCGACGCATAACGACCCTGATTTTCATAACGCCGGTATGTTTATCCGCAACGTCGTCATCGAATATAGCATCGGCCAAATCAAGGGCGATGGACCATACCGGGTCGGCTTGAAGCTCGATCATGGTTGGCTTTACGTCGAAGGTTTGACCGACTACGAACAGCACGGAGACCAGCTCCTGCTCGCCGGCCATGACCGCCTCGGACGCCTCGCCTGCGCCTTACACTTAGACATCAAACCGCTCCCACAAGGAGCCTCGGAGGTGGAAAGCCAATGAATGGACCATTACTCGTTATTTTTCCGCATCCCGATGATGAAGCGTTCAGCTCGGCCGGGACGATTATCCAACACCATAAACACGGATTCCCGGTCACGTACGTCTGTCTGACGCTCGGTGAGATGGGCCGCAATATGGGCTCGCCGATTTTCACGACGCGTGAAGAGTTGCCGAAAATTCGTAAACATGAGCTCGAGGAAGCGTGTGCCGTCATGGGCATCGACGACCTCCGCATGTGGGGACTTCGCGACAAGACCGTCGAATTCGAAGACGAAGCGGAACTCGCGGCACGTTTCAGCGCCTTAATCGAGGAAGTACAGCCGACACGCGTCATCTCCTTCTATCCGGGTTACGCCGTCCACCCCGATCACGAGGCGACGGCACGTGCGGTCGTCCGAGCGTTGCAAGACATCGATGCCTCGAAGCGTCCTGAATTTTTAGGAGTCGCGTTCGACCATCGCACCGACGCCGAACTCGGAAACCCGCACGTCGTCATCGAAGTCGGTCAAGAGAGCGCGGCGAAGCGTGAAGCGTTGCTCGCCCACCGTTCACAGACGGAAGGCCTGTTACGCGCCATCGACAACGCAGAAAACGCCCACGTCATGGAGTTACTCCAACGTGAGCGCTTCTATCACTATCCGTTCTCATGATTCATAGGCAAGGCGTGTCACGTACAATAATGTACCGACAGCTCCTAAGCCGATTAACGTTCCCAATACGACAACGATATGTTCCATGTTCTCACCTCTACTTGGTTATACGAACTTGATGGATCATTGGTTTCAAAGCGCATGTGCTGACATGCGCTTTTTTCTTAGAAGTACAAGAAGTAAATCACAGCCGCCAACACGATGCGATAAATCGCGAACGGCGTCAACTTCACTTTGTTGATCAACTTCAAGAAGAACTTAATCGACAAGAGCGCAAACAAGAACGCGCTAATGAATCCGACAACGAAGACCGGGAGGGTCGCCATCGTAAAGTACTCCCATTTGCTGTAGAGCGACAGTGCACTAGCACCGAACATGATCGGTACGGCCATAATGAACGTGAAGTCCGCTGCGGCCCGGTGACTCATCCCTAAGAGGACGCCCCCTGAGATGGTCGACCCTGATCGTGAAAAACCTGGCCAGAGCGAGAAACATTGAATCAAGCCGACACCGAGCGCTTGTTTATACGAAATCTCATCGAGCGTGGCCGTCGTTTGACGCTTCACGCCTGACAAGTCCGCTACAATCATGAAGAATGCCCCGATGACGAGCCCAATCAAGACGGTCTTGATGGAGAACAAGTTCTCATCGATGTAGTCTTCAAACAACAGTCCAAGCACGCCTGCCGGGAGCAGCCCGATGAAGATATGTAGCAAGTTCAGTTTCTTTGTCGGCCCGCTGCTACGAATCGCGAGCAACTCCTTCGGATTCAATAACTCTTTAAACCGATTTCGAAATACGACGATGACCGCTAAAATCGAACCGAGCTGAATTACGATCTTAAATGTGTTCGCCACCTCTTGACCGAGGAAGCTACTCGAGTTGAGCCACAGGTCGTCCACGAGGATCATATGTCCCGTTGACGATACCGGAGCAAACTCGGTCAGTCCTTCGACGACGCCTAACAAAAAGCCAATAAATAATTCATACCATTCCATTGTTTATCTCCTACTCCAGTATTGTTTCTTATCATACACAACTTTAACCTCACCCGCCCTAGGTCTTAAGGCGTAAAAAAGAGGAAGCTCATGAAGCATCCTCTCTCCGCGCTATGACCGTGACAATCGCTTGATGCAGACAAACGATGATCCCGATGAACAAAAAGGCGGCAAAAAGCGTCATACCTGCCCCGGCGGCGAACAACAGACCGAACAGGATGATCCCGCCATGCAACAACATCGAGACGGACGATTCCGTCGTCGCCCTGATTCCGGATGGGACCCGATGATGCAACACACCGAGATAGAGCGGTTCAACAATACCGATGAGACAGGCCATTCCGACCATAATCACGAGACCAATCGGCCCCGGATAGAGCCCGAGAACGACAAAACCAACGCCGATTCCCCAACCGATCCAGCGTAGCCAACACTCGGCCGTGGCGAAGCGTAGCAGCATCGGTGCGACCAACTGTCCCGGTATTTGGATGAGCAGCAGGATCGTTGACATCGTCCCGAACCAATAAATCGGAAGCTCGACGTCGCGCGCATACAGTTGCCAGAACTCATCGATAAAATTGAACGCACTAATGGTCACGACAAACAACGACGTCACGATGAACACGCGACGATGTTGCCGGATAAAGCGGAAACCAGACCCGATATCTGCCCACGTCAAGCGCTCGTCCGACACGACTCGTCTCGGTTCGACAAGGCCAAAACTACATGCTGTCGCGATGAACAAACTGACAATCGACAGCACGTAGTTCAGCTCGAACGGGAAGCGTGTCGCCAGCAGACTACCACTGATGGCAGCGAGAACGGCTGCGACGATTCCAATGACATTCAATCGACCGATCGTGCGTTCAAACGTTCCCGCCTTCCCGTCCTGTTCGAGCGTCTCATACAACAACGCGTTCTCGGCCCCGCTCCGAAACGCCGCCCCAATGCCCGACAAGGCGATGGCGACAGCAAACCCGACAAACGAGAACGACAACAGTAGAACGATAAACGATAGACATTCCAACCCGACCCCGATCTGCATCAGACGCCGCCGCTCGAATCGGTCGGCAAGGACACCCGTCGGCACTTCAAGCAACACGACGAGGACGGCATAAAGCATCTCGAGATAGACGACCTCTTGAATCGTGATCGTCCGCGACTCCCAAAACAGACGTTCAATCGTATAGGCTGGGATGAGCGCATCGAACCAACGCATCCAGCCGAGCAACACAACGTTTCGACCGACTTAACTAGGTGAACGTGCTCGTTTCATCATACATCTCCTCCTTATTTGTCTATTCCCGCTAACACAAAAAAAGCCACGGAAAAATTCCGTGGCCTGCACATTATTTAAGCAGATTGAGCATCTCGCGATTGAACGCCGGGATGTCATCCGGTTGTCGGCTCGTGACGAGCTGTTCTTGGCAGACGACGACTTCTTTGTCCGCATACTTCGCTCCAGCGTATTCCATGTCGACTTTAATCGACTTGTAGCCGGTCGCATCGCGGCCTTCGAGCGTCTTCGCCGTAATCAACAGCTGTGGTCCATGGCAGATGGCGAATACCGGCTTTTTCGCGTCCATGAACGCCTTGGCGAACTGGACGAAACGGTCATCTTCGCGTAACAAGTCAGGTGAGAATCCGCCCGGTAAGAGCAGTGCGTCAAAGTCTTCTGGTGAGACGTCGTCGATGGCTTTGTCGATTGTGACCTTCGACTCCCCTTGTTTGCCTTCGACTGTATTCCCAGCTTTCTTTTCAATCGTGACAACTTCGTGCCCCGCTTCCACCAATGCGTCGCGTGGACCCGTGAACTCTACGTCTTCAAACATGTCTGTGATTAGCGTTGCTACTTTTGCCATATTGAAACACTCCCTCATTATTTTTATGCACATAGGGAGTGTTCCACACCTAACCGGAGCATAAACATTCAGCGAAACTTGGAGACGTACGGATTCGAGCGTTCAAAGAAACGATACGGATAGTCACGCGCTTCGCCCGTGTTAGGAATGCCGATGCGCGGACCGGCCTCGATGTCTGGAATGACGTCCCCTTCGACGATATAGAGCGGTTCATGTTGGAGCGAATGCCCATACAGGTCCATCGTGATCCCGAGCGCTTTCGTCAGCTTGCCGGGACCGTTCGTCTGATCGAACCGTTTGATGCCAGGACGATTCATGTCGATGATGGCCTGTCCTTCAATCGGCTCGATGGCTCGGATGAGGACGGCTTCCGGCGTGCCGACCGGACCGCTCACGACGTTCAAGAGCGTATGCGTGTGCATCTGATACGTATAGACGTGTCCCGGCAATCCGAACATGACCTCGGTCCGATTCGTCCGTCTGCCCCCGAAGCTATGGGCCGCCCGATCGATGGCACCTAAATAGGCCTCCGTCTCAACGATTTTGCCGACAATCTGACCGTCGAGATGATCGTGGACGAGATAGTGACCGAGCAATGAGCGTGCCAATTCAATCGTCGGTTGCTCGTAAAATGATGGATCGAGTCGTTTCATCGTCATCCCTCCTTCGGTTTATTTTCTCAAATGAAGACGGGGTGACACAAAGAAGATGCCTTTTCTGATCAAAGGGATTTCATGATGAGAGCCGAACTATATGACATACGAGAAAGTGAGGCGAAACAAGGTGGGGTATCTATTAGAGTTAAGACAGACAGTCGGGAACAGACCATTAATCTCTGTCGGGGCGACCGTGCTCGTCTTGAATGACAATCATGAGTTGCTGTTTCAACAGCGTTCCGATACGGACGATTGGGGATTGCCTGGAGGCTCGATGGAGTTGAATGAGACGTTGGATGAAGTGGCGGCTCGTGAATTGAATGAAGAGACAGGGCTTGAAACCAATCAATTTGAACTCATCGGTGTCTGCTCAGGGCCAAAATTTTACTTTACGTACCCGAACGGGGATGAGACGTATAGTGTCATCAACCTTTTCCATGCGAAGCGCGTGCAAGGGACGTTAGCCATGAACGACGGAGAAAGTCTGGACTTGCAGTATTTCTCAAGAGCCGACTTGCCATCGGACATCGAATCGAGGGCTCAGGCGCTCATCGACCAGTTCGGGGATGCGTTATGGCAACTCGAGAACTCTTTTATCTGAGACACTCAAAAACCATCCAGGACAGCTAATTGTCCTGGATGGTTTTTTTGAGTGATTCGATTAAGATGCGATTCGCATCGTCTCACGCTGCTTTCCCAACTTCACGTATCCGAGAATAATCGAGAAAATCGGGCTGAGCCAGAGGAAGAAGGCGAATGGTGCGTATTCAAGCACCGGCACCCCGAGCGTGGCCGCGAAGAACGCACCCGACACGCCCCATGGGATGAGCGGGTTGATGACCGTCCCACCGTCTTCGAGGGCACGTGACAAGTAGCGCGGATCGATGCCGCGATCGATGAACCCTTGCTTGAACGCTTGACCTGGGAGCAAGATTGACAAGTACTGTTCGCCCGCGAGCAAGTTGACGCCAATCGAGCTGAGGACGACCGACAACACCGAGCTGCCTGGTGATTTCAATCGTTCGAGCAACGCATCGACAATCGCTTGGAATACGCCGAGCTCACGGAGCAAGCCACCGAACGCGAGCGCAATCAAGACGAGACTGACCGACCAGAGCATCGACTCGAGTCCGCCACGATCGAGCACAGCTGCAATCGTCTCGTTCTCGACACCCGACTTGAACCCGGCCTGCATGACACCGAACCAGTTTGTGACGTTCCAGTTGCCTTGAACGAAACCAGCTGTCAACACCCCGGCGAACATCCCGACGAGCATCGTCGGCAAGACCGGCATGCGACGGAACGCAAGCACCGCGACGAGAACCGGCGCGAGTAGCGTCAACCATGACAAGTTGAATCGTCCAGCGAGTGCTGCCTGCGCTTCAGCGATTTGCGTCGTATCCGCCGCTTGACCGCTCCGACCGAGAAGCGTGAACAAGACAAGGGTGATGAGGATGGCCGGTACGGTCGTCCCCATCATAAAGCGGATATGGTCGAACAGTTTGACACCAGCCACGGCTGGTGCGAAGTTCGTCGTATCCGACAGCGGGCTCATCTTGTCACCGAAGAGTGCACCCGAGACGATGGCCCCGGCTGCGAGCGCCGGAGAGATCCCGAGCGCCATCCCGATTCCGAACAAGGCGACCCCGACCGTACCGACTGTCGTGAAGGCACTGCCCGTGAACGACGAGACGATCATCGTGATGAGCAGGACGCTCGGCAAGAACCATTGTGCTGAAATTGTATCTAAACCGATGGAGAGGATCGTCGCCACGGTGCCAGACATTTGCCATACGCCAATCAACATCCCGATGAGCAGTAAAATCAAGACCGGCATGATGGCTTCACGGATCCCGCTAATCATCGCCGCTTCGATTCGTTTGAAATCACGCGTCCGATAATACGCGTAACCCCCTATTAATACCATTGTGCCAAAGATCGCCATATGTGGCGTCGCTTTGGCCAAAAACATCAGTGCGAGCAGGGAAATCCCGCTCATCAGCACGACGAATACAGCCTCTTTTCCTTTCATCTGCATCGACGTCCCCTCCTTTCAGTTCCATTATTTTCTACCTAACCGCTTAAACGCTTTTATGCGCGAAAGTGTTTCAGTGATGTTCTTTACTATACCTGCTTCTCTTTTCCCTGTCAAACGTCTTTTTATGGTAAAGTAAACGCTCGAGGGTGACCTCCGGAGTTCGTAACCTCCTCCGACATCAAAACTAGCGAAAAAGGAAGTGTGCACGTTGCAACACGAAAAAGCATTGGTCGTCTTTAGCGGCGGTCAAGATTCAACCACCTGTCTATTTTGGGCAAAACAACAATTCTCTCATGTGGAAGCGGTGACGTTCGCCTACGGGCAACGCCATGACGCGGAAATCGAGGTCGCAAAAGAAATTGCGGCCGAACTCGATGTCCCGCACCACATCCTCGACTTGTCCTTACTCGGACAACTCACCTCTAACGCGTTGACGAGACATGATCTCGACATCGACAATGCGGACGTCCCAAACACGTTCGTCGATGGACGCAATCACTTATTCTTATCCTTTGCGGCCGTCATGGCCAAACAGCTCGGTATGCATCACATCGTCACCGGCGTATGTGAGACCGACTTCTCAGGTTATCCGGATTGCCGGGACCAGTTCGTCAAATCCTTGAACGTGACGCTCAACTTGGCGATGGACTATCCGTTCGTCATCGATACACCGCTCATGTGGCTCGACAAAAAACAGACGTGGGAACTCGCGGATCAGCTCGGTGCGTTCGATTACGTCAAAGAACGGACGCTCACGTGCTATAACGGCATCCTTGGATCAGGTTGTGGCGAATGCCCGGCTTGCGTACTCCGTCAAAACGGCCTCGCCGCTTATGAGGAGGTGCGCGTATGAAGAACGCTCCATTCCTTGCCCCGACGAGTGTCGAAGCTAAACAAGACGGCTCGCTCATCTACTGTCCGCACCGCGTCCAAATCGTCAAAGAAGTGACATTCGATGCCGCCCATCATTTGTTCGATTACGACGGCAAATGCCGCGCGCTGCACGGACATACGTATAAATTGCAAATGGGCATCAGCGGTTTTCTCGATAACCGTGGCATGACGCTCGACTTTGGTGATTTAAAAGCCATCTTTAAAGAAGAACTCGAACCATACCTCGACCATCGTTATTTGAATGAGTCGTTACCTTATATGAATACGACTGCCGAAAACATGTGCTACTGGATTTTCGAACAGCTCGCCAAGCACTTGCCTGACGAGCGCGACGTCCGCGTCGAATTCGTCAAACTGTACGAGACGCCGACCTCGTACGCCGAGTTCCGCCGCGAATGGTTGGTGGACTGATGAAAATCCCTGTCCTCGAAGTGTTCGGCCCGACGTTTCAAGGGGAAGGCCGCGCCATCGGGCAAAAGACGATGTTCGTCCGGACCGCCGGTTGCGATTATCGCTGTTCATGGTGCGACTCTGCCTTCACATGGGACGGCTCGGAGAAACCCGACATGCTCACAGCCGACGAAATCATCGAACGTCTCGACGCGCTCGGTGTGTACGACTACGTCACCATTTCGGGCGGTAACCCGCTCCTCATCGCCGCGATGAAAGAGCTCGTAGCGAAATTGAAGGCGCGTGACGTCAAGCTTGCCGTCGAGACGCAAGGCAGTCGCTATCAGGACTGGCTGTCTGACATCGACGACGTGACGCTCAGCCCGAAACCACCGTCTTCCGGCATGACGACCGACTGGGAGAAACTCGACGCCATCGTCGAACGACTGCGCCCCGAACAGATGACGTTCAAAGTCGCCGTCTTCGATGAGCTCGACCTCGCCTATGCGAAATCGGTCCAGACGCGCTATACGCCGGACGTCATGTACTTATCGGCCGGCAATCCTGAGCCTGGTGCGGACGGTGACATCACCGACGCCCAGCTCCGTCGCTTGAAAGAACTATGGGAGGACGTAGCCCGTGACCCGTCATGGCAAAGCGTCCGTGTCCTGCCGCAACTGCACACATTACTGTACGCCAACGAACGTGGCGTCTAAGGAGAATACTCATGAGACCAGAAGACTTACAAGACTTGTCGCTCCTCGGACAGAAGAGCGTCCCCTACATTTTTGAATACGCACCGGACGTCCTCGAGGCGTTCCCGAACCGTCACCCGGAGAACGACTACTTCGTGAAGTTCAACGCACCGGAGTTCACGTCGCTCTGCCCGATCACGAACCAACCGGACTTCGCGACGATTTACATCTCATACATCCCGGACGAGAAGCTCGTCGAGTCGAAATCGCTCAAGCTGTACTTGTTCAGCTTCCGCAACCACGGAGACTTCCATGAGAACTGCATCAACGTTATCGGAAAAGACCTCGTCAAGTTGATGGAGCCGCGCTATCTCGAAGTGTGGGGTAAGTTCACGCCACGCGGCGGCATCTCGATCGACCCGTACTACAACTACGGCAAGCCGGGCACGAAATATGAAAGAATGGCGGAACATCGTTTGTTCAACCACGATTTGTATCCTGAGACGGTCGACAACCGTTAAATCAAAAAGTAGGCGCCGATGAGCGCCTACTTCTTTTTATAACGATTGATTTGTCGTTTAATCGGTTCGCGGAACACGGTCGCAACGAGTGTCAAGACGACTAGCACGCCGAGCGCGAACAATACCATTTTTACATCGCCGCTTACGAGGCTGCTGCCGAGAAAGTTGTTCGCGAACGCCCCGGGAATCATCCCGACCATGGTCGCGAGCACGTACCCCGGGAGGCGCACTTTCGCGAGCCCGGAGGCATAGCTGACCAAGTCAAAGTTGACGAGCGGGATCAGGCGTAAAATCAAGACGTAGAAGAAGCCGTCCTCTTCGATTTTATGTTGCAGCTTCTCATAGCTGCTCGTCTCGAAATGATGCAAAAAGCGGTCACCAAAGCGAATCGCCACGTAGTACGCGACGAGGGCGCTGAGCGTGGCCCCAATGACCGTATAGACGACGCCGGCGAACGTCCCGAACGCCAAGCCGCCGGCGACGGACAAGACGGACGTCGGGAAGAGGATGAGCGGACGGAACGTGAACAAGATGATATAGACGAGCGGGGCGAGCCATCCGAATTGAACGATATAATCCCGAATCTCCGCCGGTCGCAAATCAATCCATTGATAGAGGAACATCGCCGTCCCGAACACGACCAAGACGATCGCAATGATCCACTGCGTTTTCCACTTGTTCATCGGTCGCCCTCCTCTCTTTCTTTCATCATATCGCCTCGTCTCGAAAAAGTAACGCCTTCCTTTTTTTAGGAGTCACATTATGGTACGGTTAGAAAAAGCAGAAGGAGGAATCCCTATGTACTTGGCAGATGCCATCAAACTGAAGAGCCTGCTCCATAAGCAGATTGATAAATTGTTAGAAGAAGTCGAGCGCGTCGCGTTCATCGAACTCGAGAAAGACGAGCCGCTCCCGACGATTCAATCGCGCTCACTCGAGGATATCGAAGTCGAACTCGAGTCGATTCGTCGAGATATGCGTTGTCTCGATCGTCTCGTTTATGAGGCGAACTTGAAGACGGTAATTGAGACGCACGACGGGCCACTCCCACTCGTCGAGGCCATTGAGTTCGCGATTCAACTACGTGCTCAGGCCCGCATGTATCAAGAACTATCCGAGCGTCCGAAGCGCGAGTTTCAATACGGTTTTGGTGAAGGGACTGCCGTCATCAAGCATGCACTCTACGATCCAGAGCTATATCGCTTGAAAGCGATTGACGTCGAGAAGCGGGCGAACCGCATCTCAAACGCCATCAACGCGGCCAACTATCGAACGGAGATTGACTTTGACCCGAGTCGTTACATGTGACCTTGGCCCGGTGAGACTCCGGGTCAAGGATTGGCGCCACCACTTGTTCCTACGTCTAGGATGAGCATACGGCCATGGACCAACCAATTACCGATGACCGATGACACCTTTACTTGTCACTCGTTCCTAACCAGACACGATTCAAGTGCGCCGAAAACGCGCCGGGGAACATTTCCCTGGCGCGTTTTTCACATGTGGTGATTATGATGGTCGTTGTGGTGATGATGATGATGCGAGCTCGAACTACGTCGCGGAGCCGGCTCGTCGGCGAACTTCTCCCCGTCTAAAATACCGAGCCGTTTATATTGGCGGTCAATCCGCTCTTTCGTCTCATCGTGCACGTGCGGTGACTCCATCACCAACTGGTAGCTGCCGAGCGCGACCCGGAACGGCTCCATCTGTGTCCGTTCGACCGGGAACGACGTCACGTCCCGCAAATAGTCGGCGAGACGGTTCGCCGACTCGTCACTCGGATGGTCGGCCAGATCTGACGCGAACTGCTGCATATCTTTCAATAGGCTGTTCGTCTTCACTTGATTGCGGATGCCTGCCATCACGGCGAACACAATCAGTGCGATAATACTAATAATCACAATCGGAAAGATGCTGAACATCCCCTCGAACAATGAATCCCCCATCCCGGTCGAATCGATATATACTTCCTCTCCAAATGCAAACGTATGGACCATGCTGTTGCCCCCCTTTTTCTATAAATACGGATGCAGTCCCATTTGGTTTCAAGACAATAAAAAAACCGTGGCATGCGCCACGGCTTCAGCGGTCAGTTCAATTGTTTCTCCATCATGATGCGAGGCTCGTTATCCTCTGTATACGCCCCCATGATGTCGTAGCCACACAACAGATTCAAGATGATGACCCCTTTGTTCGTGTTGCGCGCTTTCGTTCGAATCGAATGGAACCCTTGCGCCTTCACCCATTCGAGTTGCGTGTCCATCAACTTGCGGCCGATGCCATGCTTTTGAAACTCAGGGTGAACGCCGCCGGCCCAGCTATAGAAGCGATACGGCTCGGCCTCATAACCGATTTTGAAGCCGACGAGACGCTCGTCTGAAAACGCGAGCAACACGAGCGGATTCGCATAGCGATATAGCCGTTCTTTAAAACGCAGTTGATCGATGTCCCCGTATAACGTCCGATACAGGTTAAAGAATTCCTCTTCATAGTCTTTGAAATTCGTTGTCACATCTTTCACGATAAATGAACTGGTCGTACTCATCTTTCCATCCCCTTTCCGAATATGGACAAGTTGTTCGTACGCCTGTACCTTTCGCCGTTTACTCCGTTTTTCCTGTCTCGCGCGCAAAAGCGGTCAAACCTTTTTGCTTATACACGCCGAGCGACCGCTTCGGAAGGCTCTTCACCATCCAATTTTTTAAGATGCGTTGCTTGTCTTTCGCCTTCAGTCCATAGCCTTCCGTCACGACATGACGCGCCCGCGTCGTCACATCGTATAACGAGATGGCGGCAGCGACCGAGATGTTCAAGCTTTGGACATATCCTTGCATCGGAATCAGATAATTGCCGTCCGCCTTGGCGAGCGCCCGTTCCGATACGCCGTGATGCTCGTTCCCGAACAACAGCACCGTCGGTTTCGACACGTCGATGTCCTCAAGCGGAACCGCCTCTTCACTGAGTGCCGTGGCGAGAACTTGATATCCCTCCGCCTTCAACCGGTCAATCGCGTCCTCAATGGAAGGGTGTTCGACCACGTCGACCCAACGATCGGCGCTCTTGGCGATAATCGAGTTCGGTTTGAACTTGGCCCGACCCTCGACGACGTGCAACGTCTGCACACCGAACGCGTCCGCCGAGCGGAGCACGGCCGACTGATTGTGGGGATCATCGACCCCTTCCGTCAAAATCGTGATGTGGTTCGTCCGTAACGCCAACACTTCCTGCATCCGTTTGACACGGTCTGGCATCAACATGCTATACAGTAATCGATCTTCTTCTAATAACAGGCCCGACTGCAACAACTCCTTAAGCAAGGCCGCCTGCTCTTCTTTTGATAATGCCGATGTCGTCTGTCTCCATCCCATCGTTCTCGCCCCTTTCAACCTCTAGTATTGTAGCGAGATTCGTTCCGACTGACAAGCTGTGGGCGAAACGAGTCGAATCAGATTCGATTATGAAAATCCATGAAAATTAGGAAAACGGTTGCACAAATTTATGCAATCGATTACAATCATTTATGCAAGCGATTGCATTAGTGGTCGCCATAGACAGATAAAAAGTTCCGTATAGGAAGGAAGCGTATAGCATGAAACAACTCATCTCGTTCGACTTTTGGCAGAAACTCGGTAAGGCCTTAATGGTCGTCATTGCCGTCATGCCAGCCGCAGGTCTCATGATCTCGATCGGTAAATTAATTGGCATGTCAGCCGGAGACGTCAGCATCTTGCTCACGACGGCTCGCATCATTGAAGATCTCGGTTGGGGAATCATCGTCAACTTACATATCTTGTTCGCGGTCGCCATCGGTGGCTCGTGGGCGAAAGATAAAGCCGGCGGTGCTTTCGCTGCACTCATCGCCTTCATCTTGATTAACCGTGTCACAGGTGCCATCTTTGCCGTCAACGGAACGATGCTCCAAGACCCGGAAGCGACAGTCCAGTCACTCTTCGGAGCTGACCTTGTCGTCGCTGACTACTTCACATCAGTACTCGGTTCACCAGCTCTTAACATGGGCGTGTTCGTCGGGATTATCGCTGGTTTCCTCGGTGGTGCCCTTTATAACAAGTTTTATAACTTCAACAAATTGCCGAACGCCCTCTCGTTCTTCAACGGGAAGCGCTTCGTCCCATTCGTCGTCATCCTCGGTTCGGTCGTTGCCGCGATTGCCTTGTCAATCATTTGGCCGACGATTCAAGGTGCGCTCAACAGCTTCGGTGAATGGATTGCGACGTCACGCAACACGGCACCAGTCCTCGCGCCGTTCATCTATGGTGCGCTCGAACGCCTCCTCTTGCCGTTCGGACTTCACCATATGCTCACTGTGCCAATGAACTACACGGAACTTGGTGGCACGTATACGATTTTGACAGGTGCGACAGCCGGTTCGGTCGTTGCAGGTCAAGATCCGCTCTGGTTGGCTTGGGTAACGGACCTCGTTAACCTGCGTGCCGCTGGTGATACAGCCGCTTACAATGCATTGCTCGCAGACGTCGTACCGGCCCGCTTCAAAGTCGGTCAAGTCATCTTGTCGTTCGCTGCCTTGATCGGTGCTGCTTACGCGATGTACCGCAACGTTGACGAAGACAAGAAAGCACAATACAAGCCGATGTTCTTGTCGGCTGGTCTCGCCGTCTTCTTGACAGGTGTCACAGAACCAATCGAATTCATGTTCATGTTCGTCGCTCCAGTCCTTTACGTCGTCTATGCACTCATGGCCGGTGCCGCCTTCGCTTTGGCGGATGTCATCGACCTTCGTGTCCACGCATTCGGTGCGATTGAATTGCTCACACGGATCCCGATGATTGTGAAAGCAGGATTGCTCCAAGACTTGATTAACTTCTTCCTCGTGTCAGCGGCCTTCTTCTTCTTGAACTTCGGTGTGTTCAACTTCTTCATCAAGAAGATGAACCTTCCGACGCCTGGTCGCAACGGGAACTACATGGAAGAAACAACTGAGAAATCGAACGTGACCGGCAACGAGCAGGTCATGGGGATTATCGCTCTACTCGGTGGGGAAAATAACATTGAAGACGTCGATGCCTGCATGACGCGTCTGCGTGTCACAGTCAAAGACATGTCGCTCGTTTCAGAAGAGAGCGAATGGAAAAAGAACGGCGCCATGGGTCTCATCTTGAAAGACCGCGGTGTCCAAGCAATCTACGGCCCAAAAGCCGACGTATTGAAGTCTGATATTCAAGACGTCATCGGTGCATAATCAACAGGCCAGCTCGTACGAGTTGGCCTGTTTTTTTCTAAAGGAGGACTATCGTGAATATATTAACGCTGAACTGTCACGCCTGGTTAGAGGACCGTCAACAAGAGAAAATCGACTCGATTGTCGAACGGATCGCGAGCGAGGAATATGACATCATCGCACTCCAAGAAGTGAATCAACATAAAGAAGCCCCGCTCATCGATGGCTTGATTCGAGAGAACAACTTCGCCTATGTGCTCGTCGAGCGTTTGAAAGAACAAGGCGTCGATTACTACATGACGTGGGACTTCGCCCATTACGGCTATGACGTCTACGAGGAAGGGGTCGCAATCTTGTCGCGCACTCCGTTCGTGTCGACCGAATCGTTCTTCGTCTCGCAGACGACCGATCCGAACGATTACAAATCTCGGAAAATCGTCAAGGCGGTCTTGGACGGCTTGGATGCGCCGACGGCAATTTACTCATGTCACCTCGGTTGGTGGCATGACGCCGATGAACCGGTGCGCCATCAGCTCGATGAACTGTTGCGTCGCGTCGAGGACGACGATCGTGCCTTGTTGCTCGGTGACTTCAATAACGACGCGTTCATCCGTGGCGAAGGGTACGACTACTTGATTGAGCACGGTCTCCAAGACCTGTTCCATTTGGCGACCGAGCGTGAAGGTGATGCGACCGTCCAAGGTAAGATTGCCGGCTGGGACGAGAACAAGCAGGCGCTTCGCATCGACTTGATGCTGACGAACGCCCCGATTCATGTCTCGCGTCACGCCGTCGTCTTTGACGGCGAGAACGGTCCTGTCGTTTCCGACCACGCCGGTGTCGAAGCGACCGCGTTCTGGCGCTAATCAGACCCTTTTCTTTTACAATGTGAGAGAAAAGGGTTTTGCTTTTGGCGAAAATTCGGTATGGTTGGAAACGACTGATGTCTAACAACAATCTTTTTGAAAGTAGTGATTCTTTTTGACGACTTCTTCAACGCTCAGTCGGACCGACTGGACGCTCATTTTATCGCTCGCCTTGCTCACGTTCGTGCTCGGGACGAGTGAATTTGTCATCGTCGGGATTTTGCCTGATATCGCCGACGGTCTGTCGATTTCGATTGCCACGGCCGGAACGCTCGTCTCGGCATTTGCCATCACGTTCGCCATCGGGACCCCGCTGACGATGTCATTGACGAGTCATTTGCCGAAACGAAAACTGATGCTCACGCTCACCGCGCTATTCATCGTCTTCAACTTGTTCAGCAGTCTCGCCCCGACGTATGGGACGTTACTCGCGCTCCGGATGATGACCGCCGTCGTGACGGGCGTGCTCATCTCGCTCGCCATGCTCGTCGCCAGTGAATCGGTGCCGACCGGGAAGCGTGGGATTGCCGTCTCGTTCATCTTCGGTGGCTTCACGATGGCAAACGTATTCGGTGTCCCGCTCGGTACGTTCATCGGGCAACGGGCCGGATGGGAAACGACGTTCTTGTTGACGACCGCTTTAGGCGTCGTCGCATTTCTCGCCGTCTACCGCGTCGTCCCGAGTCAGTTGACGAGCGTCAAGACGTCGATTGCCGATCAGTTACGCCTCTTGACGAACCCGCGGATTTTAACCGCGTTCTTCATCCCCGCGTTCGGCTTCGGCGCGACGTACGTCGTCTATACGTATCTCGTGCCGATTTTGAAAGGCGTGCTCGGCGTCCCTGTCGCTTGGGTCAGCCCGATTCTGTTCGCTTACGGATTCATCTCCATCTTCAGCAATATGGCGGCCGGGAAAATCGCCAGCCATAATCCGATTGGACGGCTCCGGTTCGTCTTTCTCATCCAAGCGCTCGTCTTGGCTGCCTTGTACGTGACGACATCGAACGTGACACTCGGTCTGATCAATATCGCGCTCATGTCGTTCATGGCAATTCTGCTGACGACCTCGACGCAAATCTATTTGATCGACTTGGCCGAAAAGTTCAATCCGGACGCCAAAGGCCTGGCTTCGTCACTCATGCCGGTCGCCAGCAACGTCGGGATCGGGATGGGCTCGGCCCTAGGTGGTCTTGTCTATGCGAACGCACCTGTCATGACGCTCGCCCTCGTCGGTGGCGCCGTCGCGCTCATGACCGCCTTGCTGACCGCGGTCAGTCATCAGCTCGACCAACGTTAAAACAGCGTGCCCCATGATGTGGGCACGCTGTTTTTTAGAGCCAATCCAAGATTTGATTAATCGTCTCGTCGAGTTGTTGTTTGGCGCTGAGTGGGCTATCGTTATCCCCGTCCTGCGGGCCGTACATTCCGAAGTTGGCGTGATTGCCGTCTTTGATTTGATGGAAGACGGCGTCATCCGGGACGTTGTCACGGCTCGCCTCGATATCAGCCGGTGTGGCCAGATCGTCACGTTCACCGGAAACCGACAAGACACGCAGATTGCTATCCGCCATCGTACTGATCGGATACGATGCGAGGAAGATGACCCCCTCGACTTGCTCCTCGTGTTCGAGCGCATAACCGGACGCCGCCGAACCGCCGAGTGAATGACCGCCGACGACCCAACGTTCGATGTCTGGATGGGCGGCGATAATCGTCTCCGCAGCATCGATATCTGCTATCCCGAGATTCAAGCGCAACGATGGGATGGCGACGAAGACACCTTCCTCTGCCAGTCTGGTGCCATAGTAAGCGTACGCCTCTTTCTCGACTTTCGCCCCAGGATACAGGATGAACCCAACCTCGCTGTCCGTCTGCCCGAACTCGAGTCGATTGTCCACTTTCGTCGCCTCAGCCGCGTAACCGCGCGCTTCTTCCGTCGGTCCGTACGTCAGTTGCGTCCACACGAGGAAGCCGATGATGGCGACCAAGATGACTCCTAATAGGCCGAGGCCAATCCACTTCAGTTTTTTCTTCATTATATACCTCCATTTGCATCCACTTCCCCGTCACGGTACACTAATATTAAAAAAGGGAAATACCAGGGGGGCACCATGACCAAAAGTTCTGTAACCACGACGATTCAGTGGTTTATTTTTATTTTAGCTACAAACATTGTACCACCGCTCTCGATCGCTGCCCTATTTGAACTGTCGCCAGGCGAGACGATGACGTTCATCTCACGTTCACTGTTCGTCTTCGCACTCTTCAGCATCATCCAGACGCTTCTCGGCCACCGCCTGCCCATCTTAGAAGGACCAGCCGGGATTTGGTGGGGTGTGTTCACACTCTATGCCTCCATCGGTCCAGCACTTTATGGGAGCGGACAAGAGACGCTCCAAGCGCTCGGTTTCATGTTGTTCTTAAGTGGTGTGCTCGGTGTCGTCATGACTGTCACCGGCCTGTTGCGACGGATGCTGTCGTTGTTCACCCCGCAAGTGCTCGGGGTCTATATGATTCTGCTCGTCCTGCAACTGTCGGGTGCCGTCATCAAAGGCGGCTTTGGCGTGACCGAGGACGGCATTAACATCGTTCAAGCCGTCGCGACGGCCGGTCTCGTGTTGTTCGCGCTCACACTCGAGCGTAGCCGGTTCAAACAGTATGGACTCGTCATGACGCTCATCGCCGGATTTTGGTTGTTCAACTTGCTCGGACTCGGCAACCCGATTGTCCGTTCCGAGTCATTCTTCCTTGTTCCTGAACTGTTCCCGTTCGGAACGTGGGTGTGGGATTGGAACTTGCTTCCGACTGCGTTCGTCATCACGCTCCTTCTCATGACGAACGTCCTTGCCAATATCAAATTGATTGAACGCATCGTCAGCTCGCGTGAGAAGCGTCAAATCGAAGGCAACGTCCCGGCATCTGGTGTCGTCAGTGGGATCAGTCAAATGGTGGCGGGCATGTTTGGGACACCGGGACCGGTCGCCATCTCTGGAACGGCTGGTTTCTTATCCTCGACGGAGAGCGTTCATCGCTCACCCCATCTCGTGGCCCATGCTGTGATGATGGTGCTCGCCCTCATCGGTCCGTTCGTCTCGCTAATCGCGAGCATCCCAGCCGCCGTCGGATACGCCATCGTCACCCCGCTCATCGCGACGATGATTATCATCGGAATTAACGAGGCAGCGTTCGAATTGAACCAAAAGACGGCGTCACTCACTGTCGGTCTTCCACTTGTGATTGGGGCCGGCGCGATGTTGCTCCCACCTGGGGCGATGAACGATTTGCCGCCGCTCTTGGCGACCGTGTTCTCGAACGGACTCGTCCTCGGAACAATCGTCGCCTTGACAACAGCCATCCTCAGCCGTATCAAAGACTAAAAAAACTGACCTCGCGTGAGGTCAGTTTTTTTCGGTTACGTGCATATGGAACGCAGCGTCGTGCGGCAAGACGGCACCGTCTTCGGCCTCGAAGTGTGCGCGGTCCTTGACGTAGGCGGCAATCGAGATCGTGTCGCGGTGAAGCGCCCGTTTGAACGCTTGCTCGGCCGTCACCGGTGTCCCATCGTCATTTTTCAACTCGAGACCCATCAGCTTATACCCGAGCGTCTGTCCGCCACGGCGCATCTGACATGCTTCGAGCGCGTAGGCGATGAGTGTCGGCGTGATGACGACGTGGACGAACTCGCTCTTCACTTTCTTGCGGACGAGCTGCTCGACACCAAAACTTAGCAATCCGGCAATGACACCGTCAATCAAGACGGCTTTGGTCCGTTTCTTCGTTAATGGGTTCATTGGCTCATCCTCTGCATCATGCCAGACGTCAATACTTCGATGCCTTGTCCTTCTTCCGCGGCCATAATCAACGCGCGCGCCACATGGAGCGCTTGAATCGGTGCAGCATCTGGTAATTTATCGAGCAATAACGGTTGGAGCGGACGGCTGACGACCTCGGCTGCTTTCTCGCCGAGACGGAACTCCTCTCGATCCCCGAGCAAGAGCGACGGACGGGCGATAATCAAGTGTTCGAAGCCAAACACTTTGAGCCCGTTCTCGAGCTCCCCTTTCACCCGGTTGTAGAAGAAAGGTGACCGAAGTGACGCGCCTTGCGCCGAGACGACGGCGTAACGTGTCGCCCCGTGTCGTTTCGCGACACGTGCCACTTCAAGCGGCAAGTCGAGATCGACATGTTTGAACGCCTGACGTGAACCGGCGACGGCAATCGTCGTCCCAAGTGCGCAGTAGACATCATCAATGTGCGGCAACGCCTCGTCCATTCCTTCGAACCCGACGACTTCATGCAGTTTCGGATGACTCCATCGTTTCGAGCGGCGGACGATTATCCAGACTTGATCATACCGTTCTTGTTCGAGCAACTGTTCGACGAGTTCGCGTCCAATCAATCCGGTGGCGCCAACGACAAGTGCAGTTTTCCCCATGCTTGTTCCCCCCTAGTTACGTAGTTCCTTTCAGTCTAGCTGACTTGCCGGTTATCGGCAACGACCTCTGCCGGACGGAACCGGTCGACGAGTCGGAAGAACCCGTTCAATAACAAGGCAGTGAACGATCCGGCGACGATGGCACTGTCCGTGAACAACTGCACCGCTTCCGGCATATTTGCGACGATGGCCGGGTTGGCCGTGATGCCAAGTCCGACACCGATCGACAAGGCGATTGTAATCAAGTTCTCATTTTTCGCAAAATCGACTTGGCTCAAAATCCGAATCCCTGACGCGGCGACCGTGCCGAACATGACGAGCATCGCCCCGCCGAGAACCGGTTTCGGGATCAATGTCGTGAACGTCGCGACTTTCGGCAAGAAGCCCAGCAAAATCAACAGACCGCTCGTCCAGAAGATGACGCGACGTGATTTGACGCCTGACAATTGGACGAGACCGACGTTTTGACTGAACGTCGTGTACGGGAAGCTGTTGAAAATCCCTCCGAGAATCGTTGCCACACCCTCGGCCCGATACCCTTTCGTCAACTCGTTCGAGCCAATCGGTTTTTTCGTGATATCGCTCAATGCTAAGAAGACACCGGTCGATTCAATCATCGAGATGATGGCCACGAGCGTCATGACGAGGATGGCCGAGACGTCAAACGTCGGCATCCCGAAGTAGAACGGTTGTACCATTTGGAACCAACCGGCCTCACGGACCGGACTGAAATCGACGAGACCGAGGAACGCGGCGACCCCTGTACCGATCAAGACCGCAAACAAGACAGCGGCCGCGCGCGTGAACACGGTACCGATTCGGTTCAAGACGAGAATCAAACCGATGGTCAAGCCACCGAGCGCCAAGTTTTGCATCGAAGCGAAGCCAGGCTCACCTGGCATCCCACCGCCGATATCATTGACAGCGACTGGGATGAGCGAGAGACCGATAATCGTCACGACCGAGCCGAGCACGACCGGCGGGAAGAAGCGAGCCAGTTTCCCGACAAAGCCTGAAATTAAGATGACAATGATTCCGCTCGCGATGAGTGCCCCATAGATGGCGGTGATGCCGCTCGAACTACCGATGGCAATCATCGGACCGACCGCGGTGAACGTACAACCGAGTACGACTGGCAGACCGACACCGGTGAAACGAGTCGTCCAGACTTGCAACAGCGTCGCGACACCACACATGAACAAATCGATGGCGACGAGATACGCGAGTTCCGTCGGACCGAGTCCGATGGCACCACCGACGATGAGCGGGACGATGGCCGCGCCCGTGTACATGGCGAGTAAGTGTTGGAAACCAAGGCTGGCTGTCTTAAACGTATTCATCGGACCACCTCCACGAAGGAAATCTCACCCTCTTCAAGCTTCGCAATTCGGGCGAGTGACTCGACTTGATAGCCTCGCTCGAGCAACTTGTCCCGTCCCGGTTGGAACGACTTCTCGATGACGATGCCGACACCGGCGACGACCGCACCGGCGGATTCGACGAGTTGCGTCAAACCGAGAGCGGCTTCCCCGTTGGCAAGGAAGTCATCGATGACGAGCACGCGCTCCCCGGGTTGGACGAAGCGTCGGCTCAAACTGATGCGGTTCGTCTCTTGTTTCGTGAACGAATAGACGTCCGCTTCAACGAGATCGTCTTGGAGCGTGAGTGATTTACGTTTACGTGCGAAAACGAACGGGATGTTCATCTCAAGCGCCGTCATCATGGCCGGAGCGATTCCGCTCGATTCCAATGTGACGATGCGGTCAATTCCCGCGTCACGGAACCGGTCTGCGAACTCGCGTCCGATCGCCTGCATCAAGACAGGATCGACTTGATGGTTCAAGAAGGCATCGACTTTCAATACGTGTTCGGACAACGCTTGTCCTTCATCTCTGATTTTGTCTTCTAATTGCTTCATTGTTTTCCCTCCAATAAAAAAATGCGATTCGTCACCCCAACCCGGGGACGACGAACCGCATGGAAACAAAACGAATGCACACGACAAGCGTCACCCGTAGTCGAACCATTTACGGTGGTTCGGTAGAGACTTGTGAGCCATATTCTCACGGATATACGAGTGCGAATCTTTTATTTATATAAGATAGGACTTATTCTAGACGATATTTTATAAATTGCAACCTGTTTCTGAAAAGACGGCTAAAAGTTCGATTTTTCTGAAACTGCTGTATACTGAAGATACTGGAAAAACGAGAGGAGCCACATCCATATGAAGCTATTCGTATTAGGGGCCACCGGCCGGACCGGTCATCAGTTTGTCGACCAGGCCATCGAGCATGGCCACCACGTGACCGCCTTCGTGCGGGAACAGAAAAAATTGATTCCGACCCCGCAACTTGAAATCATCGAAGGCGACGTCACAGACAGCGCCGCACTGACAGACGCCCTCGCTGGTCATGATGCCGTCATCAGCTGTCTCGGGACTGACTTGAGCGACACTGACTTCTTGGCCCGCGTCACCGACGCACTCGTCCCGGCGCTGAAAGCAAATGACGTCACTCGGGTCGTCTATCTCGCCTCGGCCGGAATCGACAAAGAGATTCCCGGAATCGCTGGTACGGTCGTGACGTTCATGCTTCGGAAGCCGCTCCGTGATCACCGGGCCGCGGTCGATTTGTGGCGCAACTCGTCGTTCGATTACACGATCGTGCGGCCGATGCAACTGACGGACGGCCCCCGGACCTCGGTGTATCGAACGTCTATCGACAGCATTCCAGACAACGGAAAACAGATTTCACGGGCCGATGTCGCCCAGTTCATGCTGAACGCCGTTGAAGAACAACACTTCGTCCGCCAATCAGTCGGGCTGGCGTACTAATTTTTTTGAATCCATGCTACAATATCGGATAGTCAACTTTGAAGGGAACGAATAAGAAATATGAGTATATTAACAGTACAAAACTTGAGCCACGGTTTCGGTGACCGCGCCATTTTGAACGACGTGTCTTTCCGTCTATTGAAAGGCGAACACATCGGCCTCATCGGAGCGAACGGTGAAGGAAAATCAACGTTCATGAACATCATCACACGTAAGCTCCAACCGGACGAAGGCAAAATCGAGTGGGCGAAAAACGTCCGTGTCGGTTACCTCGACCAGCACGCTGTCCTCGAGCGTGGGATGACGATTCGGGACGTGTTAAAGAGCGCATTCCAATACTTGATTGACACCGAAACACGAATCGGTGAGCTCTACATGGAAATGGGCGATGCGACGCCTGAACAGATGGACGACATGCTCGCTGAAGTCGGCGAACTGCAGGAAATGCTCGATTCGAACGACTTCTATATCATCGACGCGAAAGTCGAAGAAGTCGCACGCGGTCTCGGTATTTTAGATGTCGGACTCGACCGTGACGTCACGGACCTCTCAGGTGGTCAGCGGACAAAAGTATTGCTCGCGAAATTGCTTCTCGAGAAGCCGGACATCCTCCTCCTCGATGAGCCGACCAACTATTTGGACGAGGCCCACATCGAGTGGTTGAAGCGGTATCTCCAGAACTACGATAACGCCTTCATCTTGATTTCGCACGATATCCCGTTCTTAAACAGCGTCATCAACTTGGTCTACCATATGGAGAACCAAGACTTGTCACGCTATGTCGGGGACTATGACAAGTTCATGGAAGTGTACGAGATGAAACGCTCGCAGCTCGAATCGGCTTATAAACGCCAGCAGGCTGAAATCGCCGACTTGAAAGACTTCGTCGCCCGCAACAAGGCACGCGTCTCGACGCGGAACATGGCGATGTCGCGCCAGAAGAAACTCGATAAGATGGATGTCATCGAATTGAGTGCGGAACGTCCGAAACCAGAGTTCCGGTTCTTGCAGGCACGCACGTCAGGTCGTCTCATCTTTGACGCCAAAAATCTCGTCATCGGTTATGACGAGCCCCTCTCACGCCCGCTCGACCTCCAAATGGAGCGCGGTCAGAAGATTGCCCTCGTCGGTGCGAACGGGATCGGGAAGACAACGCTGTTGAAGAGTCTGCTCGGCATGATCAACCCGCTTGAAGGAACCGTCGAACGCGGTGAGTTCTTGGAGATCGGGTACTTCGAACAAGAAGCGGCCGTCAGCAACAACACGTGTATCGAAGAGATTTGGAGCGAGTTCCCATCACTCAACCAGCAACAAGTCCGCGCCATGCTCGCGAAATGCGGTCTCATGACGAAGCATATCGAGAGTAAAATCGCGGTCCTCAGTGGTGGAGAGAAAGCGAAGGTCCGTCTCTGTAAGCTCCAAAACAACGAATCGAACTTGCTCCTCCTCGATGAGCCGACGAACCACTTGGATGTCGACGCGAAGGAAGAGTTGAAACGTGCGTTGAAAGAATATAAAGGCAGTATCCTACTCATCAGTCACGAACCAGAGTTCTATCAAGACATCGTCACCGACGTCTGGAACTGCGAATCGTGGACGACAAAAGTATTCTAATCCGTGTAGAGGAAGTGGCGTATGGCTGGCCCGATTCAAGTTAATGAACGCATCGTTCTGTATGACATCATTCGAGGTTTTGCCCTGTGCGGCATCTTCCTCGTCAATATCCCCACAATGCTCGGAAGCGACTGGATTTCCGGTCGCGCCGACTATGCGGGGAGCGATTTACTCGTTCGGACGCTGTTCGATTTGTTCGTCCAGACGAAGTTTTACACGATTTTCTCGCTCCTGTTCGGAATCGGCTTCTCGATTTTTCTCGAGCGCTCGTATGCGCGCGGGGACTCGGTCGCCCGTTATATCCGCCGTATCGCGATTTTGTTTCTATTCGGACTCGTTCACCTGGCCATTTGGTCGGGTGACATCTTACATACGTACGCGATGTGGGGCTTGTTGCTCCCACTGTTTTATGGATTAAGCAACCGGGCGATTTTGACATGGGCATGGAGTTTGTTGATTGGGAGCTTTTTACTCTTCTATGTCTCATCCATGTACTTAGAATTGTCGCTCGGATTTAGGTTTAGTGGTGATCCTTTCCCGGCAATCTTTAATTCTGGATTCGGCCCATGGTTCGACTATCGCTTAGACGAAGAGATTTTTGACATGTTCCAAAACTCATTTTTTGTTGGGGTTGAAATTCTAAGCCTGTTCTTGTTCGGCCTGTATATTGGACGCGAACGGAAACTCCTCACGTGGAGCATCCGAGGATTGACCCGGACGGCCATCATCTGCACGATAGCGGCCCTACCGTTCTTCGCAGTTATTATTTGGCATCACTACGGTAGCGGTGCCGAGTATTCGGCGACGAACTCTGCGGCTGTCCTCGTCTCTGGGAAACTGCTCGCGACGACGTACGTCTGTCTCTTTACGATCGCCGTCCGTAACGGGCGCGCATTCCGTCCGCTGCAGGCGCTCGGCCGTATGGCGCTGACGAACTATTTGACGCACACGCTCGTCGTCGTCCTGCCCGTTATCGCCCTCGGCTACTACGGTCGCCTGTCGTTGACGGAAGGATTGTTCTTAAGTATCGCAATTTTGATTGCCCAAGCGTTCTTCTCGATGTGGTGGCTCAAATCACATCGATACGGTCCGTTCGAGAAATTATGGCGAATCGGAACGTATGGACGACAAAAACAAGCATCTTAACCGCAAAAAGGCTCGAAGCAGATTGACCTGCTTCGAGCCTTTCTCGTTTCTTATTCGAGCCTTTCTCGTTTCTTAGTTCGTCGCCGCTGCTGTGAGCACCGGTACGATTTGCTTTTTACGTGAGACAACACCAGGGAGTGTCGCAAGACCATCGACCAATTTGACGTTGAACGCCTGCTCGAATAGATCCGTCTTCTTACCGACAACGAGTGCTTCTGAATCGTTCGTCAAAATGTTCGTGATGGCGAAGACAAACAAATCGAGTTCTTTGTCTAACATCTTCACGGCCATTGCCGCTTCGACTTCAGCTTTACGGCTCAATACATCGTTCGCGTCGACCGTGTTCACTTGAGCAATCTCAATGCGGTAGTCACCCATCGCAAACTCTTTCGCGTCGAGCGAGATGAGTTCTGGGATTGTCTTTTGGCTAAGGTCGGCTCCAGCTTTCAACATCTCAAGACCGTATGTCTCGATGTCTGTACCTGAGATAGCTGCGAGTTCTTTTGCCGCTTTGATATCCTCGTCCGTGCATGTCGGTGACTTGAACAAGAGCGAGTCCGAGATGATCGCCGATAGCATCAATCCTGCCATGTCAGGCGCGATTTCGACACCGTGCTCTTTATAGAGTTTGAGCAAAATCGTCGCCGTGCATCCGACCGGCTCCGCCCGATAGTAGAGGGCATCTGCTGTTTGGAAGTTGGCGATACGGTGGTGATCGACGACTTCAAGGATGCGCACGTCTGCGATGTCTTCCGCACTTTGTTGGAACTCGTTATGGTCGACCAAGATGACCGAGTTCACTTCGTCTGAGACGCGTTCCACGAGGCGTGGTGCCTTGACGCGGAAGTGGTCGAGCGCATATTGCGTCTCCCCGTTCACTTCACCGAGGCGGATCGCCTCGGCGTCCATCCCTAACTTTTTCTTGAGCTCCGCGTAAGCGAGCGCCGAGCAAATCGTATCCGCATCTGGATTTTTATGTCCAAAGACTAGTACTGTACTCATCATACATTCTCCTCACTATGATAGTTTTCCCTTATCCATTATAACGTCTATACTCATTCTTTCAATTCCCAAACAAAAAGAGCCACTAGGGGCTCTTTACGCTTGTTCGTCTTCGTCCGTCTCTTCGAGGTCCGAATGATCCCCTTTTGAATCTTCTTCGTGCGAAATATCCGGTTGGTCTCGTTTCAACTTCTCTTGTTCTTCTTGTTCACGCTTTTTATCTTGTTCTGACATCTGTCTCATCCTTTCGGTTTTGTCATGTCGTAGACTGTTCCCCGAGCTGGATGGCTTCAAACGGATGTATTCTTTCTGTTAACAAACTGTGATGTCACGCTTGAACGAATACGACCTCGTCGCCACGAATCTCGACGTTGACGTCTTGTCCTTGGAACAACCATTCATCCTGTTCAGCCACGACGAAGCGAATCCCGTCCTCTTCCGTTTCGACTACAGCGTTGTCGATGTCTTCTGTGATGACGCCCACTGAGAAGCCGTGCGTCAAATCGGTCGAACCCCCATATTTGGCGAAGAGGCGCACCGTCTGGCCTGCCTCGACTTCCATTTCATCTTTAAAAAATTGGAGTGCTTCTTCTGTCACGTTAATCTTCATCTGTCATCCTCCTCTCGACTTCTGTCTCCATTCTAATCGTTTCAGAAAAGACGAGCGAGGAAGTTGCCTAGAGTGTCGTCCCCGGCAAATACGTGACCGTTAAACTGTTTGTGACCGAAGCTGCACCGTTCATTTCATCAAACGTCACGTCGAACAGCGTCCGGCCGATGTCTTCATTTGGCGAGTGCATCGTCGACAGACCGAATGCCTGACCGATCGGATGACCATCGAAGCCCAGGATGGCGACTTCATCGGGGATGCTGACACCGCGACGGCGTAATTCCCCTAAAAAACCGAGCGCCACATAATCCGACGAGAAAAAGAGCGCTCGAGGACGCTCTTGTTGACGCAGAAACGCATCGGCCAGTCCGATTCCGTCCTCGCTCGTCAAGTAACCGGTCCAGACCCACCGCTCACGCGCAAGTTCGACTTCATCGAAGTACGCTTGCTGACGCGCGATCGAGCTTGGACTGTCTTGTCTTGACAACACGATGCCGATTTCGGCATATCCCGCTTGCGCCAACACGCGCAAACCGGCGACGAACGCGGTGTAATGATCGACGTGGACCGAAGAAATCGTCTGCGGCGCTCCGACGGTCGCGACCGCAATCGGACCAAACTGTCTATACGTTTCCATCTCATCGAATGACATCGTATGGGATAACAGAATCGCCCCATCGACTTCACGGTGCTTCAATAAATCAAGCGCTTGCCGCTCTTGGTCGAGTTGATATTCTGTCTGCCACATGACGAGTCGATAATCTCTTTGGAGGGCAGCTTTCGCGAGCCCGTTGACGAACAGTCCATAATACGGATGATCCAAATACGGCAACACGACGACGAAACGCTGCGTGCGACCGGTCGATAACGTCAGCGCCTGCTGATTCCGTAAATAGCCAAGTTCGGCCATCGCCCGTCGCACCCGTTCCCGCTTCTCTTTCGACACGTACGGATGCTCATTGAGCACGCGCGATACCGTCGTCACGGATACGTCCGCATATTTCGCGATATCTCGGATGTTCGCCATTCCGCTTCACCTCAATCTGTCAGTCTTTGCATATAGTGTACCCACTCTGACTCCTGACTGTCACCTTTCGCAATCACTTGTTTCCGGATGGCTTGGACGAGACGAAACCGTTCTTCGACGGAGAGATGAAGAAACTCGTCTTGGAAACGGGCGCACAACATTCTTCCGAGCGGCGTATACAACTGATTGATGACGAGTTCGTAGACGATCCCACTACACCATGTCTTCCACGTTGTCGGATTCATGAGCTTTCCCTCCTTTGACTTAACCGTACAGTCTGAAACGCGTTTCAGAGCAAGTACTATTTTTATTTTGTCTATTTCCGAACATTCAGCGCTTACATGAGAATATTTTAGGTATTTTCACTCAAAATCATTGACGACAGCCAGCTCATTTTGTATAGTCATCAAGTTGATAACGTTAATTCGAAGATTGACGAACATTATTGTTCGGAAATTACTAATGATAGGGAGTTTTATTCATGAACTTTTTTCAATTGAAACAACATGGGACGAACGTTAAAAAAGAAGTGATGGCCGGCATCACAACGTTCGTGACGATGGCATACATCTCCGTCGTCAACCCTGCGATTCTGTCAGATGCCGGCATCCCGTTCGCACAAGCGTTCACGGCGACCATCATCGCCATCTTGATTGGTACCGGCCTCATGGCGTTCTACGCCAACCTCCCAATCGCCGTTGCACCAGGGATGGGACTGAACGCATTCTTCGCGTATACACTCGTCGCCCAGCAACAGATTGCTCCGTCAGCCGCGCTCGGCGTCGTGTTCGTCTCGTCGGTCTTCTTCTTGATTTTGTCGCTGTCACCGATTCGGACGAAACTGATTCAAGCGATTCCAGCGTCGCTCAAGCATGCCATCACGACCGGTATCGGTTTGTTCATTGCCTCGCTCGGATTGAAGTTGTCAGGTCTCATCGTTGCGGATGAGGCGAACCTTGTCCGGCTCGGGGACTTGTCATCGCCGAGTGTCTTGCTCGTCCTCGGTGGCTTGATTGTCTCGGCGCTCTTGTTCTCTCGGAACGTCCCAGGCTCGCTCCTCATCGGGATGGTACTTACCGGAATCGCCGCCTATTTCATGGGTCTCTTGAAGATTGAAGGCGTGACGGCGATGCCGACATTGCCGGAAGGACTGATGGTCAATCCGCTCACGGCGTTCTCAGACGTCATCCAATACGGCTTGTTCGGTGCCGTCTTGTCATTCTTCCTCGTCACGTTATTCGATACGACGGGAACACTCGTCGGTGTCGGAAAACAGGCCAACCTGTTGAAAGAGGATGGGACGATTGAGAACGGTCACCGCGCTTTGTTCGCCGACTCGCTCGCGACAATGGGTGGCTCGCTCGTCGGGACGAGCCCGTCGACGGCTTACATTGAATCAGCTGCCGGTGTCGCCCAAGGCGGACGGACCGGTCTCACGACAGCGGTCGTAGCCGGTTTGTTCGGACTCACCCTTTTCTTCAGCCCGCTCATCGGTGCCATCTCTGGTGTCGCCGCCATCACGGCGCCGGCGCTCATCATCGTCGGTGCGCTCATGTTGACGAACGTCCGCTATATCGACTGGACCGATTTCAGCGAATACTTCCCGGCGTTCATGACGATTCTCATCATGCCGCTCTCGGGCAGTATCGAACGCGGGATCGCCTTCGGGTTCATCCTGTATCCAATCTTTAAAGCGATGAACAAAGAGACGGTCCACCCGCTCATCTACTTGTTCGGCGCACTGTTCATTTTGGAAATGTTCTTCTTATAAGTTAGATTCGTGCCCTCGTCGACCGACGAGGGTTTTTCTGTTATTCAGCACGGGAACACTGTCGTATATCAGTTCCATCCTGAATCTTGATTCATTATCATTTAGTTCTCAATTAGGTAGGATTTTACATTTATTTGAGAGATTCGTCCCATTTTTCTGTTTTGTGGCTGTTTGTTATGGAATAATAACTGTGAAACCGTTTACGAATAAAACTATGAACAGGAAAGAAGGAATGGACATGCCTAAAGTGGCACTGTTCGTCACTTGTCTCTCTGATACGTTGTTCCCATCGGTAGGACAAGCGACGGTCGAACTATTAGAACATCTAGGTTGTGACGTCAGTTTCCCGTTTGAGCAAACGTGTTGCGGACAGCCCGCCTATAACAGCGGCTACCATGAAGAAACAAAGAAGATTGCGAAGCATATGATTGAGACGTTCGAGAAGGCCGATGCCGATTATATCGTCGGCCCGTCCGGTTCATGTGTCATGATGATGCGCGACTATCCACACTTGTTCAAAGATGACCTTGCCTGGAAGATGCGGGCCGAGGCCCATGCGGCGAAGACGTTCGAGTTGACGCAGTTCATCGTCGACGTGCTCGAAGTGACGGACGTCGGGGCCAAGTTCTCCGCCAAGGCGACGTACCACGCCTCATGCCACATGACGCGCCTGCTCGGCATCGAGGCGGCACCGGGGCAGTTGCTCAAAAATGTCGACGGCTTGACGATGCTCCCGCTCGACAATGTCCACAACTGTTGCGGCTTCGGGGGGACATTCTCCGTCAAGATGCCAGACGTCTCGGTGCAGATGGTCGATGAGAAAGTTGAATCGATCTTGAACTCGGGGGCCGAGGTGCTCATCGGGGCGGACGCCTCGTGTTTGATGAATATCGGGGGACGCCTGCATAAACAAGGTCATCCAATCAAAGTGATGCATATCGCGGAAGTGTTGAACGAAGGGGTGAAACAAGCATGAGCATGGGGATTCGGTTAGATGAGAAGTTTCAAGATCGACGCAAAGACGGGATTGATAATCCATTCATGCGCCAAGCTGTCAGTTCGGCCCAGAACCGATTACGTGACGGAAGGCTGAACGCGGCAGGTGAGCTTGGGGATTGGGAAGCGTTTCGGGACCATTCGGAAGAGATTCGCCAACATGTGCTCGAACATCTTGACTATTACTTGTATCAATTGAGCGAGAATATCTCCAAACGGGGCGGCAACGTCTTTTTCGCCGAGACGCCGGAAGAAGCCAACCGTTACATCCGGGAAGTCGTTCGCGCCAAGAATGCCAAGCACGTCGTCAAATCGAAATCGATGGTGACAGAAGAAATCGGGTTGAATGAGGCGCTCCATGAGGAAGGATGCACGGTCGTCGAGTCCGATCTCGGGGAATGGATCCTGCAGCTCGACAACGATCCACCGTCGCACATCGTCGCCCCGGCCTTGCACAAAGACCGAAACGCCGTCCACGAGACGTTCACGGCCCACGGCTATGAAGGATCGAACGACCCGACCGAGCTCGGGCGTTATGCTCGCCGTGAGTTGCGGAAAGACTTTTTGAAAGCAGAAGTCGGCATCACGGGCTGTAACTTCGCCATCGCCGAGAGCGGTGCCGTCGGGCTCGTGACGAACGAAGGGAACGGTCGAATGGTGACGTCGCTTCCGGACACGGTCATCTCGGTCATGGGCATGGAACGGATCGTGCCATCGTATGAAGAGTTCGAGGTGCTCGTCAATATGCTATGTCGGAGCGCCGTCGGTCAACGACTCACCTCGTACATCACGACGTTCGCTGGCACGCGCGGTCACGGCGAAGTCGATGGACCAGAGGAGTTCCATCTCGTCATCGTCGACAACAAACGCTCTGGCATCCTCGGCACACAGTTCCAGTCTGTGCTCCAATGCATCCGCTGTGCGGCCTGTATCAATGTCTGCCCAGTCTACCGCCATATTGGTGGTCACGCCTACGGCTCGATTTATCCGGGCCCGATCGGTGCCGTGCTCGCCCCGCTCCTCGACGGATACGAGAATTATAAAGAGTTGCCATACGCCTCGAGCCTATGCGGTGCCTGTACGGAAGCCTGTCCGGTCAAAATCCCGCTTCACGAGCTGTTGATTGAGCATCGCCGGGTCATCGTCGAAGAGAAGAAACAATCACCGTTCGTCGAGCGCATCGCCATGAAAGGCTTCGCCGTCACGTCCTCGAGTCCGTTCTTATTTGAAGCGGCCGAACACATCGCGCCGTTCGCATCGTCCCCGTTCACGAAAGCGGGACAAATCGACAAAGGCTTGCCGGCGTGGACGGATTCGAAAGACTTACCGCAACCGGCCAAGCAGACGGTGCGGGATTGGTTCAAGAAACGGGGGAATGCAGAATGAATCCAGGCACGATCACCAATCGCGAGGATTTTCTAAAACGAATCGCAGGGCAACTCGGACGTGACGTCGATTTGACGCCGCCGAAACGAGTGTATAAGCATCGACCGCAAGACGAGGTGTTGAAAGATGCGTCCGACGAGGAACTGCTCGAGACATTCCGGATGGTCGCGACACGCATCCACACCGACGTCGTCGAATGCGAGTCGGCCAACCTCGATGATACGCTCCGTCTGTTAATTGATCGGTATGAAGGGAAAGCCATCATCGCTGAACATGACGACCGGATTCAGGCGTGGGCCCCAAACACGAGCGAATCGTTTGACTGGTGGGATGTGGAGCGACCGGAAGACAGCCGTTCCCTCGCCATAAAAGCCGATATCGGCATCACGATTGCCGACCAGGCCCTCGCCGAGAGTGCAACCATCGTTCAATACGCAGCACCCGGCAAGTCACGTACAATCAGCCTATTGCCGCGCGACCATATCGCCATCATCCCGAAATCGGTGCTCGTCCCGCGGATGACGCAGGCGGCCAAACAACTAGCCGACCTCGACCGCTCCGGTGAGCTCAACTCGCCGAACGGGGTCAACTTCATCTCAGGTCCATCGAACTCGGCCGATATCGAGATGAATTTGATTGTTGGGGTGCACGGACCGGTCCGTGTCGCCTACTTGCTTGTCCACGATCTGTAAACAAAAAGACTCGCGCGTGAATAGCTCACGCGCGAGTCTTTTTCATGCTTATTCGACGGTGATGCTCCCGTTCGAGCTCGTCAGTTTGAGTTCGACCGTCCCGTCCCCGAACGTCCGCTCGTTCGCCCGGTCGCCGAACAGTTCGACTTTGCCGTTTCTCGTCTTGGCCCGGATGACGGCGTCACGCGGATCTCGCTTCAGACGCACATCGATGCGTCCGTTGTTCGTTTTCAGACGGACCGGATGCTCGAGCACATCTATGACACAGTCGATGCGTCCGTTCGATGTCTTCGCCTCGACTGCCCCTGTCACGTCATGGATATCGAGACGGCCGTTCGACGACTGAACCTCGAGACGATCCACAGTCGAGCCAAGCACTTCCACGCGTCCGTTCGACGATTGCGCGTCAAGGTCCTGCCCTATCATCGACGTGAGACTGACTTTCCCGTTCGAAGAGCGGAACGAGCCTCGCTTGGCGCTAACAGTATGGGCCGTGATGCTCCCGTTCTCACTCTCAACTTCGACCGATGCGGCCTCGAGATTGCGCACGTCACAGGAGCCGAGACGATTTTTCAAGACGACTTGCTCATATGCATGGCGTGGTAACTCGACGTGTAACACCGGTGCCTTGGTCACCGCCCAGGCGAACAAGTTCGACAGACCAAACCGGCGCTCTGATTCGATTCGAATCTCCAGGGTGTCCCCGACAATCTCCATCGTCACCCCGTGGTCTCGTTCCGTCTCGAGCGTGGCGTAGGCAAAGCCGTCATGAGACGGCACGACTTGGACGTGCGCTTGCAGGACGTTAATCGAGACGTTGCGAAACGCCACGTTCTGGCTTTTGACAACGGCCGGTTCTTTGCGCACCTCAGACGAGAGCTCGTTTGATTCGAGCAACTCGCTCGCGAGCGCGCTTGGCGCCCCGAGTTCTTCAATCATCGCCGCATCTGTCTTCCCGTCAACCCGTCCGCTCGCAAAGTATTCCGACACATCCCGTAAAATATCGACCCGCTCGATGACGCTCATGCCCATCAGTAACCGTTCGAGTTCCAATAAATACTGTTCTTCTGTCATTTGTCCGTTCCCCCTTCAATCAATTCGTTGACACCGGTCGTGAACGCTTCCCATTCCGCACGTAGTTCTGCCAAGTGAGCTTTCCCCTGCTCTGTGATCGTGTAGTACTTTCGCGGTGGTCCTTCTGCCGACTCCTTTAAGTACGTTGTGAAATACCCGTCCGAGGTGAGTCGCCGCAGGAGCGGATAGACGGCCCCTTCCGAGATGGCGACTTTTGCCGAGATGGCTTGCACGAGCTCGTATCCGTAGCGGTCATGCGTCTCGACGAGCGCGAGCACACACAAATTGAGTACGCCTTTCTTGAACTGAGGATTCATTTCCTCGCCTCCTCTACTATATATTAAACAATAGCTCATCATTCACTATTATTCAATAGATAATAGTTAAATTTCCGCTTATTTCTTGATTGGTGGAAACAACTGGTTTAAATCTGTACAATGAAGGAACGACACTCGTAGGATATTTGTCACAGCAGGAATGTACGCAGTTCCAGGAAGGAACGGTCTTTATGAAAGCATGGATTGACCAGCGGATCGGAAGACAGTTTTTATTCGTCTTCTATTTATTCATCGGACTGATCCTCCTGACCTCACTCGCCGTGTACATGTATACGGAAAACCGAATCGAACAGACGACGTCATCGCTCGAGAACATTAGTGAACGTCGCACGAACGCGACCGAACTATTCGAGACGTGGCAGTCGATGCAATATGAAATGCGTGGCTATGTCATCCTCGGCGACGAGGCGATGCTCGCCCGCGTGAAAGAAAAACAAGACTTAATTGAGATTCAGACCGCATGGTTCGAGACGAACGCGGTCACTGAAAAAGAGAAGACGTATGCCAGCGACGCACGGACGCTATTCTCGGCTTATCAACAACGCGTCATGCCGAGCCTAGAGCGATATGTCATCGCCAAACGCGAAGGGACGGTCACCGAACCGTTTTTGAAAATGCCGACGCTCGGTAAAGTGACACCGCAAGCGGAACCGCCTGCCGACCGCAAATTTAAAATCAACTCAAAAAGTGCAGCTGACATGAGTGCGAGCATCGTCGATATGGAGACGGTGTTCACCGAATACCGCAACTCGTTGAATGAAGAAGAGAATCAGTTGCGAGAACAACTCGCCACTCATACAAAGTGGGCGCAAGTGCTCTGGCTCCTCTCCCTCCTCGCCGTGTTGCTCGTCCTCTTTATCGCTGCTCGTCCTTACGTGAAACGATTAACCGGTCAACTTCAAGAGTTGATCGTCAACAGTGAACGATTGGCGGATGAACGCATCATTCCGATTCCAGCGGCCGTATCTTCACGAAACGAGGTCGGACAATTGACGAACTCATTCCGTCAAATGGCCTCTTCGCTCGCGACACAACGCAACCAAGTCGAGGAAGAACGCGAGAAAACGGCGCGCCTCCTGCACTCGATTCGTGATGCGGTCATTTATGTCGAGCATACGACACATGAGAAGTTCGCCAACCAGGCCCTCTTCATCATGTTCAATCAAGCCGCCACGAAACGGAACGAGATGGACTTGTATCGTTTGGATGCCGATTTAGAAGAACTTGGTTTCCAAGTCGATCAAAAAGACTCGTTCTTCTCATTCATGCGCCGCGCGTTTGATGGCGAGAGCATGGAAGAAAGTGTGACGTTCTCGATGAATCAAGAAGAACGCTTCATTCAGATGTATGCGGAGAAAATCCACTTGCGCGGCACCCGTCACGGCACGATGCTCGTCTTCCGGGACGTGACACAAGAGACCGAGGTCGACCGTTTGAAAACGGAGCTCGTGTCGACCGTGTCGCACGAACTGCGCACACCGCTCACGAGCATCATCGGTTTCACCGAGCTGCTTCGCTATCGGACGATGCCCGCGGAGCGCATCGATCAATATTTAGGGATGATTCACCAAGAGACGCTCCGTCTCGAAGACTTGATTTCCAACTTGCTCGATGTGCAACGGATGGAGTCCGGAAAACAGACGTACCATAGCCGACCCGAGAGCTTGCATACGATTTTAAAAGAAACGATCGCCATCCATCAAGGTGCGAGTGAACATCATCAGCTCGACCTCGAATGTGATACGAATCTATATGTATACGGTGATCGGGATCGCTTGAGTCAACTGTTCACGAACTTGCTCCACAACGCGATCAAATATTCACCAGAAGGCGGAAAAGTCGCCGTCTGTGTCACGAATGACAAGTCCGATGTCATCGAAATTTCGATTCAAGACACCGGCATCGGCATTCCGACGTCGGCGCTGCCGAAACTGTTCGACAAGTTTTATCGCGTCGACAACTCGGCCAGTCGTAAAATCGGTGGCACGGGCCTCGGCCTGGCCATCTGTAAAGAAATTGCCGAAGGACACGGCGGAACGATTCGCGTCGATTCGAGCGTCGGCCACGGCTCGACATTCACCATCATCTTGCCGAAATACGCGGCGGAAGATCAACTAAGCAGTTAATAGACAAAGGGAGACGCCGCTTGACGCGGAGCCTCCCTTTTATCATTGCACTTTATTTTCAGGACCGAATGATGGATAGAGCGACAAGCCTCCGTCCGCGAAAATCGTCGCGCCGGTGACGTATGATGACTCGTCTGAAGCAAGCCATGCCGCAACGGCCGCAATCTGTTCCGGACGACCAATCTCATGAGTCGGGATGAGCGCCTCGAGCCCTTTCTTCTCTTCAGGGTCTTGCATTGTCTCTTCATTGATTGGTGTGTCGATGGCGCCTGGTGCGATGCCATTGACACGAATTTTGTTCGGTGCGTACTCGAGGGCGACCGATTTCGTGAACATCTTCACGCCACCTTTACTCGCCGCATAATGCGTATAGCCTGGACGTGGAATCACTTCGTGCACCGATGACATGTTGATGATGTTCCCTTGAATCTCATGGTCGACAAAGTATTTGAGGGCGGCACGTACACCGAGGAACGTTCCCGTCAAATTCGTGTCGATGATTTTCTTCCAGTTATCGAGCTCCATCTCGTGCGTCTTCGCCTCGACCTGTACGCCGGCATTGTTGACGAAAATGTCCATCTTCCCGAACTCCGATACGGCCGTTTCAATCATCTTCTCGGCGAGACCCTCTTCGGCGACGTCCCCTTTGACCGCGACCGCTTTCCCGCCAGCAGCCTCGATGCCTTCAATGACTTTGTTCATCTCGTCCTCGCTGCTACGATAATTCAAGACGACATGAACCCCTTCCTTCGCATATCGTTCCGCGATGGCGCGCCCGAGTCCTTTCGAACTCCCGGTGATGACCGCGACTTTTCCTTTTAGTTCTGGATAGTTAGCCATATCAATTCCTCCTTCGTCTCTTCTCGATTTGTAGTTCCCTCATTCCCCTCTTGTCGAAACCTTTCCGCCTGTTTTTTGAATATTTTTGGTAAATCCACTATACTGAAACAAACTATTCGTTTTCAGGGATTCTCCTGAACGACATACGACTTAACGTTAATGGAGGTGACTCCCCGATTTTTGGGGGAATTTTTGGACAGTCCCATGTTACTCAGCTTATTGATCGTCGCCTTGCTCATTTTTATGACCGCCTTTTTCGTGGCAGCCGAATTCTCCATCGTCAAAGTGCGTGGGGCCCGACTCGACCAACTCGTGCTCGAGGGGAACCGACGGGCCGCTGTCGCCAAGAAAGTGATTGAGAATCTCGATGACTCGCTATCGGCCTCACAGTTCGGCATCACACTCGCTGCCCTCGGGCTAGGCTGGATTGGCGCGGACCAAATCGAAGGGATGATTCAACCGCTCGTCGACCGCTTGAACGTCTCATCGTCGCTCGCGACCATCCTATCTTTCTTGATTGCCTTCTTGCTGATTGCCTTCTTACACGTCGTCATCGGGGAACTCGTCCCGAAAACGCTTGCTGTGCATGAAGCCGAACGCTTGACGTTACTCGTCGCCCGACCGCTCTATTTCTTCACGAAATTACTGTATCCGTTTATCCATGTGTTGAACGGGACGGCCCGGTTGACGTTGCGCTTGTTCGGCGTGCAGACGACCGCGCAAGAAACGGCGCACTCGGAAGAAGAACTTAAGATCATCATGACCGAGAGCTTCCGCAGCGGAGAAATTAACGAGAATGAGCTCGCCTACGTTCAAAACATCTTCTCCTTCGACGAACGGATCGCCAAGGACGCGATGGTCCCACGAATGAACATGGTGACCATCGACGAAGAAGACTCGATTGAGACGATTATCGCTACCGTCCAAGAACATCAATACACCCGTTATCCGGTCACGCGTGATGGCGACCGCGATGACGTGCTTGGCTTCATCAATGCCAAACAATTATTCACCGCTCAACTCGTCAAAAGCGATGCCCCGTTCGAGACGTTCATTCATCAGCTGCCGCTCGTGACGGAATTCACACCGCTCCAAGAAGCGATGGTGAAAATGCAGAACGCGCGGACGATGATGTGTCTCGTCATCGATGAGTACGGCGGCACGGCCGGTCTCCTCACGATCGAGGACATCCTCGAAGAAATCGTCGGAGAGATTCGTGACGAGTTCGACCGTGACGAACAGGCTGAAATCACCGAGGTCACACCCGGTCATTACCGCTTGTCCGGTCTCGTCTTGACGCAAGAGATTGAAGAACGGTTCGGCATCGAAATCGAGGATGACGTCGATACAATCGGCGGTTTCGTCTTATCGCAAAAAGCGAATGCCCGCACCGGTGAACGGTTCGTCTTACCGGGCGAACATGAACTGATCGTCCGTGAAATCGACAATCACCGCGTCGTTTTCGTCGATTTGATTTTAGCCCATAAAGACGAGATTCAACCTGAACTCGACTGACTCAATGGACTGCCCTCCCCGATTTTTCGGGGAGGGCTTTTCGTGGAGCGGTCGAACTGTCGCTATATTTTCATGTCTTGTCGTGATATACTGCACATATGTTGCTAATTTGAGTGCGTGTCACTCATTGACACAACATCACCGAACAGTTCATCAATGTTCGGTCCAACAACTACAGAAAGAAGGTTACGCATGGAACGTAAACTATTTTTAATTGACGGAAACTCCATGCTGGCCAGTGCCTACTATGGTGCCGCCGCGAGCCGAACGAAAAAAGGACGCGAGGTATCTAAAAACGATCGGAGTGCCGTCATCGGTATGACCGGCCTCATCCGGACGATTCTACGCAGACATCGTCCGACTCATTTCGTCGTCGTGTGGGACGTCTCACGTGAAACATTATGGCGCCGCGAGCTTTATCCAGGCTATAAACGCCGTCGCCGCCAGACACCACCCGAGTTGAAAGCACAAATGGAACTCATGCGCCAATTGCTTGAAGAGAGCGGCATTCCGCAATATCAAGTCGAAGGCTATGAAGGTGAAGATTTGATTGCTCATATCGCTCGGAAGTTCAGCTGTAGCGCCCCTGTCGTCATTATGACGAAAGACAAGGACTTGCTTCAGCTCGTGAGCCCACGCATCACCGTCTGGCTTCAAACGCAAGAGCTGCAACAAATGCAGGCTCGTTGCGACATCAAAGACAATCGCCCGCTCCCGCTCAAGCGACATCTCGAGATTCGCCCTGAGGAGATTGCGGCATTGTACGAGGGATTGAAGCCAAAACAGCTCTCAGCAGTCAAAGCATTGACAGGAGACCGTTCAGACGGGATTCCACCTGTGGCCGGATTAGATGAAAGTCAATCGGTCCAGTTAATCAAACGCTTCGGTTCGCTCGATAAGCTCTATACGGCGCTCAGCGTCAAAGGCGACAAACGACAATTGATCAATGAAACGATCGCGGCACTGACGTCAGAAGAAGTGCCCCGTAACTTGAGACGCACACGTAAAAAGGCCGAGCGCAACATGGAGCTCGTCCGTCTCGATGTCACGGTGCCAGAACTTGAACACTTGAAACTCGCTCATCTTGAGCTCAGTATCAATTCAAAACGTGTCGAACAAGCGTATCAAAAGCGCGGCATTCGCCTCTCGTTTGATTCAAGTCAAAAGAAAATTTCAGCACGCTAAAAAAGCGCGGACATTAGTCCACGCTTTTTATATTGACCGTGATGCCGTCGTCATCGGTGAGCGACCATTCCGATGTCGTCCCGCCGAGTTCGCGATTCGTGGCCGTATCGACTAAGAGCGTCCACGCCTCCAGACCGGCCTCTTGTCCCATCGGCTGGCTTGGTCGGGCCCAGACGTTCGCGCCAATGTGGTGATGATACCCGTCGGCCGCTAAAAATAAGGCGCCCGGATACGAATCGGTCGTCACCTTGAAACCGAGACGATTTTGATAGAATAATTTTGCCGCTTCTAGGGAACGTACTTTGAAGTGGACATGCCCCATCGTCGTCCCGTTCGGAAGACCCGTGAACGGACGGTCGGCCGCCGCCTCGAGCATCGATTCATATTCAACTGGGTCCGTCGACATCTTCACATGACCGTTCGCTTCATATTCCCACTGCTCGCGAGGACGATCGGCGTAGAGCTCGATGCCGTTACCTTCCGGGTCGCTCAAATAGAACGCCTCACTGACCAAATGGTCGCCTTGTCCGACTTCAATCCGTTGTTCAATCAAATGACGAAGGATCCGTCCGAGTTCGACGCGGTTTGGCAATAGGATCGCCATATGGAACAAGCCAGCTGTTCGTGGATTTGGACGCACGCCGCTCACTTCATGTAAGACGACGAGCGCCATTTCCTTCGTTCCGAGCGTGACGCGATGTTCTGACGTCTCGAGTACATCCATTCCGATGACGCGCTCATAATATGTTTTCATCGTTTCTAAATCGCTGACGCGCAATGTGACGGCGCCGAGTTTAATGTTTGTTAAGTTCATCCTTGATCACCTCTTTCTCAGTATACCCGCTAAGTAGAATCGACAGAAGACGGCACAAAAAGGTGGTATAGTTACCTCAAGGATACTATAGAGAGGAGTGAGACTGATGCCATTGATTTCAAGTTGCGAAGTCGATACCGCGCTCGAGCTGATCACGGGGAAATGGAAACCGTCGATTTTACTCGCGCTCATTAATGGGGACACGTTACGGTTCAGCGAATTGAAACGCTCGCTCCCAAATATCAGCCAAAAGATTTTGACGGCACAGCTTCGCGATTTAGAGGAGCAAGACATCATCATCCGAACCGTCTATCCCGAAGTTCCGCCTCGTGTGGACTATCGCTTGAGCGAGTATGGGAAGACGTTGATTCCGGTGCTCGAGACGATGAACGCTTGGGGCATCCAACACGCAGAACGTATGCGTCAAAAATAATTGTCCACATGTGGATAACTCGTTCCCGCATTCCCATCTATCACTTATCCACAGGAGGCTCACATGATTCGTTATCCACAATTGACCGGACATCACTTCGGTGTGACGGCCCCTTCGTCTGGCGTTCCCGCTGAATTACATGGACTGCTCCATGAGGCCGAGGCGACATTCTCCCGCCATGGGTTCACGCTCCAATTCGAGCCATCGGTCTGGACGCAAGACAAAGCAAAATCGGCACCAGCAGAAGTCCGCGCCGATGAATTGACCCGGTTGTTCCACAATGATGCAATCGATTTGATTATCCCGCCATGGGGCGGCGTCCTCTTGATTGAGTTGCTAGACGCTATCGACTGGGACGCGCTCCCACCGAAATGGATGCTCGGCTATTCTGACGTCAGCTTATTCCTATTCGTGTACACGCTCAAGACCGGTATCGCTTCGGCCCACGGGACGAACCTTGTCGACCTACGCGGCGAAGAATGGGACGCGACAAGCTCGCGTTGGCTCGACGTCGTATCAGCAAAAGAAGGCGAGACGGTCATCCAGCTCGCCTCGGAACAGTTCCAAAAAGAGTGGCAGCATGAGAACCCAAGCCCGCACGTCTATCATTTGACCGAACCGACGGAGTGGAAATCACTCGGCGGGACAGAAGCGACCGGACGACTGCTCGGCGGCTGTATCGATGTCCTGATGCATACGATTGGTACACCGTACGGCGACGTCGCCACGTTCCAACAGACCCATTTGAACGGGGAGCCGATCCTTTGGTATTTCGAAAACGCCGAGCTCGATGTCCCGGCACTCAAACGGACCCTGCTTCAAATGAAGTGGGCCGGTTGGTTCAATCATACGTCTGGCATTCTGTTCGGGCGTAGCGCGGCCCAACAGCCCGTCCAAGGCTACACGGCAGAAGACGTGTATACGGAACTGCAGGAATTGCTCGACGTACCTGTCATTTACGATATCGATTGCGGGCACGTCCCGCCGCAAATGACACTCATCAACGGTGCCCACGCCTCGATTCAAGTCGAGGACGGCAAAGGGACACTCATTCAAACGTTCAAGGGCTGACGCGTCAGCCCTTGATTTTTTGTAATAGTTCGGTCAAATGCGTCCGGTAGAATCCTTCTGGGAGCTTTTCGACGGCTTCACGTATAAACGGGATTAACTTCTCCCCACATCCGTTTAAGCGGATTCTTCATCATCCGCATCAATATCCCCATTCAGCTCTATTTACAGACGAACACGGAACCAGGTTATCTCGGTCGCGTGATCGGTGTTCTCGAATCCCTCGCCATGGGCATCACACCGTTCGGATTCATCGTGTTTGGCCTATTGAGCGAATGGATGCCGGTCGCTTCACTCTATACGATTTGTATGCTCTGCCTGCTCACCATCACGTTGTTCGCGATGTATCGGATCCGTCACGACATCTCTGCCGAAAAAGCAAATGTGTCAGCGAAAGCAGAAAGTGCGTGAACACAAAAAGACATCGAACGTTTTTCAGTTCGATGTCTTTTCTGTTGATGGAAGGACGCGTTTCTCTAACAAGAACGGTCCGAGTGGGATGACCGACGCCATGACGGCGAGGACCAACACTTTGAAGCCCCAGTTGAAACGCCATGCCATATAGACGGCTGCCGCCACGTAAGCGACGAACAGGAAACCATGGGCCGCGCCGACGATGCTGACAGCGAGCGGCATGCCCGCCAAATACTTGAGCGGCATCGCGATGAGCAACAAGAGTAAGAAAGACACTCCTTCTGTGTATCCGAGCCATTTAAAATGTGTCGCGTTCATATTCGTTCTCCTTTTCAATCGATGCTACGTTCATCGTAGCCGAAAGTGGTGAGGTTTGTCACAGGAGAACGTCATAAAGTCGTTACGCTATTTGACGATTTGGTGAACGATGCATGACTTTTGTTTCCACGAACTTGCGAAGGAACAATCCATCGACGCCAAGTTTACCAGCATTGTAGCCTGCGACGAGAATGAGGACTGATACGATTAACATCGTCGGGTTCGTGCTGACCGTACCTGAGAGCAAGAACGCCATGTTCATGACGAGACCGAAGAAGGCTGCGCTACGTGTGAGGGCACCCACTAAGAGTCCAAGACCGACTAGGAATTCACCGTATGGGATCAACACATCGAACAAGGCTGCGTTCGGGATGGCGAAGTTTTCAAGGAATGCTGCCCACCAACCGGCAACGGCTGGGTGATCACCCGTGGCGAGAGAAGCTGCGTTTTGAAGATATCCTTCTGAACCAAATCCGCCTGTGATTTTGCCCCAACCTGCTGTGAGCCAGTGATAGCCGAGCCAGACGCGAAGGACTGTCAAAATACCGGTGGCGACGTTGTGGTTCTGCCAAAATTTTGTGAACATGATAATTCCTCCTTAGAATGAGTGAATGATGACTTATATGTGATTACATTCACAATATACCATCCATGTTCATCTTTTCACATAGGTTAGGACAAAAGTTCACGTTTCGTTCATATGTGTGTCACAGGTCAGTCACTTTTTGGAAATTGGTCAATTACAAAAGACGCCCACTCGGGACGTCTTTGTTTGAATTACAGGTTCACTTCTTGAGGCGGCTGTCCTTTTTTATTCATCACGCGCATCGATTGCGGCGAGATTTTTAAGATGACGAGTTTTGGATCATCCGGACCGTCGAACCAACCTTCGAGTTTCTCGTTCCATACCTTTTCTTTCATCGATTCATCGTCAGATACACTCGTCTCGCCTAAAATCTCGAGGTACGTATCCCCGACGCCGTCCCCGTCATAGCCAATCAAAATATGCGTATACGGATTATTTTTCAGTTCATCCACTTTATCCGTTTCTTTCGAAGTTGCGGTGTAGAGCGTCAAGTCATCATGGAAAAATGTCATATAACGGCTGTGCGGCTTCCCTTTATAAACCGTTGCCATTGTCCCTACGTTACTATGATCTAAAATCTGTTTTGCCGTTTGCATTGCATCCATTCTGAAAAACCTCCTTGTGGTAGTCACTCGTATATTGATTCCCCCGGGGCAAGTGATTAAACACGCGGACAACAAAAAACCTGCTCGCCGAAGCGAGCAGGTTATAAAATTCCTTAGAAAGGAAGATTAGATTTTTTCAACGTTAGAAGCTTGTGGTCCACGAGCTCCGTCAGTGATTTCGAAAGTTACTGCTTGGCCTTCTTCAAGTGTCTTGAAGCCGTCGCCTTGGATTGCTGAGAAGTGTACGAATACGTCGTCTCCGCCTTCCATTTCGATGAAGCCGTAACCTTTTTCTGAGTTAAACCATTTTACTTTACCTGTGTTCATAATGAACCCTCCTGAAATAAACGCTGTGCGTTCTAGTAGTGCCTTACTAGAAAAAACTGACCAATAAAAAATCACAAACCTCTAGGATTATCTTAAACGAAAAATAATCCAAAGCGTTTTGTGAATTATGTTTCCAGCTATTCTTAATTAAGCACATATAGAATATATCATGGATAAATGCTTCTGTCTACTAAATACTTCGGTTTGCTAAAAATACTTCTAAAACGGGTACATCCAATTGTAGTGAACGCTAGGAGGATGAACCATATGACAGCATACATTGACCGTTCGAACATTGCCGCCACGATCGCCCAGCATTCGAATTGGGCACTTGATAAGTTACTGACGGAAACACTCGATTGGCATGAGGCGACTCGACGTACGGCCTATCCCGATCAAGCAAAAACTTATCTCTCCCATTTGCCAATGACGGAGCGTATCGTTCCAGTGACGAGTTCGTTGCCGCTTGAAATAGTAGAAGGAATCGTCCGCCCGGTGTGGATGCGCCGGCTCGACGCCGAGCACTTGAACTTGAGACAAATGACGCGTCAGCACGTCGACGTCACCGATTATGGCGCCATCGGGGATGGGCAGACGGATTGCACGCTCGCTTTTCGGCTCGCCCTCAGGTCGAGCCGCCACGTCCACGTGCCGGCCGGCGTATATATCGTCCGCGGCATCCGTATCCCGTCGAACTGCGTGCTCGAAGGGGCCGGCCAGCAGGAAACGATCATCAAGCTCTCAGACCGGGCACCGAAACATCGACGATTACTTCGAAATGCGACTCCCTTCGCCGGCAACCACCATATCGAAGTCGCACATTTGACGCTCGACTGGAACGTGGAGCGCCTCGGTGACGTCGACCGGACGTCGAGTGGCGATACCGCTTCGAGCGCGTTGACGTTCGCGCACGTCAAATTCGGTTGGATCCATCACGTCACGGCGAAAAACGCGGGACTGCATGCCTTTGATATCACTGCACCCCACTATCATTACTTGGGAGACGGATTACGCGCCAAAAAAGGCAGCCGCTACGTGTGGCTCGATCATTGCGAGGCGACGAATTATGGCGACGATGGCATCACGACCCACCATAGTGACGCCATCTATATCACGAACTGCTATTGTCATCATCCACACGGACGCACCCATGCCCATGGATTCTCGAACTCGAACGGAATCGAGATTGATGACGGGTCACGCCATGTCACACTCGTCAACAATATGAGCGAGGGTTGCTTCGGGGGCGTCGAAGTGAAGGCGCACGGGACGTCTTCAGCCGCTCACGACGTCCACATATTCGGACACTTCTCATATCACGATAATCGCTCGTTCAACTTCCGGCACATCAGCCACCACTTGGCTGATGATCCGCAGTCGAAGACGGCACGCTTCCTTTCAGGGACGAACCTCGTCTCGATGGAGCCGGTCCGTTCGAGTCTTTATAAGAAGTCTTCTGCGCGTAGCCTCGTCATATCAGCGTATCAAGACGTGTTCATTCACGGGTTCACGGCGATTGGGAATCCTGAATATGACTATCGTGGAAATCCGGCGCTCGCCGTTCAATACAAGTCTCGGAACGTCCGCTTGAAACGGATTGCGGCGAGCGGGTTTACTTCGGGACGGGCCGACATCGAACTGTTCGGCGGCGATAACCGGACCGATCACGTCACGATCGAGGACGTCATTTGCCGTAACTCGGCCCCGGTCGCGTTGAAAGTCGGCGGGCAATTGACGAACGTCATGCTCCGTCGGATTGAAGGCGAACAAAAAAGTGGAGATGTACTCATCTCCACGAGTAGCCCGATCGAGGCCCATGATTTATTCGCTTATGGGTTTTCCGATCGCGTACGCAATGACGCTTGAGCCGACTCGACGAGTTCATCGAGCATCGCCTCATCTAAATTGAGTGAACTCACCGTCTGTTTCGCCATCATGCGGACGATGGCTTTGTCGAGAAAGCCCATTCGTTCGAAATCATAGCCGTTGCCGACGACTTCGACGAAATAAGCATGTGCCCGCAACACTTCTCGATAAGCATCCTCGAGTTCTCGTTGCCGTTCGGCCGCAGTCGGCGTACCGGCACATAAATAGAGGCCGAGCGGTCGTTTGAGCAGTTGGGTTTCGTTCCTGTGCAGCCAAGCCGTCATCTCGTCTTGAATTTTGCCCATCCGGATCGAGCTGCCGACAATCACATGATCGACCGTCTCCCACTCGACATCCGGCTGCTCGACTACATTTTGGATGTGAACGTCTCCTGGAAGCCGCTCCGCCAACAAATGAGCAACTTTCTCACTCGTCCCGTAGCGGGTCGAATAAGCAATTAACGTATTCATCGTGTTTCCCCCTTTCGGTCAGACTCTACTATCCCTATTCCCGAAACGGGTCATCTTTACTAACGACACAACAAAAACTCGCCAAGGAGGCGAGTTTTTTTCGTCACACTTTATACACTTGCGCTTCGTACGGACGAAGCGTGAACGGCTCGATTGGTTCCATGTTGCCGATGACGCGTTCTGTCACGTCATACGGCAGCTCCCGCGTCACCGTCTCAGCTGAGAAGTTGCAGAGCACGAGCCACGTCTCGCCTTCGAACGTACGTGTGAAGGCGTATACCGCTTCATCGTCCGGCAGCAACAACTCATACTTCCCGTAAACGACAATCGGATGTTGTTTCCGGAGCTGAATCAATTGGCGATAGTAATGGAAGAGCGAGTCCGGATCGCGTCGTGCCGCTTCCGCGTTCACGGTCACATAGTTCGGGTTGACCCCGATCCAAGGCGTGCCGGACGTGAATCCGCCTTGCGCCTCGGCCGACCACTGGACCGGCGTCCGTGAGTTGTCGCGCCCACGTGCGTGAATGCCGCGGAAAATCTCATCATGCGTCAACAGTCCGTTCGTCGTGTAATCCCGATACGCGTTGAGCGTCTCGATATCGCGGTACTCATCGATCGAGTCGAACGCCACGTTCGTCATCCCGAACTCTTCACCTTGATAGATGTAAGGCGTCCCTTTCAACATGTGCAGGAGCGTCGCCAGCATCTTACCGGAGACGACACGGTATTCGTCCGAGTCGTTCCCGAACCGTGAGATGGCTCGCGGTTGATCATGGTTGCTCCAATAGAGACTGTTCCAGCCATCTTCCTCAAGACCTTCCTGCCAACGCGAGAAGATTGTCTTCAAATCCGTCAACTTCCAGTCCGTCGGGTTCCATTTGCCGAAACTGCCGTTGCCGACGTCGACGTGTTCGAAATGGAACACCATGTTCAACTCATCACGGTCTGTTCCCGTATATAGCTTCGCCTCATCGACGCTGACGCCAGGCATCTCACCGACCGTGATCGTATCGTATTTCGACAAGACCTCACGATTCATCTCCTGCATGAACTCATGGATGCGCGGTCCGTTGAAGAAGAACGGTGTGCCGTCCCCATAACCTGTCCCACGCGTCTCCCCGTCTGGATAGCTCGGATCTTTCGAGATCATGTTGATGACGTCCATCCGGAAACCATCGACCCCTTTATCGAGCCAGTACGTCATCAAATCGTATACTTCACGGCGCAACGTCTCTGACTCCCAGTTCAAGTCTGGTTGCTTTTTGCTGAACAGGTGCAAGTAGTATTCGTCGCTTGCCTCATCGTATTGCCACGCACTCCCTCCGAAGAAAGCACCCCAGTTCGTCGGTGGCTGACCGTTCTCGCCTTTTTTCCAAATGTAGTAGTCTCGGTACGGGCTGTCTTTTGAGGATCGCGATTCCATGAACCATTGGTGTTCGTCCGACGAATGGTTGACGACGAGGTCCATCATGATTTTGATGCCGTGACGATGCGCTTCTTCGAGCATCGCATCGAAATCGTCCATCGTTCCGAACTCATCCATGATGGCCCGGTAATCGCGGATGTCGTATCCGTTGTCGTCGTTCGGTGAATCGTACACCGGCGATAGCCAGATGACATCGATGCCGAGTTCCGCCAAATACGACATCTTCTCAGTGATTCCAGGGATGTCCCCAATCCCGTCACCGTTCGAGTCATTAAAGCTACGCGGGTAAATTTGATAGACGACCGCTTCTTTCCACCATTGTTTCATGTTTCATCCTCCTCATACGTTCTGTCGATTTCATCGTACCCGCTCGTCGCCTTGATTTCTATCCATGATATGATGAAAATATGCACGATTTTGCTATTAAGAAAGGATGATTCGATGGAAATTGGCTTTTGTGGCTATTCGTATCATACAACGACCTATACTTTTCCTTTTCCCAATCGGTTGGAGACGTATTTGATTCGCTTGCAAACAGAAGGCACGGCGCGCATCGTCGTCAATGGGAAGACGTATACGGCACGGCCTGGCGACCTGTTGCTCGTTAAACCTGGTGACGCGTACGAACTGCATGTCGATACCCCGGCAAGCGGGGATTATCATCTTTTCTGTGACGGTCTGACCCTCGATGCATGGTGGGTGGCGGTCGATCGTTCCCGCATCACGTCCATCTCGATCGACCCTCGCTTGTTGTCACTCTGGCAGCATATCACCGAAGAGGCGCGACGCCCGACGACTGAACAAAGTCCGGACTTGATTGAAACACTGATTGAAGCCTTGCTCCTCATGCTCGACCGTTCAGTCCAAGAAGTGCAAGCAAACGTGCGACCACCTGTCGTGTCACGCATGATGCGTTATATAGAAGGAAACGTTACAAGCGACTTCAAAGTGGCGGACGTCGCCGACGCGGTCGGGCTCAGTGTATCGCGGACCGTCCACTTATTTAAAGAAGTGACCGGTATGACGATTGTCGCCTATGCTCAATCGATTCGACTCCAGCTCGCCGAAGAACAGATGCAGTATACCCAACACTCTCTCGAACGGATTGCCGAGCTGTCCGGATTCCGCTCCTATCCATATTTTCATCGTATCTTTAAACGAAAATATGGCGTCGCACCAGGGGTTTATCGCACACTTCAACAAAAAAACGAAAAAAAATAAAAAAAGAGTGATCCATTTTTTGAACCGCTCCGTTAGATGGGTGTAAACAACGACAACCACTCAAAAAAAGGAGCGATTACCCATGAAGAAGAAAACAATGAACAAGATTGTAGCACCGGCACTCGCACTCGGCTTACTCGTACCATTGAATGCACAGGCAGCGGATCACGCACCGACAGCAAGCACACCAGCAGGTGACTTACGAGCCACGCTCGACCAATTACTGTCTGAGCATTACGTCTTAGCCGTCACATCGATGATGAAAGCATATGATGGAGCACCAGACGCTGAAGTCGCGATGAAGGCACTCGATCAAAACGCACTCGACATGACACCGGCCATCGCTTCAATTTATGGAGATGAGGGCGCAGCCCAGTTCGAAGACATCTTCGCTGGTCACAACGACTACTCAGCTGACTTCGTTGAAGCGGCTAAATCAGAAGACAAAGAGCTTCGTGCTGACGCTGAAGCTGAGGTCGACGAATTCGTCGAAGAGTTCTCAACATTCCTTGATGCAGCAACAGAAGGTAACTTACCGAAAGACGCTGCTGCTGACGTACTTGAGCTTCACGAAGACCAAGTTCTCTCAGTATTCGACAACTATGTCGCAGGTGACTACGAGTCGGCATACATGACGTACCGTGAAGGGTACAAGCTCATGTTCGACATCAGTAAAGCCCTCTCAGGCGCAATCGTCACACAGATGCCTGACAAATTTGAAACTGCTGCTGACACACCAGCCGTCGAGCTTCGTTCAACATTGAACAGCCTTGCTGGTGAACACTTCGCACTCGCAGCAATCGGCATGCAAAAAGGCTACGATCAAGCAGAAGACTTCGACTACGTGAGCTGGGCTGAAGATCAGAACACACTCGATTTCAAAGCAGCCATCGGTTCAGTCTACGGTGATGAAGGTGCGGCCCAATTCGAAAAAGTATGGAACGGGAACCACATCACAGCCCAAGGTGACATCGTTGCCGCTACACTCGAAGGCGATGAAGCTAAAATTGAAGAAGCACGCATGAAGCTCGACCAGTTCGCTGTCGATTTCAGCACATTCCTCGATGCAGCGACAGAAGGTAACTTGCCACAAGAAGCTGGCCAAGAAGCCATCAAACAACATGAGGCCCTCGTGCTTCAAACGTTCGATCAGTATGTAGCTGGTGACGCGGATGCCGCTTGGATGTCATTCCGTGAAGGATACGCGTTCATGTTCGGTGTTGGTGAGACACTCGGTAACGCGATCGTGACACAAATGCCTGACAAGTTCGCTGAAACAACAATGCCTGAAGAGATGCCTGAAACAGGTCTCGGTGGTGCACAAGAACAATCAATGAACACGCTCTACGCTGGCCTTGCTGTACTTGGCGGAATCTTGCTCGCCTTTGTAACGCTTCGTAACCGTAAACAATCTGTTCAATAATCAATAAGGAGGGAGCCCCATGAACAAGCGCCATTTGTTTCTGGCGCTCTCTCTCTTTTGTTTTGGCTTCTGGACGTGGACGAGCGCCCAAGAATCGTCGTCACCACCTGTAGAAGAAAAACAAATAGAGGAGAGCCCAGATTTATCGGCTGAATTCTCACTTCTACAGGAAGAGGTGAAGAAGCTCCGATTAGCCGAGGAAGAGGAAAGTGCCAAGGCCGCGACACCCGTCCAACTTCAAATCCCAACCGTTGACGTCGACACCGCGATTGAACAAGTCGGTGTGCTCGACAATGGACAGATGGGCGTCCCAAAAGACGAGAACCAAGTCGGTTGGTTCGAACCGGGCGTCAAACCCGGCAGTAAAGGCAACGCCGTCATCGCCGGACACGTCGACAGCAAGACCGGCCCCGCCGTCTTCTATGAACTCGATCAGCTGAAGACAGGCGATGCCGTGACGATTATCGACGAGACCGGTAACACGTTGCGGTTTCGTGTCACAAAGACAGAGAGTTATGACACGAGCAACGCCCCGATCGAAGCAATTTTCGGTGCTACGTCGAGTCGGCATTTGAACTTGATCACGTGTTCCGGCACCTTCGGAGACGGCGGCTATGACCAACGTTTCGTCGTCTACACCGAACTCGTCGATAGCGAGATCAAGTCGACAGTCGAACTCGACGCACCGACGAGCGTCGAACTCCGCGGGAACTTATTGACGTGGCACGCCGTCCGTGACGACGCCGTCATCGGCTATCGCGTCTACGAAATGGTCGACGGTGAAGCGACACATATCGAAAGTATCCCGTCGCACGCCCGGAAGAGCATCGAAGTCACGAACGAGCAGGCAGCGTATTACGTGACAGCGATCGATCAACTCGGGAACGAGTCGAGTCCTTCCGCACAGACGAAGTGATGATCGAAGCACCCACAGACCGCCATCTGTGGGTGCTTTTTATCAACTTGCAACTTCAAGCAAAAAAGCATCCCTCGATGAGGAATGCTTTTTCGTTTAGACGAAACACGGAATCTGCGGGTTGAACGTCTTATTGTTCTCCGTCATGATCTGTTTTTTGATTTTGCCTTCGCCGAGATAGACGATACGGTCAGCGAGCGCCTCCGCGTCCTCTTCATCGTGGGTAACGAAGATCGTCGTCGTCCCCGTCTGTTTGAGGAGGCGGCGCAAATCGTCCCGAATGCGATGTTGGAGCGACGTGTCCAAGTTGCTGAACGGCTCATCTAAAATGAGGAGCGATGGTTTCGGTGCGAGCGCACGCGCGAGCGCGACACGCTGTTGCTGACCACCACTGAGCTCATACGGATAGCGGTGACGGAACTCGGACAGGTTTACGAGCGTCAGCATCTCTTCGACACGCTCGTTCCGCTCTTTCCGGCTCAATTTATGCAGACCGAAGCGGATGTTCTTCTCAACGGTCATATGCGGGAAGAGCGCATAGTCTTGGAACACCATCCCGACACCACGCTGTTCAGGCGGCATGAACTGGCAATCGTCGCAACAGACACAGTCGTTAACGACGACGACGCCTTGATTCGGCATCTCAAGCCCTGCGATGAGGCGTAAAATCGTACTCTTCCCAGAACCGCTGTCACCGAGAAGCGAGACGATTTCACCTTTCGTGATCGAGATTGAGAATCCTTTAATCGTCTCGGCTTGCGCACCTTTATAGCTGAAGTGTAAATCGTTGATTTGAACAAACATTAGTCGTCCTCCTTATCAAGCACCTTATGGAACACAAAGATCAACAGTCCGCTCATGAGCACGATGACGATTGAGGCGAGCGCTGCCTCATGTATCTTCTCGTCACTGACATATTTGAACGCCTGTGTGGCGAGCGTCGAAAAATTGAATGGCTGTAAAAACAGCGTCAGCGGCAATTCTTTCATAATATCGATAAAGACGAGGATGAACGCGCTCATGATCGCCCCTTTAATCATCGGGATATCGACCCGGAAGAACGTCTGTACCGTCCCCCACCCGAGCATGCGTGACGCTTCCGTGAACGACTTCCCGACTTTCTCAAATCCACTCTCAATCGAGTTATAGCCGATGGCGAGGAAGCGGATGACGTAGGCGAAGATGAGCATGATGAGTGTCGTTCTGAATACGAACGTCTGGCCTAAGTCCAAAGCGAGCGCCACGTTCAACACCCACTCATCAAGCAGCAAGAACAACGTGATGACGGCGATGGCGATGGCCGCTCCCGGGATCGAATAACCGAGCGTCGTCACTTTCGAGATGACGCGTGTCATGTTCGACGGGAACAGGCGCGTGTAGTTCGCGATGATGAGCGCGAACACGAGAATGATCACGGTCGCAATGAACGCCACGCTCACCGTGTTCCAGACGAGGCGGAAAAACTCGGCCGTGAACACTTGCTCGAACGTCAATACCGTCCAAGCGACGAGTTGTACGAACGGGATGAGAAACGCGACGGCGAAGATGGTCGCCACATAGCCGAACACGGCGTAGCGGTGCCACCCGGTCAATTGTCTCGGTTTAAGCGGCTTCACTTTTGTCGTCGCATAGCTGAACTGCTTCCGCCCCCGGACGAGCCGTTCCATCGTCAAGATGGCGATAACAAGAATCATGAGCGTCCCGGCGAGTTTGAGCGCCGAGGACGTATCTTTCATCCCGAACCATGTACTGAAGATGGCCGTGCTGAACGTCTGAATCCCGAAGTATTTGACGACCCCATAGTCGTTCAATACTTCCATCAAGACGAGGCTGACCCCGCCGATGATGGCGACGCGCGAGATCGGGATGACGACAGTGAAGAAGATGTCCCATGAGCCGCGGCCGAGGATGCGGGCGTTCTCAATCATCGAGGACGATTGATTGTGCAGGAAGGCCCGCGTGATCGTATAAATGTATGGATACAAGAACAGCGTGAAGATGAACACCGTCCCTTGAATCGTCATGATGTTGAAGTACGTCTGGTCGACGGTGATACCGAACTCATTGCGCAGCGTCGTCTGGATGACGCCCGTATAGTTCAAGATTCCATGATACGTGTATCCACCGATATAAGGTGGGATGGCGAGCGGTAAGATGAGCGCCCATTTGAAGAACCGACGGAACGGAAAATCATAGACGGTGACGAACCAAGCCAAGCTCGTCCCGATGATGGTCGTCAACAATCCGGTCGCGAGCATGATGAACAGCGTATTGCGCACATAAGTCGGTAACAAGTACTCGCGGATGTGTTGCCAGTTGTCGTTGACCGGTGCGAACAGTTCGACCAAGACGACGACGCCTGGCAGGACGATGAACACCAGCGCGATAAAGCTGAGGATGGACCATCCATTCAGTTGTCGTTTCAGCGCGTACCAGTTCATGTCGTACAACTCCCGTTCTTTCGTTCAGTCACTTCCTGTCCCATCATATCAGGTTCAACGCTCTCGTTGTACCGCTAGCGTGTCGAGAAACGCAAAAATCTTCGGCCTGAACGTTTGTTCAAGCCGAAGTCTTCTTATTTCCAGCCCGCTTCGTTGAAGAGACGGATGGCTTCTTGTTGATGTTCTCCAAGTGCCGAGAGGTTGATGTCTTGCTCTTTGAACTCACCCCATGATTGGAGGAGTTCGTTCGGTTCAACCGATTCGTTGACCGGATACTCATAGTTCGCGCTAGCGAACTGTTCTTGTGCTGACGGATCAGACATGAATTCCATGAGTTTCTTCGCGTTATCTGAGTTCTTCGATGCTTTTGTCATCGCGATTCCTGAGATGTTCACGTGTGTCCCCGTCGTGTCTTGGTTCGGGAAGAAGACGCCGAGTTGCTCAGCCACTTTCTTCTCTTCCGCGTCTTCCGAGTTCAACATGAGACCCATATAGTATGTGTTCATGATGGCGACATCACCTTCACCGGCCACGACTGCTTTCGCTTGGTCACGGTCGTTTCCTTGTGGGTCGCGTGCAAAGTTGTTGACCATACCTTTCGCCCACTCTTTTGCCTGGTCGACACCGTTCACTTCGATGAACGAGGCGAGGAGCGAGATGTTGTACATGTTCTCAGACGGACGGACGAGAACTTTGCCGTTCCACTGTTCTTCTGTGAGTGCTTCATACGTTGACAAGTCTTCTGGTTTCACGCGGTCTTTCGCATAGACGATGACACGGGCCCGCTTCGTGAGACCGAACCATTCTTTGTCTGTGTCACGGTATTTCTCAGGGACGTTTGACTCAAGCACGTCGCTATCGACCGCTTGCAGATGTCCTGCTTCTTTCGCTTGATACAAGTTCCCTGCATCCGCTGTGATGAAGAGATCGGCTTCCGTGTTGTCGCCTTCTGTGTTCAAACGCTCGAGCAACTCATCGCTTTTCCCTTCGACGACGTTGACTTTCACGCCTGTCTCTTCTTCGAACTGCTTGTAAAGCTCTTTATCTACATCATAGTGACGGCTCGAGTAAACATTGACGACTTTTGACTCTTCTGCTGTCTCGTTGTCGCTTGAAGTCGTCGTTTCTTCTGTGCTAGCGCAAGCCGCAAGAAGTGATGTCGTGAGCGCAGCCGAAAGGCCAAGTGCCATGTACTTTTTGTTCATTTCATAATCCCCCACTTATTCATCTCTAATATTGGTAATGATAATTACTCTCAGTTACTATCATCACTGATAATCATTCTCACGTCAACCTTTTTATGAAATCGTTTACCATAGTTATAAACACATAACTTAACAGTTTTAACATCATCATGCCTTGACTTCAAAATGACTAGCCCCCTATAGTGAAAGAGAACAAACCGTCTGGTCGGTACAGAAAGGAGGTATGACATGACAAACCGATCAATGATCACGAAACAGAAATTGTTGGATGCCGCGACGGATATCATCATGGAGCATGGTGTACATCATCTTACATTAGATGAAGTCGCCAAGACGGCAGGCGTCTCGAAAGGTGGTCTCCTATATCATTATCCATCCAAAGAAGCGCTGTTGACCGCAATCGTCGAACGGCTTCAAACCGAGCAAAACGAGTTGTACGAGTCGCTTCAAGCCGACGGCAACGGTCCTGTCGAAGCGTTCGTTCGCCTGTTTGACGAGACGAAACTCCATCCCGAGCGTTCACCGATTCACATCGACGCCGAGAAAATGATTGCCTTCTTGACGCTATTCGCTGTCGACCAGGAATACGCCGAACGGTGGAAGCACGACCTCGACACGTTCTTCGCAGCGTTTCAACAGACGAGCGACCCCGTCGAGACGATGATTATCCGTTATGCACTCGAAGGGATGATGATGTCCGAGCACTTTAACGTCGGCGTCGCCCCTCCCGCCCTAAAACAAGACATTATCGCTCGCTTGATCGAGCGAGCCCGGAACATCGATTCGGGTAAAACAGACTAACCCATCAGAGGAGAAATGAACCCCATGCAGAAAATCACGTCCTTCTCCGTCAACAACAAGTTCGCAGTCTGGTTGATGACGATCATCTTGACGGCCGCCGGAATTTTCGCCGGCTTGACGATGAAACTAGAAACGTTGCCTGACATCACGACACCGACCGTCTCGGTGACGACGATTTACCCAGGCGCTTCACCTGAACAAGTGCTCGACGAAGTCAGTACCGTGCTCGAAGAACGCTTGAAGAGCTTGAACGGCGTCGAACAAGTTCGATCGTCTTCGTTCCAGAACGCTTCAAACATTCAAATCGATTACGATTTCAGCACTGATATGGAAGAAGCTGAACAACTCGTCAAAGACGCGCTCAGCAACGTCGAGTTGCCGGAAGCCGTCCAAGACCCGCAAGTGTCGCGTCTCAGTTTTGACGCATTCCCGGTCATCGGGGCAGCCGTCTCAGATGAGAGTCTCGATTTGGCCGAATTGACGAAATTGGTCGAAGATGAGTTACAACCGGCCCTTGAAGGGGTCGAAGGCGCTCAGACCGTCCAAATCGCCGGACAAGAGATTCGTCGTGTCGAGCTTCAGTTCGATGAGGAGGCACTCGCCGAATACAACTTGACGGAAGACACGGTCAAACAGTTGATTCAAGCGAACGATGCCCGCATCGCGCTCGGCCTATATGAACTCGGTGATACGGAACAAGCCGTCGTCATCGACGGGAAGTCGGAGACGCTCGAAGCGTTCCGCGACCTCCAAATCCCGTACTCACCCGCACAAACGGAACAGCCGGTGCCAGGTGCGCCAACGGAACTTCCGACTGGCGAGACCCCACAAGTCCCGACTGAAGTGCCAGGTGCCGTCCCACCTGCCAACGTCCCGACAACCGTACCGACCGTCGCCTTGAGCGAACTCGCGACGATTGAAGACCGCGGCGTCGAGGAATCGATTTCACGGTCGAACGGGGAACGTTCCATCGGGATTCAAGTGACGAAAACGCAAGACGCGAACACCGTCGATGTCGTCAACGCCGTCAAAGATGTGCTCGCCGACTTCGAAGCCGACTATGACACGGCCAACGTCACAGTCACGCTCGACCAAGGCCAACCGATTGAAGAATCGGTCGAGACGATGGTCTCGAAAGCGTTACTCGGTGGTCTGTTCGCCATCTTGATTATTCTCGTGTTCCTTCGTAACTTCCGCTCGACGATTATTGCGGTCATCTCCATCCCGCTCTCGCTCTTGATGGCGTTGATCGTCTTGAAACAGCTCGACATCACGCTCAACATCATGACGCTCGGCGCGATGACCGTCGCCATCGGGCGGGTCGTCGATGACTCCATCGTCGTCATTGAGAACATTTACCGTCGCCTCACACGTTCGAACGAGACATTGCGCGGCAAAGAACTGATTATCGCTGCGACGAAGGAAGTGTTCATTCCGATCGCGTCGTCGACAATCGTCACGATCGCCGTCTTCTTGCCGCTCGGTTTCGTCACAGGATTCGTCGGCGAGCTGTTCTTACCGTTCGCCTTGACCGTCGTCTTCGCCTTGCTCGCGTCACTTCTCGTCGCGATCACGGTCGTTCCGATGATGGCCGACTCGTTCTTCAAGAACCGCGACAAGTTGAAACCGGAAGAAGGTCCCGGAAAGCTTGCCGAATGGTATCGCGGCGTCCTCAACTGGTCGCTCAACCATAAACTCGTCGTCTTTGGTCTCGCGACAGCACTCCTAATTGGAAGTTTCGCCCTCGTCCCAGCCATCGGCGTCAACTTCTTGAACCAAGAGTCTGAGAAGACGCTTTTCGTCACGTTCGACCCAGAACCGGGTCAAACCCTTGACGATTCAATCGCGGCAGCTGAAGTTGCCGAGACGTACTTCATGGAAGAGCAAGCGAACGCGACCGACGTTCAATTCACGGTCGGTGGTGAGAACCCGCTCAACCCTGGCAATAATAAACAAGGAATCTTCATCGTCCAGTATGATCCGGACACGGAAGACTTTGCTGACGTCAAAATCGCCGATGTCGAACGCTTGAACGAACTCGCCACAGGCGGTGAGTGGAAAGAACAAGACTTCGCCGGCGGCGCCGGAACGAGCGGTGTGACGTATAACGTCTATGCCAACTCACTTGAAGAGCTTGAAGCAATCGTCCCGACATTCATTGAGACGATTGAAGAAGAGACGGATTACGTCCGTCAAGCAACGTCTGACCTTCGCGAATCGTACGTGCAATACACGTTCAACGTCGACCAGCAAGCTGCTGCTGAGGCAGGTGTCTCGGCCGCTCAGCTCGCCCAGACGATTGGACAGTTCCAAGCGCAAGAAAGCCCGCTTTCGACCGTGACGATCGATGACAAGCAGCTCGATGTCATCATCCCGACGGAACAAGTCACGTACGACAGCATTGAAGACTTGCAGGAACAAGAAGTGACAACACCGTTCGGCCCTCGCCCAATCTCGGACTTCATCGAAGTCGAGGAAGGCACGACACCAGATACGCTCGTCCAACGTGACGGGAAGCTCCTTGCTCGCGTCAACGTCGAGCTCAGCACCGACAAAGCGACGGAAGCTTCGGCTGCCATCGAGGAACGTGTGTCTGACATCGAACTCCCGACTGGTGTCTCGTATGACGTCGGTGGGGTCACTGAACAGATTCAAGAATCGTTCACCCAGCTCGGTCTCGCCATGCTCGCGGCCGTCGCCATCGTCTACTTGGTGCTCGTTATCACGTTCGGTGGTGCCGTTACGCCTTTCGTCGTCCTGTTCTCGCTCCCTTACGCGATTATCGGGGGACTTGTCGCTCTCCTCATCACAGGCGAAACGATTTCGGTATCTGCCTTAATCGGTGCGCTCATGTTGATCGGAATCGTTGTCACGAACGCCATCGTCTTGATTGACCGCGTCATTCATAAAGAAGCGGCCGGTCTCTCGACACGCGATGCCTTGCTCGAAGCAGCCGGTACGCGTCTCCGTCCGATTCTCATGACGGCGCTCGCGACGATCGGTGCCCTCGCACCGCTCGCTCTCGGCCTTGAAGGCGGCGCCTTGATCTCGAAAGGTCTCGGTGTGACCGTCATCGGCGGACTGACGAGTTCGACGCTGTTGACGCTCCTTATCGTCCCAATCGCGTATGAGTTCTTCGCACGGTTCCGTAAGAAAAAAGAAGCGTAATTCAAAAGAGAGTCGCCCATAAAGGGTCGACTCTCTTTTTGCGCTCAGTAACATTGCATGATGATTTCAGCTTCTTCAAACCGCTTGGCTCGGAGCGCTTCGATCGGAATCAGGAAATAGAGGATGCCGGCGTCGCCGAACATGATGTCAAGTTCATCGCTTGAGTCCATTTGGAATAAGAGAAATGGGTCACTGAATCGTTCCCCATGGGTCTCTTCAACCTCTTCAAACACATCATGTTGCACCTCGTCTGGATGACCGCCGACCGCATGCGTCTCTTCTTCATTGAATAACTCCTCAAACGCGGAATACTCGTCCTCACTCATCAGATCAAACAAGTCGTGATCGTTCTGCGCATAGCCTTCTTCGAATGCGACAGCCCTCTCGTTGAGTGCTTCGCCGACGCGGACCCTTACAAGCGCCGTCGCATCTGTATAGAGGACGCGCCAAAGGTGACGTTCGTCCGCGTCACCCCACGGTTGTTCGTCCAAATCATAGAAGAACGATAACACCCCTTCTTTCGGAAGCGCTTCGACCGATTCAAATCCAGTGAAGTCACTCAGCCGGAACTGTGCCAACAACGTCAAGTTCTCTCCAGGATGGTCCGACGCACTCGGCAAATCTGGGTAGCCGCCAAATTTCGAATGACCAATCGCGACTTCTTCTCGTGTCGTTCGGGGTTCAAGCTTCAAGTTAACGCGCTTCGTGAACGCCGCCAAGATGTCATCACCCTGTTCGAGCCCGTGCTGATCAATAAACTGTTTGATTGATTGAAGTTCCATTCGAACACCTCATTCGGATATGATAAAAGTAGTCTACCATACCGAACGTGTGTACCCTTTATCATTTTTTATATAGCCTTTATCTTGACCGAATGAATGAAACTTGAGAAAATGCATACGTTTTGAACTTATTCGCGAAAGGATGTCACATATGCAACGTCTCATCAAATGGATCATCGGCCTTTCGCTCTTGTTTGGCTTGAGCGCACTCGGCAATTGGATCGTCGCTGCGCTTGATTTAAAAGTTCCTGGAAGCGTCATCGGAATGGTCCTCTTACTGCTCTTATTGATGACCAAACTGATCCGTGTCGAATGGATTGAAGACAGCGCTGGTTTTATGACAAAGCATCTCGCTTTCTTCTTTATCCCGATTGCGGTCGGACTCATGTCTTACAGTGATTTATTGAAGGCGGAAGGTGTGCCACTGTTTGCCGCCTTGATCATCAGTCTATTCGTTGGCCTCATCGTCACCGCACTCATCTCTGGAAGACGAGGTGAAGCCTCATGACATTATTTTGGGTGCTCGTCACCATCGGCGTCTACATGTTGAGCCGCAAACTATCGTTCAAATGGGCTTCCCCCTTCACAAACGTCGTCTTCTTGAGTACAGCGACATTGATTGTCATCTTGCTCTTGTCCGGACAGACGTACGACACGTACGCCCCGGCTCGAGACGCCATCACGACGCTGCTTGGACCAGCCACGGTCGCACTCGGATTACCACTCTATCGCAACTTGCCTATCTTGCTCGCGCGTGCGAAACGGGCGCTCGGGGCCATTATACTCGGGACGCTGTCGACGATTTTCGTCGCTGTCGGGTTAGGGACCGCGCTCAAATTGACGGATCACGTCTTGCTCGCCTTGTCCGTCAAATCAGTGACGTCACCGATTGCCTTAGAATTGGCGCGGCAACTACAAGGTGACGCCGCACTCGCCGCGTCGGTCGCCGTCGCTTGTGGGATCCTCGGGGCCATGCTCGGTCCGACGATTCTCACGCGCTTCAACGTGACCGACCCGTTCACGCGTGGACTTGCGCTCGGGACGCTCAGCCACGGCATCGGAACGGCCCAAGCCGCGACGGAACATCCACTGTCAGGGGCCACGGGCGGAGCGGCGATGGGTCTGTCTGCCATCTTCACATCATTCATGTTACCGTTTCTACTTCCTCTTCTGTTTTGATTTGGGAAGAACTCGGGCACGGAGAGGCCTTCGCGCCTCTCTTTTTATTTTCAAACAATTTCGATACTTTTCAAAACGGCTCTCATGCTACACTAATTGAGAACAGATTGATCAGAGGAGGTAGACCATGCAATCGAAATTGATTGAACGTTTAATCACGTATGCAAAAATTGATACACAGTCCGACTTCACGAGTGAGACGACACCGTCGACGGCGAAACAATGGGACTTGATTCGTCATCTTGAGGCCGAGTTGAAAGCGATTGGACTCGCAGACGTCGAGACGGATGAATACGGCTACTTGTTCGCGACCTTACCGAGCAACGTCGACCACGATGTGCCGACGATCGGGCTTCTCGCCCACGTCGATACGGCGACCGACTTCACCGGTACGAACGTCAACCCGCAACTCGTCGAGCATTACGAAGGCGGCGAGATCGTCTTGAACGAGGCGCTCGGTGTCATCCTATCGCCGCGCGACTTCCCGGAGCTCGACGGCTACGTCGGACATACGCTCATCACGACAGACGGGACGACGCTACTCGGTGCCGATGATAAAGCCGGCATGGCCGAGATTGTCACCGCGGTCGAATACTTATTGGCCCATCCGGAGATCCCGCACGGACCGGTCCGCATCGCCTTCACACCGGACGAAGAGATCGGACGCGGCCCGCACAAGTTCGACGTCGCCCGCTTCAACGCCGACTTCGCCTATACGATGGACGGTGGTCCGCTCGGTGAACTCCAATATGAGAGCTTCAACGCCGCCGGTGCCACGGTCACGTTCCACGGAACGAACGTCCACCCGGGCAGTGCTAAAAACAAGATGGTCAACTCGATGAAATTGGCGATGGCGTTCCACAACCGCCTTCCGGCCGATGAGGCACCAGAGCATACGAGCGACTATGAAGGCTTCTTTCATTTGAACGGTTTCTCTGGCGACGTGGAGACGACGACATTGCAATACATCATCCGCGACCATGACCGGGAGAAGTTCGAGGCGCGCAAAGCGTTGCTCGAAAAGCTCGTCGTCGAATGGAAACAGAAATACGGTGAAGCGCGTGTCGACTTGAAAATGGACGATCAATACTACAACATGGCCGAGAAAATCGAGCCCGTGAAACACATCGTCGACACTGTCGCCGACGTCATGCGCGAACTCGGGATTGAACCGAAAATCGAACCGATTCGCGGCGGGACGGACGGTTCGCAACTATCGTATATGGGCCTCCCGACCCCGAACATCTTCACGGGCGGCGAGAACTATCACGGCAAGTTCGAATACGTCTCTGTCAACAACATGGAAAAAGCGACCCACGTCATCATCCAGACGCTCCGCACGTTCGCTGAACGCGCGCGAGCATAATCTATGCGCCTCCAATCGTTCTCTTCTAGAATAGAGACATTGGAGGCGATTTTTTATGAAGCATACGTTTCAAATGAACCTCGACTGGACCGGCGGACGTAACGACGTCGGAACGATCGAGGCCGAACGGTTGAAGACACAAATCTCGATCCCCCCGGAAATGGACGGGCCCGGCGTCGGGACGAACCCCGATGAGATGTTGCTCGGTGCTGCGGCGACGTGCTATATCATCACGCTCGCGGCCATGCTCGGTCGAAGCGAACTGCCACACCAAGGCATCACCATCGACGCCGAAGGCATCGTCGACGTGACGAACGGTGTCTTCACCTACGAGACGATTCGCTACGCGACAAACATCAACGTGCCACAGACGGCGACAGACCGTGACATCACGCTCGTCGAACGGATCGCCAAAAAAGCGAAGGACGGCTGTATGATTTCGCGCGCCTTGGCCGGCAACGTCACGTTCGAGCTCGACACGACGGTCACCCGCGTCGACTGACGATAATCCGTTTCGAACGACCGTTGATGGAAGGCACGATCGTCAAGCGGCGCAACCGCTTCATCATGGATGTCTTGCTCGACGATGAAATCGTCGCGTGTCACTGTCCGGTCACGGGGCGAATCGGCGACCTCGTCTTTGACGGTGTGCCATGTCTCGTCTCAGAGGCACCGATTTCCACACGCCGGACTCGGTTCACGGTCGAGGCGATCTCAGTGGACACGGACAATCAATGGATCGGGATTCATCAAGGACAAGTCAACGACCATGTCGCCCATCTATTGTCCTCGACACAACTCGACGTCTTCCCGTCTGCCCAACACGTGGAGCGTGAAGTCCTCATCGACTCGTCACGCCTCGACTTCAACGTCGATGGCGTGTACATGGAAGTGAAGACCCCGCTCGCCGAACTGTTCGTGACGCCGATGCCTCATGTTTCACGAGACGCGGTCAAGGCGCCCGTCGAGACGAAACGATTCCTCCGCCACTTGGAGGCGCTCATCTCGACCTTGCCGGAAACCGGTCGGGCCGTGCTGTTATACGTCTTCTTGTACGACGCGCCCGTCTTCACCGGTCATCCGAACCGAAGACACGACACCTTGATTCGCCAACGGCTTCGCGACGCGACCGTGGATGGACTGGAAGTGTGGCAATTGAACTGTCGTTTCACGGCAGAAGGCATCGTCCCGCTCCGTTGCGTTGAGACAACACCTCACTTCAATTGAAAAAGCCATCGTTGATGGCTTTTTCACTGTAATAACAATGGGGTCACGTACGCCTCGATGACAGCGGAGATCGCAAGGAGCGGAACCGCAATCAACACGAACGTCTTCACCCCAGCGAGAAACAGCGCCTTGAATGTGACGTCCGTCTCTTTCCCGCGCAGCTTCTTCCACACATGACGGTTAAGCGATAACCCCATCGCCGCTCCGAGTAAGATGGCCGAGATCTCGGTGATCCCGTGCGGCAAGATGCCGAGCACGATGACCCGAATCACAGATTCGCCAGCGAACCCGACGAGCATGGCGACCAGGCCGATGACCGCGGCGTTGATGACGACGAACACGTATGGAATGAAGAGTGGGATCAACCCGAATAGAAATGCAAACAGCGTGACACGGGTATTGTTCACGAACAAGGCGATCATCGTCTCGCGCGCGCTCGAATCGAACGTCAATCCCCTCGATTCAAACGTATCCCCGAGCTGGGCTAAAATCTCGTCTATTTGATTAGGTGCGATGACCGATCGAAACAAGAAGTACGATCCGATGCCCGTGATGATGAATAGCATCCACAGGCGCAGAAAGTCTTTCCGATAATAGTTCGACCATGCCTCGCGAATGGATAGCGATGTTTTCATTTGAATTCCCCCTTACCAAGCTATACGAATCTCGTCAACGTTTGTTTCATTTTCCCCACAACTGCGCGTTTTCAAAAAACGTGATACAATACACGTCGTAAACAAATCAGAAAAACGAGGGATCCTATACATGATTACAGTAAATAACGTAAGTCTCCAATTCGGTGGCCGCAAGTTGTTCGAAGACGTGAACATCAAGTTCACACCAGGCAACTGTTACGGCTTGATCGGCGCAAACGGCGCCGGGAAGTCAACATTCTTAAAAATTCTTGCCGGTGAGCAAGACACGACAACAGGTGACGTCAGCTTCTCGCCTGGCGAACGCCTCGCCGTCCTCAAACAGGACCATTACGCGTACGAAGACCAAGCGGTACTCGAGACGGTCATCATGGGCCACGAGCGTTTATATCAAGTCATGAAAGAGAAAGACGCCATCTATATGAAGGAAGATTTCTCTGACGAAGATGGTATGCGCGCGGCTGAACTCGAAGGCGAATTCGCCGAGATGAACGGTTGGGAAGCCGAATCAGAAGCAGCCATGGTCCTTCAAGGACTCGGCATCACGGACGCGTCACACCACAAGCTCATGAGCGAGCTCACAGGTGGCGAGAAAGTCAAAGTCCTCCTTGCTCAAGCATTGTTTGGCAAACCTGACATTCTTCTCCTCGATGAGCCGACGAACGGTCTTGACCTCAAGGCGATTCAATGGCTCGAAGAGTTCTTGATCAACTTTGAGAACACCGTCATCGTCGTATCCCATGACCGTCACTTCTTGAACAAAGTGTGTACGCACATGGCCGACCTCGACTTCGGGAAGATTCAATTGTACGTCGGTAACTACGACTTCTGGTACGAGTCGAGCCAACTCGCTTCACGTATGGCCAACGACCAGAACAAGAAAAAAGAAGAGAAAATCAAAGAACTTCAAAACTTCATCGCCCGCTTCAGCTCGAACGCCTCGAAGGCGCGTCAAGCGACGTCGCGTAAGAAGTTGCTCGATAAAATCACGCTCGACGATATCCGTCCGTCGTCACGCCGTTATCCGTTCGTCGGCTTCTCGATGGAGCGCGAAATCGGGAATGACGTACTCTACGTCGACAACGTCTCGAAAACAATCGATGGCGTCAAAGTACTCGACAACGTCACGTTCTCACTGAACAAGACAGACAAAGTCGCATTCGTCGGCCGTTCGGACGTCGCCATCACGACACTCTTCAAAATCATCATGGGTGAGATGGAGCCTGACACAGGTACAATCAAATGGGGCGTCACGACGACACAGTCTTACTTCCCGAAAGACAACTCAGAATACTTCGAAGGCTCGGATAAGAGCATCTTGGATTGGTTACGCCAGTTCTCACCAGCAGACGAGTCGGATACGTTCCTTCGCGGCTTCCTCGGTCGTATGCTCTTCTCAGGCGAAGAAGTCATGAAGAAAGCGTCTGTCCTCTCAGGGGGCGAGAAAGTGCGTTGCATGCTCTCGAAAATGATGCTCTCCAACTCGAACGTCCTCGTTCTTGACGATCCGACAAACCACTTGGACCTCGAGTCGATTACGGCGCTCAACAACGGTCTCGAAACGTTCAAAGGCGTACTCCTCTTCAGCTCGCATGACCATCAGCTCATCTCGACGATTGCCACGCGCATCATCGAAGTGACGCCGAACGGGATCGTCGACAAAGAAGCGACGTATGACGAGTTCCTCGAGAACGAATCGCTTCAACAACAAGTCGAGTCACTCTATCAGAACGCATAAGAAAAATCGATCGGCCGCGGCCGATCGATTTTTTTATTTGACCTCGACCGTCTCCATGATATGTTCATGGATGTCGTGTCCTTTCGTCACGTGGACTTGAACGTTGTATATGCCTGACTCTTTGAATGTATGCTCACCTTCATAGCTTCCGCCTTCCGTTTCATCAAGCTTCACCCAGTCGTGCTTGTCCGCTCCGTCTTTGAACACTTCGAGTTGGACGTCCGCACCCGTCAACGCCTCATGCTCAATTTCGACGTTGACTGTGAACGGTTGGACTTCATTGGCGACAGCTTGAGTCGGATCAAGGACAATGTCTGCTCCCGCGTGGTTGTGATGGTCTTGCTCAGCTTCAGCCTCAGCCTCGGCCGCCGTCTCCGGATGGCCGACCGTAACGTTAGTCGTCGGCATCGTATGCATCGAACGGGCCGTCACATGGACTTGCACCGTGTAAACTGCTTCTTCGACAAACGTCGTCTCCGCCTCGTAGACTCCATCTTCTGTGAGCGACGCTTTCGTCATCTCACTCTCTTCCTTGGCGCCATTTTTCCAGACCTCGAACTTAATCTCGTCGGCATCATCGACCGCTTCACCGTCTTGTGTGACGCGAACCGCCAACGTGACCGTCTCGTCTTTGTCCGCCGTGGCTGGAACGTTTAATTCTGCTTCTACCGGTTCCATCGACTGCACCGTCTCCGTGCCACTGACCGTTTCATCGGCTCCGCACGCCCCAAGGACGAACAGACCGACGAGACCAAATGCCACCCCGAACCGTTTCATTGATTTACTCATGTTGAATCCCCCTATTCAATCGCTTACATTCTTCACACATTGTTCATGATAGCACCCTTTTTTAGGAAATGTGTGAGGATTGTGTGATATTTGACACGTTGGTCACTCATAAATCGAACACAAATATTGAGAGTCATTATCCAAAAATTCCTTTCCCTATTTTTAGGGTTAGACGATGTTTACCACTAAAAGGGGGTATATAAAATATATACACAGCTCAATATATGGAAAGCCTTAACATCAAGATACATACACCCAAGAATGGAGGCGAAACCAAAATGAAGAGCAAGTTTGTACGTGTGTTGATGGCCTTGTTGATCATGTTGGCACCGTTAGTCGCTTATCCAAAATCGGCTGACGCCGCCGCTTCGAAATTCATCACGAGCGTGAATACGACGAGTAAAGTTGTCGCGTTGACGTTCGATGACGGGGCGGATGGTGCGAATACGAATAAGATTTTGGACATACTTGCCAAGAACAACGTCAAAGCCACTTTCTTTTTGACTGGATCAGGCGCCAATAACCATCCTCAATACATTAAAAACATCGCAGCTAAAGGTCACCAACTCGGTAACCATTCGTATACCCATCCAGACTTCACAAAGTTGACCGCCACGCAAATGAAATCAGAACTTGATCGGACGGAAGCGCTCATTAAATCGCTTACTGGCAAAACGACAAAACCAATCTTCCGGGCACCGTTCGGCGCCGTCAATAGCGCCGTGTTGAGCGGAGTCGGCGCTGCCGGCTACGGTTATACGATTCAATGGAACATCGATACCGTGGACTGGAAAGGAGTCACTGCTAGCCAAATCAATACGAAAGTACAGGCGAACATCAAACCAGGCTCAATCGTCTTGATGCACACCGGTGCCGGCGCTCCAGGTACACCACTCGCCTTGCCGACGATGATTGCCCAGTTGAAAGCGAAAGGCTACAAGTTCGTCACCGTCTCGCAATTGCTCGCTTACCAAAACACATCTACTAGCAAAACGTATACCGTCAAATCAGGCGATACCCTTTATAGCATCGCCCGAGCTTACAACGTCACAGTCGCTGCGCTCGCTGCGGCCAACAAAATTACAAACTACAGTCTCATCTATGTCGGACAAGTGCTCGTCATCCCGGGTACCACTGTAACTCCTCCACCTACGACGACCGTCAAGTATACGGTTAAATCGGGTGACACGCTCTATAAGATCGCCACTTTGTACAAAACGACCGTCGCTAAGATTGCAGCCGCCAACAATATTACGAACGTCAGCTTGATTAGCGTCGGGCAAGTGCTTACAATCCCACGCTAACCAAAAAAGTGTCCTCCGCTTTTCGGGGGACACTTTTTTATGCGCCAAGACACTCATCGACCATCGCGATTGCGACGTTCGCGTCATCAATTCCATGGACGAGCACACGACCGTCTTTAAATAAAAGCATCCGATGATTCCGCCATCGCCATTCTAATGTGAACGGTGTCTGTTTCACAGCGATGTCCGCACGCTCGAGTTGATGTGCGATTGGTTCAAGCCCTTCGATGGACCGACGGACTTGGACGACGTCACGCCCACAGAGGAGTGCTGTCTGTTGCCGATTCGGGACGAGGCTCGGATAGTCGTGAATTTGACAAGAAGGACAAGACACATCGACGAGACGTGCGACATCTAGTCGCTGTGACTGGTTTTCCCACATATCTTCAATCAAGAGTCGACGTTCCATCTTTTCATGACGCCCCGTCAAATATTTCAATGCCTCAACGGCTTGACGACTTGCCACATGTTGAACGATTGGCGCTACCACCCCCGCTGTCGCGCACGTTTGCCCGGCTAGCGGCAAATGACGCATGAGACAACGAAGACACGGCGCTTCTCCCGGCATCACTGTGTAGTTCATGCCGTATGCCCCGACGCAAGAGGCAAACAAGAACGGAATGCCACGCTCGAGTGCGAAATCGTTCAATAGAAGACGCGTCTCGACGTTATCGGTTGCGTCCAAGATGAGATCAACGGACGGCAAAGGCCGAAGCCAATCCCACGAGACATCGGCGATTTGAGCGTCCAACTCAACGTCTGAGTTGATGGCCCGCAGGCGTTCGAGCGCTGCGACCGCTTTCGGCGTCTCGGAACGTGCGTCCTGTTCCGTATAGAGCGTCTGTCGTTGTAAGTTCGTCACCTCGACGTAGTCGCGGTCGACGAGGATGAGCGAGACGCCGGCCCGAACAAGTTGATCGCTAACGGCCGCCCCGAGCGCGCCGAGACCGACGACGAGCACGCGTTTCTCCATCAGACGTTCTTGGCCCTCCACCCCGATGCCGTGGAACCGGGCCTGCCGCGCGTAACGTTCTGGGACAGGTGTCATCGGATGTAGTCCCCTGACTTCCCGCCTTGTTTCTCGAGCAAGTATGTCGGTCCGATGACGATGCCTTTATCGACTGCTTTCGTCATATCGTACACGGTCAAGGCAGCGACCATTGCTGCCGTCAACGCCTCCATCTCGACACCGGTATCGCCTTTCGTCTTCACAAACGACTCGATGATGAGCTGTGTCCCGTCCCATTCGAACGTCAAATCGACTTTTTTCAAGGCGAGCGGATGACACATCGGAATGATGCGGCTCGTCTCTTTGGCGGCCATGATGCCAGCCACTTGAGCGACAGCGAGTACATCCCCTTTTGCAAGACCCCCATCCGTGATGAGTTGTTTGAGTTCACCGCTCAGTTCAACTGATGTACGGGCCCGAGTAGTACGTGTCGTTTCCGGTTTATCCGAGACATCGACCATCCGCGTCCGGCCTCATACCATTCCGCATCGAGTTGTTTGAGACCGAGACGAATCGTTTGGTAGATGAGTGGGAACGCGGCCAAGGCGGACGCGATGACGTTCGCCTGTTTGGTGAACAAGATAGTAATCGGCAACAATCCGCCGATTCCGTTGTTCCCAAGGACAATCAAGGCGTATAGTCCGATGACTGTCGGCGGCAAGATGAGCGGCAGTAAAAACACCGTCTCCAGCAGCCGCTTTCCTTTGAATTGACGGTGATGCATGAAATAGGCCGCTCCGAAGGCGAGGACGAAGGCACTCACCGTCGCCATCATCCCGACTTCGAATGTGAGTTGAAGTGGAGATTGCGTCATTTAGAAAATCCTTTCGCTAAAAAGTGAGCTTGGATATCATCGTCAAACAAACGCGCGTAAACATCGCGCACGTATGGGTTGTGCGTCAATCGGACCGCCTGATACGCGATCGTACCCGTCGCTTCAAACGGGACCGCCTGAAGCGACTCGACGTCCGTCGTCAGTTCCGTCTTATAGACAAATCCCGCATTGGCGTCGCCTTGTTCGATGAGCGTCAACACTTGTCTCACATTCTGGGCGAACATGATTCGTGGTTCCACTTCTTCCCACACGCCTTCCACTTCTAGCGCCGCTTTCGCGTAGCGACCGGCCGGGACATTGACCGGGTCACCGATGACGATCCGAGCACATGCGTTTAAGTCGTCCCACGTCTCCGCGCACGGATTCCCTTTCGGTGTCACGAGCCACAGCTCGTTATGCAAAAACGCATCCCGCTCTAGAATCGGGATTTGTAATCGGTCGACATCTCAACGCTCGCGGCTAAAAAGATATCTGCCGGAGACCCGTGATCGATTTGTGCTCGCAAGGCGCCGCTCCCGTTCGTCACGACCCGAACGTCGATCCCATCGAATTCCGCTTCAAGTTGTCGCTCGACCGCTTCTAAAGCCGGTCCTAAGCTTGCCGCCGCCAAAATGGTCACGGTGGTGTCCTCCGAATCTGAACTCGACCAGACTTGACTTAGTAATAAGGCGACCGTCACCCCTACGATGACTCCACTCACCCGTTTCATGATTAATCACTCCTTTGCCTCCCCTTTATCGTAGCGCTTGATTTGCCTCCCATCTGTATCAAACGTCACAAAAAGACACCCCCACGTAAGTAGAGGTGTGCCACTGCTTAAGCGAACGTGCGCGCCCGCGGGAATAAAATGTTGTTTTCGAGATGAATGTGTTCAAATGTATCCGATTCGAGCGCTTCTAACCGTTGATAGACAAGACGATACGTCCCACACGCTCCTTCAGGCGGCGTATAGTCGTTCGTGATTTGACGCAACTCTTTTAAAATGTCACCGGCTGCCGCGTGTTCTGACTCGAGCGAGGCCAAGATGTCATCAAGCTCCCGTCTCGTTTCAGCTGTCGGTGCCGTCTCGTGACGAAGCAACGTCGGGAAGTCTTCTGTCTCTTCTTTGACGATATGTTGTTCAAGTTCCACTTTCAATTGATTGAACAGTTGATGAATGCGTCCGAGGTGCGGATGATTTTGTCCGTGAACCCGGAACACTTTTGTCACATATGGTGTGAGCTGAGGCAATTCGTCCGTCAAAAACTGGTGATGCTTATAAATGATGTGCTCAATCAATTCCGAAGAAGAAGCGGCATCCCAATCGATGCTCTTCTCGTTCATCTCTTGCTTGCGTTGATAGAGCGCATTGACTTCTTCTAAAATATCTTCTGTCGACCGTTTCGATTTGTCAGTCGCTTCAGCGAGTGGTCGGTTGCCACCACAACAAAAATCGATTCGGTTCCGTTTGAAGATGTCTGCTGCTTGCGGGCATTGTTTGACGATTTCAGATACGTGCGTATCGCCCGTGAATGTCTGTGTCATCTGTCATAACCTCCATATTCGTTTTGACATGTTTAGCGTAGCAAGAGTTTGACGACAAAAATGTGAAATACGTCACATTTAGGTGAACGGGATTGCCGCGTTCCAAATTTGGACACAAAACAGCCCCTCATTTTGTGAGGGGCGTCGATTAATGGGAAGGCGTTTCAAATTGCTCTGCCTCGGTCGATCCGGCCAATGCCGTCGTCGACGACTGGCCTCCAGAAATGACGAGTGACACTTCATCAAAGTACCCGGTCCCGACTTCGCGCTGGTGACGTGTCGCCGTATAGCCATGCTGCTCCGCCGAGAATTCAGCTTGCTGCAACTCGGAATAGGCAGCCATCCCGCGGGCTTTGTATCCGCGTGCGAGTTCGAACATTCCGAAGTTGAGCGAGTGGAAACCAGCGAGCGTGACGAATTGGAACTTGTACCCCATCGCACCAATTTCTTGTTGGAACGTTGCGATTTCCTCGTCTGACAGCTTCTTCTTCCAGTTGAACGAAGGTGAGCAGTTGTAAGCAAGCAGTTTGCCCGGATATTTCGCGTGAATCGCATTTGCGAATTGGCGTGCCTCATCCAAATCGGGCTCGGACGTCTCGCACCAGACGAGGTCGGCGTACGGTGCGTAGGCAAGACCACGCGCGATTGCCTGCTCGATGCCTGCCTCGGTGCGGTAAAACCCTTCCGGTGTCCGGTCACCGACGATGAACGGATGGTCGATTGGGTCGATGTCGCTCGTAATCAAGTTCGCGGCGTGGGCGTCGGTCCGGGCGACGATAATCGTCGACACCCCCATGACGTCTGCCGCGAGACGTGCGGCAATCAAGTTTTTCACGGCCGTCTGTGTCGGGAGCAACACTTTGCCGCCGAGGTGACCGCACTTCTTCTCTGAAGAGAGTTGATCCTCCAAGTGGACGCCGGCTGCACCCGCCTCAATCATCGCCTTCGTCAACTCGAACACGTTGAGCACACCGCCGAAACCGGCTTCCATGTCAGCGACGATCGGGGCGAACCAATGCGTATCGCCTTTCCCTTCCGCCGTTTGAATTTGATCGGCCCGTTGAAGCGCCTGGTTAATCCGTTTGACGACGCTCGGCACCGAGTTAGCCGGGTATAGGCTTTGGTCCGGGTACATGTGTCCCGACAAGTTCGCATCGGCGGCGACTTGCCATCCGCTCAAATAGATGGCTTCGAGACCCGCCTTCACTTGCTGGATGGCCTGGTTCCCCGTCAACGCGCCGAGCGCGTGGACGTAGTCTCGTTCGTGGAGTAACTCCCATAACCGTTCCGCTCCTTTTGTCGCGAGCGTATGCTCGATTAGGACAGACCCCCGAAGCCTCATCACGTCTTTGACCCCATATGGACGTTCGACCCCGTTAAACCGTTCCGACTGTAACATATCCTCTAGTTGCATTTGTTGTTCATTCATATCCATTCCTCCTGTATTATATTAATTTATATATTTATCGTTTGTTATATAACAGATAATGCAAGCTTAATCCAAGTATGCACAGCATTCGAGCGCCGCTTTGAATGACGAGTGCTCCATCCCGCAGCAACGACAGACGTTTTCTTCGTCACGATCTTCTGGTTTACGGAATATGACGACCTCTTCGACCGGCTCTCTCATGATTTGGAGCGACCCGTCGGCCCGGTCGAGCACGAGGCGCATCAAATCGTTCCCATAGACGAACGCCGTGTTAGCGAGCGCCGCTGTCGATTCCCCCGAGACGATCCGACGGACGACCCAACGTTCAATCAACTGTTCGCTTTCGATTTTTTTCGTTGTCATGATGATGCTCCTCCTTTTAAATTCGGTTCTAATGTCACTTGTTGTAAAAACTGTCGGCGGCGCCGGTGCAGGATCGGTTCCGTATATCCATTTGGTGATGCATCGCCTTCGAACACTAACTCTTTCGCCGCTTGATAGGCGATGGAGCAGTCTACATCTGGCGTCATCGGACGATAGTGCGGATCTTCCGCGTTTTGCGCGTCGACGACCTCGGCCATCCGGTAAAGCGTCACTTCGACTTGTTCACGGCTACAGATTCCATGGTATAGCCAGTTGGCGACATGTTGACTCGAAATACGAAGCGTTGCTCGGTCTTCCATCAACCCGACATGATGAATATCGGGCACTTTCGAGCAGCCGACACCTTGCTCGACCCAACGGACGACGTAACCGAGCAACCCTTGCAGGTTGTTCTCGAGTTCCTCGTTCACTTCCTCATCTGTATAGAGACGCGTGGCGAGTGGTACCTCGAGCAGACGCCCTCGCTCAGTTGCTGGATTAAACGAACGATTCGCCAACTCACGCTGAACGTCAAACGCATCGACTTGATGGTAATGCAGCGCATGAAGCGTGGCCGCCGTCGGGGACGGCACCCAAGCCGTCGTCGCCCCGGACCGGACATGATTGCTTTTTTCACGCATCATGTCGCGCATCCGATCGGGCATCGCCCACATCCCTTTCCCGATTTGCCCGCGTTGATGGAATCCTGCGTCAAGCCCGATCTGGACATTCAGACGTTCATAAGCATCGAGCCACTCCGATGTTTTCATCTCGCCTTTCTTGCGCATCGGTCCGAGCGTGAGCGAGGAGTGAATCTCATCGCCCGTCCGGTCGAGGAATCCGGTATTGATGAAGACGATGCGTTCCTTCACTTGCTCGATACAGTTCTTCAAATTAAGCGACGTGCGTCGCTCCTCGTCCATCACGCCGACTTTGAGCGTGTGACGCGGTAACTCGAGTACATCTTCAATCGCATCGAACAAGTCGTTCGTGAACGCGACTTCCTTAGATCCATGCATCTTCGGTTTGACGATATAGATGGAGCGTTCGCGGGAATTTCGTCTGGCATCAAGATGGCGGCTCGCGATGAGCGCAGTGAAAATCCCGTCCAAGATCCCTTCCGGTACTTCACGCCCTTCCGCGTCGAGCATCAAGTCTGTCGTCATCAAGTGCCCGACGTTTCGAATAAAGAGGAGCGATCGGCCCGGAAGCGTGACTTCACGCCCGTCTTTCCCGACATACTTCCGGTCAGGGTTCAACTTCCGAGTGAGCGGCCGACCTCCTTTCGTGAATGTTGCTTCGAGCGTCCCGTCCATCAGGCCTAGCCAGTTCGCGTAAAGGTGGACCTTGTCTTCCGCCCGAACAGCGGCAACCGAGTCTTCACAGTCGACGATGGCAGACAAGGCGGACTCGAGTTCGATGTCAATGAGCCCTGCTCGATCGACCCGTCCGATTGGGTGGTCCCGGTCAAACTGCAACTCGGCGTGAATCCCGTTATGGACGAGCAAGAGCTTATTCGGATCACTCGTTTCCCCGACATAGCCGACGAGACAATCGTCTTGAAACGCGATGCGGTTCCCTTCGATGATGGCGTATGGCCTGCCCTCTGACACGAGATAGCCGTTCGCTTCTTCGTGCGAGCCCTCCCGGAGCGGAAATGTATCGTCGAGAAACTGTTTGGCGTAGGCGATGACCGCTTCACCTCGGACTGGATTATAACCACTCGACTTCGTTTTCCCGTCCTCTTCGTCGATGACGTCCGTTCCGTACAAGGCGTCATACAGACTTCCCCAGCGGGCGTTCGCCGCGTTCAACGCATAGCGCGCGTTGTCGAGCGGAACGACGAGCTGTGGTCCGGCTTGCCTACTAACCTCTGAATCGACACCTGAAACGTCGATGCTGAAATCAGGGACGGTCGCTTCGATGTAATCGATGGACCGAAGGAAACGCTCATAGTCTTCCAGGTCGAAGGCTTGCTTGTGCTCGCTGTACCATTCCTGTAATAGTCGCTCATACGACTCACGTTCGTGAAGCAGTGACTCATTCCGAGGAATGAACTCATCGAGTAGGCGCCCGACCCCAGGCCAAAATTGTCGGTGCGCCTCTTCGTCAGGCAATATACGAGCCGAGATGAAGTCGAGCAACGTTTCATGTACGTGATAAGTACCTACTTGTTTGTAATGTTCCAAGCCGTCACATCCTTCCATTCAATTGTTATATATCAGTTGACTTTAATATAGACTATTATATAACAGTTTGACAACAGTTTTTTGAAACTTTTTATTTGCGATCTATTTCAAAACCGATTAGTATACATTGTGTGAGCTATCAATGATTGATTCATCAATTAGTTTTTTGAAGGAGGATACCCGATGCGCGACGCCTGTTCGCTCAGCGATGAGATTCTCTACCACGTCATCACCGTACAAAAAGAACTGGCCCAACTGTTCGATACGGAAATGGACGGGCTCAGCTCGACCCGCTTCGATATTTTGAGCAACTTGCATCACGTCGGCCCTTTGCGTCAGCGTGAACTGCAACAACGGGTCGGCGTCGATCATGCCGCCATCACGCGTCATTTGAAACAGCTCGAGACACAGGGCTTGATCACGCGCGAACGCTGCCTCCAAGACAATCGGGTCATCTTTGTCGATTTGACCGATGTCGGTCGGGAGCGGATTGCACATTGGACCGAGCAAAAGAAGTGTTTATCGGACCGTCTTTTTGTAAACATGAAGGTAGAGGAGCAACGACAGTTACTCGAACTTTTAAATACGTTACAAACCAACATTCAACATGAAAGGAAGACCCTTATATGAACACGACAACACAGAAAGACTTTATGGAAATCCTCAAAGGACGCCGCTCGATTCGCGTCTATGATGAGAACGTCAAAATCTCAAAAGAAGAGATGACACAAATCCTGGAGGAAGCGACGACGGCACCGTCATCACTCAACCTGCAACCGTGGCGCTTCGTCGTCATCGATAGCGCAGAAGGGAAAGACACACTCCTTCCGCTCGCAAGCTTCAACAAACGCCAAGTCGAGACGTCATCAGCCGTTATCGCCATCTTTGCCGACTACCAGATGGCCGATTACACACAACAGATCTTTGATACGGCCGTCGAGCGTGGCCTCATGCCACCAGAAGTCCGCGACCGTCAAGTCGACATGATCAAAGGCATCTTCAAAGACGCCCCGAAAGAGTCTGTCAAAGACAGCATCTTGCTCGACTCGGGTCTCGTCGCGATGCAACTCATGCTCGTCGCCCGTGCCCACGGCTACGACACAAACCCGATCGGTGGTTATGACAAAGCGAACATCGCGGAAGCGTTCGGCCTCGAGAAAGAGCGCTACCTTCCTGTCATGCTCCTCTCAATCGGAAAAGCCGCGGAAGACGGTTACCAATCGGTCCGCTTCCCAATCGACCGCATCACCGACTGGAAATAAGCAAAAGCTCAAGCGCCGAGGCGCTTGAGCTTTTTTTCATCCGATGTATTTGACGACCTCATTGAAGTCACGGCGTGTCTTCGGCGCGAAGTCACGGGCCCGATGTCCGAACGCGACCATGACCGAGAGCGACCAGGCGCCTCGTTCCATGACGCCTTCTGAAATCAATAATTCGTCAATCTCCGCTTGATTGAACCCTTCGATCGGGCATGAGTCGACGCCGATTTGGGCAGCGGCCGTCATCATGTTGCCGAGCGGGATATACGTTTGGCGTTTAATCCACTCTTGGAACACACGCTCGTCGTCCAACAGTCGATAATCTTGTTCTTGGAACTCACGGACACGTTTTACCCGAAGGGCGTACTCGTCTTCCGTCCGTCCTTGGACGTCCGTGACGATATGACGGATATAGTCCGAGTCGTAGCGCATCGCTTCAGGCGTCCGCGCCAAGATCAACACGAAATGGCTTGCCGTCAACGCCTGCCCTTGCGCCCCCCAAGCATGGTCTTTAATCTTTTGGAGCAAGTCTTCGCGACGAACGACGACGAACTGCCAAGGCTCAAAACCGAACGAACTTGGTGACAGGCGGCCTGTCTCCAAGATGAATTCGAAATCTTCCTCATCGATTTTACGGTCCGCGTCGAACTCCTTCGTCGCTTGACGCCAACGATACGCGTCTAAAATCTCTTCTTTTTTCACGATGATCCACTCCCCATTCACCAAGATGACTCCATCATATCAAAACGATAAATGAGAAAGCGCTCATGAAGATTCTTCAAGGGCAATCGGACGTCTTGCACGTAGCGAAACGGCGTCTCATCGTTCAGAAAATGTAAGTACTCATCGGCTGGATAATAGAGGATGAGGTCGACCGGACGCGGCGTGCGCTCGACCGAGTCGATGATATTCGCGACGACCTGCCGGAACACGTTCACCGAGAACGGGTTGAAGAAATAAAAGCGGTTCGCCTCAGCCGGCACCTCAAACTGTTCGGCGTAGCCGCGGACGAGCTGGACACTGCCACGCGTCCGGTGTTTCTTGGCGTAGTTCATCCAATTCTCGAGCGCCGCCTCGTGGAAGCCGCCATCCATCTCGACACCGATGGCCCGGACACGGAACGTATAGGCGAGATAAAACGGGAGGCGCCCTTTCCCCGATCCGAAGTCGACGACCGTGTCCGTGGCCGCGAGCGGATAGGCGTCACGCAACAAGTCGAGCGCCTCATATGGGGTCGGTTCATAGCGATGGTATTCAGCCGAGGCCGGGAACCCTTGTTGCGGTTTCGCCGTCTCGATTTGAAGCAATCGTTCATAGTCTTGTTCAGTCATAAATCTGTCCTTTCTTGGATGGCGCGGAAAAACGGATGACGCTCCATCTCTTGTTTGAACGCCTGTCGTTCTTGCCACATCACATAGCCGACGTAGAGCGGGATGAGCAACTTGAACCAGCTCGGTACGAGGAGCATCCCCGTGACGGCAAGCGGGATGAGACGCAGCCATAAGTTCCGATGACGCGGCGTCCGTATATAGAGTAAAATGGCCGACGTGCGCCGGGCGGTCCCAAACCGATTCGGTCTCGGTCGATAGAGCGGACGTTTGCGCCGGCTCGGCTTCTCGATGGCGCCCGACGTCGATAATAATGCCCGGTCAAAGGCGGTACGCAACGCCTCACTACGTTTGAGTTCTTGGCTAAGATATGGGTGGCGTGACAGCCACCCTTCTCCGACATACATCGCAAATGCAACGAGGCCGCTGCCGAGTACGGCCGACCATAAAGGTGAGTCGATGAGGAGCGCATACATACAAACGAACGTCACACACGTGACCGTAACTCGTAACATCCAATGGCTGCGCCGGACCGTCAATTGATAACGGATCCACGTATGAAGCCCGGTCAAAAACAGGAGGCTGATCCCAAATGCGGATATGGAGACAACGGGCCAACCGTCAAGCCAAAGCACGGGGATGAACATCAATAGGACAAAGAGGAGCGTTGAACCTAGTTTGATGGCGTGATAAAGCAACGAATCGTGCTTCAACCTGCGAACCAAAGAACGTTTGGCCACCAGCGTCACGTCCGCCCGTTCGACCCAGACGAAAAACGGATTTCTAAGGAGTACGATTCCAATTCCAAGCGCCCAAACGAGCGTCGGCACCTGACTCACCCCCTCGATTTCGCCTTGCCAAAGCAATCGGTATTGATACCCGAGAAAGATGGCGAACGGAATGACGCCGTACAGAACGACTGTCCAATCCAAGATGAGCCGCCACGTCCTCCACTGCTTGGTCACATGGGTGCGGACACGTCTAGCAAACAGCTGATGTTCATTCATCGCATAACCACATCTTCCATCATATCGAACAGCGACTCGCCTTCGGTTTGCAGGCTGAGACGCAATTCATCTTTCGTCCCACTTGCGAGCATGCGTCCGTCATCGATCCAGACGAAGCGGTCGCATAACCGCTCTGCCGTGTCGAGGACGTGGGTGACGAGAAGCACCCCGGTGCCTTGACGGCGTTCCGCTTCAAGTAAACGAAGCAACTGAATCGTCGTCGTCGCGTCGAGTCCGACGAACGGCTCATCGACAAGGAGAAACTTCGCCTCTTGGATGAGCGCCAACAGAATCATCGCTTTTTGCTTCATCCCTTTTGAGAACGAGGCGATATAGTCGTGCCGGACCGTCTCGAGCCGAAACAGACGCAGCAATTCGTCTGTCCGCTCGCGAGTGTGAACACTCGTCAATTCCAATACGAGAGCGATATGTTCCTCGAGCGTCAAATAATCATAGTAAACCGGTTGCTCGGGGATATAGGCGTAGCGGTCGATTTTCACCGTTCCACGCATCCACGGGATTGTTCCGGTGAGACAGGCGAGCGTCGTGCTCTTCCCGGCCCCGTTCGACCCAATCATCCCAACGATTTCGCCCGGTCGGACCTCAAATTCGATGTCCTCAATGACCGACTCACCGCGTTCATACCCGGCTTGTTCAATGTGAACGTCCATTCGAACCTCCTTCGCAAAAAGTCGCCTTTTCAGGCGACGTCATCGAACGATATTGACCGAAGAGAAAACGAACTTGTCATAGCGGTGCCGGGCGAATGAATATTCGAACGGCTTCCCGTTACTCAAGTAAACGACTTGTTCGACTTCAATGATTGGGTCGGTAATGTCATTCTTCAAGTAACGTTGGTCGTACTCGTCAGGCTTGTCGGCTCGAATCATCTTGTGTGAACTCGTGATTGTATAGCCGAGCTCCTGTTGGATGTAACTATAGACCGATTTCTCTAAAATTTTACGCGACAGTCCTGTAATTAGATTGGCGACCATGTACGTCAATTCGATGACATACGGCTCTTCGTCCACATAGCGGACACGACGAATCTCATAGACTGGTTCCGTCAGCTCAATCATCAAATGGTCAGCGACTTCCTGGGTCGGGAACTTCACTTCAAAATCGAGCACTTCACTGCGCAAACTGCGGTCGCCGATGACTTGCGTCAATCCTCTCGTCTCTTTACTGATGATGTTGATGCGTTCTTTTTGGAAACTGGCCGGCAAGATGAACGTCCCTTTGCCACGCTTCCGATAAATCAAGCCTTCCATCACGAGAATCTCGAGAGCACGCTTCATCGTCATACGGCTGACACCAAATTCTTCTGCTAATTGAATCTCATCTGGGAGCGGTGTTTCGAGTTCATAAGCCTGTTCATTGATCCGATGCCGAATCTCATCCGCAATCGATTCATATTTTGGTTTTTTCTTTATAGACATATTCCACCTCATGTATAGACATATACAAATAATATATCAAAAAAAGCTGACAAAGAGTAGGTCCTTGTCAGCTTTTCCTATTATTCTGTAAATCCATGATTGGTAATCACTTGTTTGAACCAGTGACCAGACTTTTTAACGGTCCGCTCTTGGGTCGCCAAGTCGACACCGACGAACCCATAGCGGTTCTTATAGGCGTTGCTCCATGACCAGTTGTCCATGAACGTCCATAAATGGTACCCTTTCACGTTCGCACCTTCTTCGAGCGCCCGATGCGTCCATTTCAAATGCTCGCGAATGAAATCGATCCGGTAGTCGTCTTGCACGCTGCCGTCGGTGTCACGGTAACGTTCTTCTCCTTCGACGCCCATCCCGTTCTCAGAAATGAAACACGGGATGTTACCGTAGTTGTCTTTCAAGTTGATCAAGATGTCATAGACGCCCTGCTCATAAATTTCCCAACCACGATACGGGTTCATCTTGCGACCCGGCATCTCATAGAAGTCGAACAAATTCTCGGGTAGGAACGGCGCATCAGGATTCGGTAGCGACGCCTTTGCCTTGACCCGACGCGGTTGATAGTAATTGATGCCAAGGAGGTCGATCGTATTCGCCCGAATGAGTTCCAAGTCTCCAGGTTGCATCTCCGGCATCGCGCCTTGTTCCTGTAACACGTCGACGAGTTCTTCAGGGAACGTCCCGAGCACGGACGGGTCCAAGAACGAGCGGTTGAAGATGGCGTCGGCCAAGCGTGACGCCTTCAGATCGGCCGGATGTTGGCTGCGCGGATACGACGGCGTCAAATTCAGGATAATTCCGATTTGACCGGCCTGTTCCCGCTCCCGGTACGCCTGAATGGCGAGCGCGCTCGATATGATCGAATGGTAAGCGACTTGAACGGCACGCTTGAAATCGACGACGTTCGGATAGTGGAAATCGTACAAATAGCCGCCTTCGACCGGTACGATCGGTTCGTTATGGGTGAACCATGTCGTCACACGGTCTCCGAAAAGTTCGAAACAAGTCTTCGCGAACTGTACGTAAGCGTCGACGACGTCACGTGACTCCCAGCCGCCTCGGTCTTGAAGCGCCATCGGCATGTCGAAGTGATACAAGTTGATGAACGGCTCGATGTCATGATCGATGAGGCAATTAATCACATTGTTATAGAACGTGATCGCCTCTTCATTCACCTCACCGACGCCTTCTGGGAATAGACGTGACCACGAGATTGAGAAACGGAACGTGTTATGTCCGAGCTCCTTCATGAGTGCGATGTCTTGCTCGTACAAATGATAGAAGTTAGACGCCTCCGTCGCGCTGACGCCATTGAAGAATCGGTTCGGCTGTTGCATATACCAATAATCCCAAATATTTAAGCCTTTGCCTCCCTCAAACGCCGCACCTTCCATTTGCGTCGCCGAAGAGGCCGTCCCCCACCAAAAATCGGTCGGGAATTGATACGTCACTGCTGCTGATGTTTTCGTTTCTGTCGGGTTCGTCATAAACTTTCTCTCCCTTATTCTCTATTTCTCATTCATACCGCTTCGTCTTTATGGTTAGCGGCTTCTTCCTGTTCTTTCTTCAAGTTCAAACGGTCAATAAATTTAAGGAATGGGAACCAGACCGCCAAGATGATCAAGAAGTTGACGAGTTGTAGCAATCCGCCGGCAAGTGAGTTCGTCGCCATCATCCCACTGATGAACATCGGGACGGTCCAAGGTACCGCGACCCCTGTCGGCGGCGGGACGAGCCCTGTCGACATTGCAAAGTAAGTGACTGTGACCGTGATGAGTGGGGCGACAATCCACGGAATCATGATGAGCGGGTTCATGACGATCGGCAGACCGAAAATGACCGGTTCGTTGACGTTAAAGATCCCTGGTCCGAGTGACAGTTTCCCGATTTGTTTCAACTGCTTCGATTTCAAGAACAACAAAATCGCTACGATGACGGCAAGCGTCGAGCCCGATCCACCAAGGCCGACCGTATAGATTTCGACAAACTGTTTACTGATGATGTTCGGTACTTCTCCGGTCGCCGTGTACGCGTTCAAATTTTCAAGCGACAACGTATTCCAAATCGGATCCATGACCGAGTTGACGATGACTTGTCCGTGCAACCCGAAGAACCAGAACAATTGGACGAAGAAGATGGCGATCAACGTTGGGACGAGACCGTTACCCAATTTAACGAGCGGCTGTTGCACGACGTTGAAGATGACGTCATGTAAGTTCGTATTGAACAAGCTCGTCACACCAATGTTGAGGAGCAAGAAGACCGTGAGCGTCAACAAGGCCGGAACGAGCGCCGAGAACGACTTCGCAACCGCCGGCGGTACGCCGTCCGGCATTTTGATCGTCCAGTTCTTTTGAACGACGAATCGATAAATCTCACCTGAGAGGAAACCTGTAATCATGGCGAGGAACATTCCTTTGGCGCCAAGACGATCAAGCGGGAGGACGTTACCGACCGCTTCTGTCATTCCTTCGACTTCAATGAGGAACGGTGTCAACAAGAGGAACGATACGAGCGAAATCGCCCCACCGAAGACGGCTTCGACGTTGTAACTTTTCGAAAGATAATAGCCAATACCGAAAACGACGAAGATTGACATGATTCCCATCGTGGCCGATGGGGCGTTACCGAGTGACGATTTGAACGCATTCAGCGTCCCTTCCGACATGAACTTGTCTAAGAACGGCAAGTTGGCAATAACGACGACGATTGAACCGAACATGGTAATCGGGAACGCGAGCATGAACGCATCCCGTAATACTTGCAAATACCGACTGTTATTCAAGTAAGTCGCCATCGGCATGAGCAACTTGCTGATCAATAAGAACATTTTGTTGTCCTGTGACATAGGATTCACCCTTCTTGATTAGGATTTACAATCTTTTGCTCCATCATCTCGATCAGGCTTGCCGTCAAATCGAGCATCGTCTGAGTCGACATGAGATGGTCTTCGGCGTGAAGGAGCAACAGTGACATGTCCGTCTTCTCCCCGTTCGCCTCTTTTTGAATTTGACCGAAGTGCGTCTGATGCGCTTCTTTTAACTGTTCACGTGCTGTCGCCAGCTGCGCTTCAAACGCTTCGTAGGAACCGTTCTTATACGTTTGGATTGCTTCTTGAATCGTGCTCCGAGCGTTCCCGCTATGCAAAATCATCATGAACGCCATCTGTTCTAACGTTAACTCTTCCGTTCCTTCCATGACCTCACCCCATCAATTTGATTGCTTGCTCATACGCTGCTTTCCCATTCGCCGTTCCGTAGGCCATCATGTCGATGACTTCGACCGGTTTCGATGTTTGCGCTTTCAATTTGTCGAGCAAAAAGCGCATTTGCGGTCCGATGAGGATGACGTCCGCTTCTTCCATCTCCTTACCGACCTGGTCCTGACCGACTGCCCAAATTTTCGCTTCGTCCCCGATTGACGCCGCGTGCTGTTGCATTTTCGTGACGAGCAGGCTCGTCGACATTCCTGAACTACAAGCAAGTAATACCTTCTTCATGTTCGACCACTCCTTTTTTGAAATCGTTTACAAGTTTTATTATACACATGATTTATTTCATGTCTATACTTGATTTAAAGTTTGTTTAGTTTTTAAATTTAAAAGTGTATACGATAATAAATGAGAGTGAGGGAATTGACGATGAAAATCATCCCGTTACAGCCGCATTATCAATATCGTCTTTGGGGAGGCGACCGCTTAAAGCGTTTTGGTTTTTGTTTTGATGAAGTCTCGATCGGCGAAGCATGGACCGCCTCGGCGTTGCCGCAAGGCAGTTCCGTCGTGTCTGCCGGATCGCATATTGGGACAACGCTAGACGACCTTTATGCCACGCATCCAGAACTGTTCGGCATTAACTCACCTGTATTTCCGTTATTGATCAAGTGGATTGACCCGAACGATGATTTATCGATTCAAGTGCATCCTGATGACGAGCTCGCGCAGTCGCTCGAGGGTCAACCGTATGGAAAGAATGAATGCTGGTACATCCTCGACGCGCCAGAAGGGGGAGAAATCATCTACGGGCATACGTTCGAGTCGAAAGAGACGTTACAACAGGCGCTCGAGGCTGGTGATGTCATGTCCGGTTTAATTCGAAAACCTGTCAGCCGCGGCGATTTTTTATACGTGCCGGCCGGGACTGTCCACGCTTTGACGAAAGACGTATCTGTTCTCGAGATTCAACAAAGTTCGGATACGACGTACCGTCTCTATGATTACGGACGCACTGAACCGACGACGGGCCGCACACGTGATCTCCACGTCAATCAAGGTACTCTTGCCTCCTTCGCACCCCATCTCGACTATGTGGAACCTGCCCTGTCACTGGATCATTTCCGAACGCAATTGACGCGCAATCCGTATTTCTTCGTCGAAAAATGGACGATCGAACGCGAAGAATCCGTCTCGACGGACACGTTCCGTTTGCTCTCGGTCGTCGAAGGGACACTTGAGATTGACGGTTCGGCCTTCGAGATCGGTGCGACGTTGCTTTTGCCAGCGGGTCAGTCATTTCAGTTAGACGGAACGGCCACGTGCCTCGTCACCGGTGTATCCTCTCCAACGAAACAAAAAGCCCGCATCGGCATCGATTTGGGCGGCACAAACACACGAATCGCCGTCGTGTCGACAGAAGGGCGTCTCGAGAAACAATATAAATTGAAGACACAGCCGCACCTTGCGCTCGACACCTTGTTGAACCAAATCAAGCTTGCCGTCGAACGATTCCAACTCGAATATGACATCACGCACGTCGGCATCGCGGCACCGGGTCCGCTCGACTTAAAACGAGGTGCGTTCTTGACCCCGCCGAACCTCCCGAACTGGCACCATCAGACAATCGTGGAGCCGCTATGCACTCTGCTCGGCCTACCTGTCACGTTAGAGAATGATGCCAATGCGGCAGCGCTCGCCGAAGCGAAATTTGGGGCTGGTCGTCATGTCGACTCCGTCTTTTACGTCACGGTCAGCACAGGTATTGGCGGCGGTTTCGTCTATAAGCAAAATTTGATTAGCGGGGCTCATGGTAGCGCCGGAGAAGTCGGCAATATGATCATTCGTACGGACGGACCAGCACATCCGACGCTGAACGTCGGAGCGCTTGAAACGCATGCGAGTGGAACGGCACTTCACGAACGTGCCCGCACTAAAGGAATGACTGATTCGATGACGCTTTTGACAGACGAAATCGAATGCAGCACGTTCGTCGAGGATTTAGCGACCGGTCTCGCCAATATCATCCACACGGTCGATCCTGACGTCATCATTCTTGGAGGAGGCGTGACGGCTTCGGCTCCGTTATACTGGAATCAGTTACAAGACGCGGTCGCGATGCGAGTATACCCTCATTTGAGAGGAGCGACCCCCCTCGTCCTGCAGCAATTGCATGGCGACGCTGGCGTCATCGGGGCCGCGTTCTTGCCATAAGGAGTGGAAACAAGACATGCAACATTATTTAGCTATCGATATTGGTGGTACGAGTATCAAATACGGAGTCGTCCAAGCCGACGGCAACCTCCTGTCGAACAAACACGTCCCAACCCCAGCGACGTGGGACGGCTTGCTTGATCAAGTCGATGTGATTTTTAACGAAGCGACCGTTGAGTCCCCGCTCGACGGAATCGCCTTCAGTGCGCCCGGCTCCGTCGACTCGACGACCGGTGTGATTCATGGCATCAGCGCATTGCCGTATATCCACAATCGTCCGTTTCTACAGGCGTTCGAAGACCGTTACGACTTACCGGTCACCGTCTTGAACGATGCCAATGCGGCAGCACTTGCAGAAGGATGGAACGGTGCGGCCGCATCCGTGAAACGTTATGCGACCGTGGTCATCGGTACCGGCATCGGTGGTGCCTTCGTCGACTCGGACGTCCTCATGGTCGGGTCACACTTCCACGGCGGTGAGTACGGGTACTGGATTTTGGACCCGAACTTGCCGCATCCAGATGGAACATGGAGCGCCATCGGTTCGACGGCCGTCCTCGTCAAGCGTTGCAGCGAACAGCTCGGTCGTCCACTTACCGGAAAAGACGTGTTCGCGCTTCAAACCAATCCGGTCATCCAAACGGAATTAGAGCGCTTCTATCGCTGGAACGCAATCGGCATGTACAATCTTCAATTCGGACTCGACCCGGAGCGGATTTTAATCGGTGGCGGCATCAGTCGCCGTCCGGAAGTCCGAGACGGCATCAAACGACACTTGGATGCGCTCTGTGACGCGTTCGGGACGTTCCACATCGATCTCGAGACGTGTGCCCACTTCAACGCGGCCAACTTGATCGGTGCCGCACGATTTCACATGTTAGCGCAGTAAAAAAAGGGTTTCCACCACGAGTCTGTGATGGAAACCCTTTCATTGTGCGAGGTGATCTTCATGGAGGTGATCATACACCTCGTCTCGAATCGCTTCGAGCGTACGGTCATGGACAATCATATGCTCCCGAATCGTCCGGTTGACGCGTTCATTAATCTTTCCGGCCTCCAAGTGTCGATCCAACACAGGAAGGCTGAAATCGTCAATCGGCAAATAGGCGATAGGAATCACCGTCGATTCTGATTTTACGGAGACTTGCACGCCGTTCACTTCTGGAAAGAAATAAGACTCATAATACGGTTCGACGACCAGTTCTGCTTTCGCCGCATCGCGGACTTCTGGAATCGTCGTCGGCAACGCGATGAAATATACCATTTGATCGAACGAGAACGAGACGTCTTTCAATGAGACACCGAGTGCCGCAGCGTGGCGTCGCGCCAAGTTGCCTGTCACGAAACGATAACACGGCTGACTCGTCAATAAAATCGAACCGATAAAGACGACGGTCATAATCATGACACTGAATTCGGTCATAATGTTACCCCCTCCCAACGACAGACTTGATTTTTCCCTTTTGATTTGGCTGCATAGAGGGCTTGATCGGCACACTCAATCAACTGTTCGAGGGACTGTTCATGAAGGGTATGCTTTGAAGCGACGCCGAAGCTGAGCGTCAATTGCCCACCCGGTTGTCGCTCTCCGTTCATAAAGTTCGTTCCGAGCACGGCGCTGCGGATCGTTTCCGCCACCTGTGCCGCCTCGACCTCGTCATACTGCGGCAATAGGACGACGAACTCTTCGCCACCGAACCGATACGCCATCTGTTCATCCGGCACGCTTCGTCGAATGACACTCGCGAGTCGCGTCAACAACTCGTTTCCAGCCAAGTGCCCGTTCGTGTCGTTGAAGTGCTTGAAATAATCGATATCCATGACAATCAGTGACAGCTCGTCCGTTTCGCACTCCCGGAATAAGACGTCCAGATCTTGTTCGAATGAGCGATGGTTTTTAAGACGCGTCAAGCCGTCACGAAGCGCCAATGTCTCGATACGTTGATACAGCATCGTTTGATGGAGCGCGAGCGAGGCTTGTTCCGCAATCGGACGGACGCTATCAATCTTTTGAGGGGTGATCGGCTTTTTGTTGACGACGTTATCGATGACGAGGAGTCCGTAAGGGATTCCTTGATGGTGAAGTGGGAAAATCGTACACTCATCCATTTGTAAATCGGTATGTAGCATCCGCAGCACCGGGTCATCGGCGATGCTCGCGTAGACATGGAGCGGTCGTCCTGAATCGAGCGTCTGTTTGAACAGGTGGTTGCCATGAAACGGGATCGTCATCTTCCGAATTCGTTCGTTCAACTGTTCATCGTGCGTCGAGTCCGTCTCCTTCTCATCAATCAGTCCTTGGAGGTCATAATGTTGGCGCGTAATTTCTTCCCAAATTTGAAAGCCGTCTTCTGGATTCATCGGTCCTGTTCCCATCACTCCGTAAATGCTATCTTTTTCCAAATCCGCAAAAAAGATGATTGAACGGTTAAACCCGAGCCCGTGCCCCGCCGTCACCGATGTCAAAATCGTTTGCAACAATCGGTCCGGATCAAGCGTGTCTTGCATTGTAAAACTGACTTCCCGAAACACGTTCAATTGACGAGAACTTGCCGTCAACATCCGTAACCGTCCCGATCGCTCACGCTTTAACTGTTTGACGTAGCCGAAGAGCAACGCCGCACCTAATCCAAAGAAGACATAACTGAGCAACAGTGGAAAGGATAGTATCCCGGATTGACTGTATACTAAAAGCCAGCTGACCATAATAGCAACAGTCATGCCTTTCCAGTGAAAACAGACGAGTCCCGTAATAATCAACAACAGCACGGACCAATGCAAATCATAAAAGTCGAACAACACCCCGTGCCAAATCACGACGAGACTGCTCGTCCCGGCGAGCAGCCAGCGATTCAGGGCGGGGGTCGTCATCAACCGGAGGATGTTGAGGACGATGGTGATTAGGACAGTGCCGCCAATCAATAAGCCATAAACCATGGTTACCCCTCGTTTCATCGATTCATCTATACATTTGATTATAAATCGAATCCTTGAAGGCGGGACCGAATTCGCCCAATCACTGACCAAACTTTTAACTTCCTTGAAGTATTTTCCATAAGATGTCGAACGTCTTTATCTACCTCTCGTATGAGTGATTTCACATAATCCTTTCGTTTACTTTAGTGGAGTAACGTGGAATGATGGAATTAACTAACCTATTTAAGCGAGGTGGAAGCGTGACCCGTACCGAACATCTAGAAGCTACACGGATTTTACAACATCTATTTAACGCGTCTTCCTTCGTCGGAATCGACTTCGGTTCCGGTCCAAACCATCACCTACTTTACTTTAAACGAGACGGCAACGAGTCTTGGCTCTCAATCGAAGGACCCTGGTACGTCCATTCATCGGGTCCGTCGTTCAACGAAGACGAACAACTCCATCACCTCGTCGGACTGCGACGTGAACGCGTCCGCTCCGTCCGTTTAACAGAAGACAACCCCAACCTTGAACTCACATTTGAATCCGGATCGGTCCTGTTCGTGAACGGTTATCATGAGCAGTACGAGAGTTGGCAGGCCGGGGACGCCCGCCCGCTCGGAGGCGAACACTTTTTACTCGTCGCCATGCCTCAAGGAGACTTGGCCGTCTTCGCGGAAGATGACGTCTGATGGCAGCCTGGACGGAGATTCTCACGTATATGTTGATTGCCGGCGGCGTCAGTCTCGCCATCATCGTTTTGCGAAAAATCACGAAAGCATAAGAAAAGAGCGGCCGCGGCCGCTCTTTTCTTATTTCACCGTCTCGTCCTCGAACAAGCTCGCCCCGTTCGTCTGGATGACGTCTTGATACCAGAAGAACGAGTCTTTCCGTGAACGCTCGAGTGTCCCTGACCCATCGTCGTGCTTATCGACGTAGATGAAACCGTAACGTTTGCTGTACTCCCCGGTCGATGCGCTGACAAGGTCGATACAGCCCCAGCTCGTATAACCGATGACGTCGACACCGTCTTCAATCGCCTCCACCATCGCTTTCAAATGGTCACGCAAGTACTCAATCCGATAATCGTCATGGACCGAACCGTCCGCTTCGACCTTATCATAAGCCCCGAGACCGTTCTCGACGATGAAGAGCGGCAATTCATAACGCTCATACAGTTTGTTCAAAATGACGCGAAGTCCCATCGGATCGATTTCCCAGCCCCAGTCGCTTGCTTTCAAGTAAGGGTTTTTCACACCGCTCATGATGTTCCCTGCTGCTTCGTCTTCTGTCTTCTCCGCTTTCTCGGTACGCGACATATAGTAGCTGAGTGAGAAGAAGTCGACCGTGTGTGCTTTTAGCGTCTCGAGATCGCCATCTTCCATCACGAGTTCAATCCCGTTCTCACGGAAGAATCGTTTCGCGAACGACGGATATTCACCGCGAACGTGAACGTCGCCGCAGAAGAAGTTCATCATGCGCTCGGCGTCATGCGCGTACCAAATGTCTTCCGGGTTCGAGCTGTACGGATAGACCGGCGCCGCGATGAGCATGCAGCCGATTTGCATCGACGGGTCGATTTCGCGTGCCGCTTTTGTCGCGAGCGCACTTGCCACGAGTTGATGGTGCAACCCTTGATATGTCAATTGCAACTGGTCGTCCCCTTCACGGATTGCCATCCCGAGACTGAGCATCGGCATGAATTGGGCCCCGTTGATTTCATTGAACGTGAGCCAATATTTGACCTTGCCTTGGTAACGTTCGAACAAGACACGGCTGTACCGCTCGAAAAATGTCACGAGGCGGCGGTCACGCCAACCACCGTATGCTGTCGCCAAGTGGAGCGGCAACTCATAGTGCGAGATGGTGACGAGCGGCTCAATCCCCTGCGCGACGAGCTCGTCGATGACGCGGTCATAGAATTGAAGACCTTCCTCGTTCGGCTCGAGTTCGTCACCGTTCGGGAAGATGCGCGACCAAGCGATTGACATGCGGAACGTCTTGAAGCCCATCTCTTTGAAGAGAGCGATGTCTTCCTTGTAGTGATGATAGAAGTCAATGCCTTCGTGGTTCGGGTACGTATACTCGTCATGTAACTCGAAATCGAACGTCGGGTCATGGATGATTTTCATCCGGTCCTTGCCGCCCGGCATCACATCCGCGATCGACAGTCCTTTGCCACCTTCTTGATATCCGCCTTCAAATTGGTTCGCCGCTGTGGCGCCACCCCATAAAAAGTTTTTCGCTACTTGTTTCATATCCATTTCCTCCTTTTAGGCTAAGACGCGCAAGACGCCGTGGTTTGGTTCGACGATGCCGCTATGTGTCGGCAAGACATCTAAGTAATTCCCTGTATTTGTGACAATTACCGGAGTTATCGTGTCGTAACCGGCTTGAGCAATGGCTTCTAAATCAAATTTCACCAACACGTCGCCTTCGGTCACTTGTTGTCCGTCTGTGACGAACGATTCGAAATGTTGTCCCCCGAGCTGGACCGTGTCGAGCCCGACGTGAATCAATACTTCGACACCGCTATGCGACCGGAGTCCGATTGCGTGCTTCGATTGATAGACCGTGACGACTTCCCCGTCGAACGGCGCATAGACGACGCCTTCCGTTGGCATGATGGCAATTCCTTTCCCCATCGCGCCACTCGAGAACACTTCATCGCGAACGGTCTCAAGTGCGACGACTTCCCCTTTGACCGGTGAGGAGACCGGTGTACCGACGTGATCAGTCAAGACAGGTGCTGATTCGACACGCGGCGACGTTTCTTCCGATGTTACTTCTTTATGGAATGCGAACGTGAGTCCGAACGAGACGAGCGTCGCAACTGCCATCCCAATCAACGCACCATAGAATGTCATATCAAGGCCCGTTGCCGGAATCATGACCGGGATACTGAACACGCCGAGACCACCCATCGCATAAGCGGCCGTCCCGAGCATACCGCCGACGACACCGCCGGCCGCGCCACCGACCATCCCAAAGACGAACGGTTTTTTACGCGGGAGCGTCAATCCGTAAATCGCCGGCTCGGTGATACCGAACACACCAGCGATCGTCGACGAGGTACCAAGTCCTTTCGTCTTCGGGTCACGCGCCTTCAATGTGATGGCGAGCGTTGCCCCGACTTGACCGAATGTCGCCATGAGGACTCCGACGACGATCGTGTCCATGCCGACGACTGCCAAGTTGTTGATGATAATCGGCACGAGCCCCCAATGGAGACCGAACATGACGAGCACTTGCCAAAATGCACCGATGAAAGCGATGGCGACGACTGGACTGAGTTCATATAAGAACGAGTAGCCGCCGGCGAGACCTTGACTCGCGTATGTTGCGACCGGACCGATGGCGAGGAACGTGAGCGGGACGACAATCAAGAGTGCCATCATCGGGGTCGTGAAGTTACGGACCGCCTCATGCGTGTGTTTGTTGAAGAACGTTTCGACTTTCGATGACACGTACACCGCCAAGATAATCGGGATGACCGAGGACGCGTAGCTCATCAAGACGACTGGCACCGTGAGGAATGAGAGTGACTCGCCCGCACCTTGTATCGCGACGATAGCCGGATAGACGAGCGCACCCCCGATAATCATCCCAATATACGGATTGCCGCCAAACTTCTTCGCTGCCGAATGGCCGAGGATGACCGGTAAGAAGTAGAAGAGCGCGTCGGCCGCTGCGTTCAAGACGATGTATGTGCCCATGTCTTGTGTCAGTAAGCCGAGGGCGACGAGAATGGCGAGCAACCCTTTCAATAGACCACTACCGGCCATCGGACCGAGAATCGGGGTGAAAATCCCCGCAATCACATCAATCAAACGGTTAAAGACGCCCGTTTTTTCCGTATCGTCGTTCGATGACGTCTGGAATCCACCCGCCTCGACCACGTCTTGATAGACGTATGGGACGTTGTTGCCGATGACGACTTGGAATTGACCGCCGCTTTGGACGACCGTGATGACGCCGTCATGATTTTTTAACGCTTCAGGATTGGCTTTCTGTTCATCTTTCAATTTAAAACGTAGCCGTGTTGCACAATGGAACACGCTTTTGACGTTATCTTTCCCGCCGACGTGACGAATGATGTCCGCGGCGAGCGTTTTTGTTTGGCTCATACTGTTCACTCCTTCAATTTGGGTAAAAAGAAAAACCTAAATGAACGCACACGGGAGGTGCCGTCATTTAGGTTTGGCCTGCATCATCAGTAACCATCCTTAGGATCGTCGTTCTTTCATTAAGTTTTCGATATGAATCATCATATACAACCGCTCATCGGTCGAAACCTCGTAATTGTACTTCGTGGCGATTAGACCGGCGATTTTCTCGACACATTCGTAAGCGTCCGGATAGCGCAGCTTCACCATCTCGAACAGCGTCTCGTCGCCCCCCTGCTTAATCTTCTCACCTGAGGCAAGCCGTTGGACGAAATACTTCAAGTGGGTCAAGAATCGTGAATAGGCGTATGATTCTTCATCCAAATCAATTTGAAAGTGGTACGTGATGATGGTGAGGATTGCTTGTGTGGCGCGTGTCATCTCGGTGACGAGATGCAAATTTTCACCTTTGGCGCCCGACATCGTCGCGTTGACGAGATGGAGCGCGATGGCGACCGCCTCGTCTTCGTCTAATTTGACGTCGTGCCGTTCATTGATGAGGGCGACCGCTTCTTTCCCGATGGTGAACTCGGGTCCGTAAAATCGTTTCACTTCCCAAACGAGCGGGTTCCGAATGATGATTCCATCCCGATACCGACTGAGGGCGAAATGGATGTGGTCGGCGAGGGTCACATATAGCGAATCATGGACCGACTTCTCAAGCCGCGTCTCCGCCAACTTGACGATTTCTTTGACCGTATCCATCTCCGCCGCTGGCATCTCATTCAAAAAATGAACGAACCGTTCGTGGCTCTCTTTACTCTCGAGCGTAAAGACTTTTTCGATCCGCGCTTGATCAATCGCATCACCCGGACGTTTTTGAAACGCAATCCCCCGTCCCATGACGACTTGTTCTTGACCGTTCGCTTGAATGGCCACGACGTTATTGTTGAACACTTTTGAAATCTGCATGGAATCAATTCACCTCCGCTCAAGTTCGAGTGAAAAGAAAAAAACCTAAATTCACACCGGTCCGCCCAAATTTGGATGATCGGCATCAATTTAGGTTTTGCCTGCTTGACCAGTAACAATCCCAAAATGGATTTTCTTCTTCTCGCTACTAGCATACTCCCTTGAAATCTTGACGTCAACATAAAAATAAAACGCTTACACCGTGACCGTTTTCACTCGAACAGGATGCGTTGCATCCGTTCTGGTGCCGCTAGAAAGTCACGCATGACACGGACGTGCTCGAGTTCGTCGAACGTCGTCGGCCGGAGTCCCGTCTCGACTTGGAGTATGTCGGCGTCAGGATACGACATGAGGATTGGTGAATGGGTCGCGATGATGAATTGACTGCCCGATTGGACGAGTTCATGCATCCGCGCGAGCATCGTCAACTGCCGCATCGGGGACAAGGCGGCCTCAGGCTCGTCCAATATATAGAGCCCGCCATCCCGGAAACGATGGAGCATGAGCGACAAGAACGCCTCTCCGTGCGATTGCTCATGGAGCGATCGACCGCCGTAAGACGCATAGAACCGTTCCGGGTCGGGCGACGTTCGTGCAATCTCATCCACATAACTCGACAATTGATATGCCGTCTCGGCCCGGAGGAAAAATCCGTCCTTCGGTCGATAGGCACCCCGAATCGGACGGAGCGCCTCGAACAACGGGCTATGCGTTGCCTCGGTCTCAAAACGGAACGTCGTCGCCCCACCTTCCGGATTGAATCCGGCGGCGATGGCCATCCCTTCGACCAACGTCGATTTTCCACTCCCATTCTCGCCGACCAAGAACGTGACCGGCTTCGTCAGCGTCAGTTCATCAAACCCCTCAAAAATCGGTAGCGAGAACGGATAGCCAGGTGTCTCAATCCGGTCCCGTTCCAAGCGCACACCCCGCAAAAATAAGTTTATTCCCATTCGATCCAAAACAGTGCCCCCTCTCTCGACTCAATCCCGTACGACAGCCCTTGTGCCTCGAGTAACAGCTTATTGATAGCCAGACCAAGCCCGTGCCCGTTCGAACGGTCGCCTTTCACATACATGTCCCAGATGTTGGCACGCATCGATTCTGTGATGCCCGGACCCTTATCCTCGATTTCAAGCCGTCGCTCAGTGAGCCTGATTGTAATCACACCGCCAATCGGACTCGCGTGATATGCGTTCTGAAGAAAGTTCGACAGGATGCGCTCCATCGCCAACCGGTCCGCCTGTACTGTCACATCCTCAAGTTCAAGCGTGACCGTCACTTGCTTGTGCCGGAACCATTCCTCCATCCGCGCGACCGTCGCTTCAATCAATTCATTCATGTGAACAGTTTCAATCGTGAGCGCCAGCTTGCCTGCCGATAGCTTCGAGTATTCGAGCATCTGGGTGACGAGCCGGTCGATGCGATCGACTTCTTCGGTCATGCTACGTCCCGTCGCCGCCACGTCTTCTTGTTTGACGACACCGAGTTCAAGCATTTCGGCCTCGTTCCGGACAATGGCAAGCGGGGTCCGGACATCGTGCGTAACCCCTGAGATGAATGTATTTTGCATCCGTTCTTTCTCTTCGAGTGATGTGTTCATCTGACGGACCGCTTCCGTCAAATCGCCAATCTCGTCGTCGGTGACAGGCGGCAGTGTGATGTCATGCCGGCCCAACATGATGGCTGCGGTCGCCTGCTTCAACTCGACGAGCGGGGACGTCAAACGCCGCCCCATCCAATACGTCACACCGACGGCGACGATGAGCGCGAGCAAGAACCCGCTCCCGAGAATGACGTAGATTTGACGAAACTGCGGATTCGACAGCGGGACGGGTGCGTACGTCACGATTTGCACATCCCCTTCTTCCCGAAGGAACGTCAATAACCGCGCCCCGTTCACACTGACCTCATCTCGTTCAGAAAGTGAGTCTGGATCGAGGGCTGGCGACATATGTCGACGCATCCTGCCCCCACGATCAAGATTGACCGCTTCCCCGTCTTGAAACACGAGAACATCGAGTTGACCCGGTATGCCGCGTCCATCCACAAGCGCCTCATACACGATGTCCGCTTCACGCTCGAGTTGGTCATAGCTCTCCGTCTCCGCGAAACGCCCAATCAAGAGTGATGTCAGACCAAATGTGAGCACCGCCATGACGACGAGAGGGAGGATCGCGGTCCAAAGCAACTTCTTCATCAACCGGCTCATCGGACTTCCTCCAATCGATAACCGACGCGATGCACCGTCTTCAAGTACCGCTTCATCGTCGGCAATTTGTCACGCAACTGTTTGACGTGCGTGTCGACCGTGCGCGTGTCCCCGGCGAACGTATAATCCCACACCTCGTCAAGTAGGCGGTTGCGATCGAGCGCTTCTCCACTATGTTTCAAGAAGAAGAGGAGCAACTCGTATTCTTTATTGGTCATCCGAATCGCTTGGCCGTGATCGGTCACCGTACGGGATCGTGCGTCCACCATCATGTCGCCGAACGAGATCTCGTCCGTCTGTTTGACGAGACGTTTCAGGCGAATTTCGAGTTCTTTTAACACGATCGGTTTGACCAAATAATCGTCGGCCCCGAGCTCGAGGCCGAACACACGGTCATCCGCCTCTCCTCGTGCCGTCGCCAAGATGATGGCCGGTCGCGGCTTGAGCGTCTTCAATTTCGGGATGAGCGTCCAACCTTCCCCGTCCGGCAGACGAACATCGAGCAGGACCGCATCGAACGGTTGCTCGAGCTGCCGCTTCGCTTCGGCGAGTGTGCCGACCACACTGACGTGAAACCCCGCGTACGTTAAAAAGCGGGCGAGCCCGTCCGCTAATTTCGGTTCATCTTCGACTACGAGTACGTTCATCTTTATCGCCTCCAACCCCATTATATCGCATCGCGAAACGAACCCATCATTTCCCAAAGACAATTTGCAGAAACCTTGCAATTCCCTCACAACTTTTGATCACCCACGTCCTACACTTGAGGTAGTAAAGGAGGAGATTGACATGAAGACATCTAAATTAGCCATCACCCTGGCCGGCCTACTTGCCGTCTCAGGAACCGGCGTCTATGCCGCCACGAACGACACGACAACGACCGACGGAACGGAAACGACGACCCAATGCGAACGCGGGGAACGAGGCGAGCGGGGTATGTTCGGTAATCGGGCAGCCGGTCAGGCCGCTTTGCTCGAGGCGCTCGGGTTGACCGAAGCCGACGTGGAAGCAGCGCGCGAAGAAGGACAATCGCTTCCTGAACTCGCGGAAGAAACAGGGATCACCATTGAACAGTTCATCGAGGCGATGATCACTTCTCATGAAGCGAAACTTGAGGCAGCCGTTGAATCAGGTGACTTGACGCAAGATGAGGCCGACGCGATTCTCGCCGACCACGAAGAGCGTTTTGCTGACATCACGAGTTACGACGACTTAGGCGACATGCGCGGCTTTGGCGGTGGACGTCACGGAGGCGGGCATGGCCCTCATCACGGTGGTCTATTCGGTGGCCCGAACCAAGATGAGGACACACCTGCGGCCGACGATAACGTAGACAATCAGAGCACCAATTCACTGTAAGCAAAAAGGCAACCACGATCGGTTGCCTTTTCATATGGCCAATAACAGCAGAGCGTATCCGATAAGCCCAACGGCAAAGGCGCGGAAACTGCTGTCCCGCTCTTCTGGCAGCTCTTCTTTCATGACGTTCAAAATAATCCCCCCGGCCAAGAACGCGACAATCATCGACAGCGTCACTTCATGGAGCGCTGAAAATGCGCCGACGCTCCACCCGGCAAGCACGGCCAACGACAACCACAATCGGCCTCGCCTGTCGTACAACTCCTGATGGTGATGCCTCAGACCCTGGTCGACCGTGATGAAATGAATCCCTAATGCGACAAAGTAGAGTGTCATTGCCCACGCCGTATCGAACTCGCTCTCCGCGAGCACATAGCCGATGCTGAAGTTGTAGACGATGAACAACGCCATGTGAATCCAAAAAACGCTGCCGTTGCCACGCCGTTTCATTTGCGTGGCCAACCGTTCCAAGCCATAAAACACTGCCAGACCCAGCATGCTGACGACGAGGATATGATTCTCGATCGAGGCGAATAGCCCACTCTCGAGATGTCCTTCGAGTTCTTGTTGATATTCGTTCAGTTCAGGCAAGAGATGAAGAAACACATAGGCGACGGCGACTCCGCCGGCGAGTGACAGAAACCGGCTCCGCGGCGTCTCGCGCACGTGAATCAACTGTCCTGAAAAGTAGTGAATCAAGGCAAATCCGATGGCGAACAACAAGCTTAACCAAAACATCCAGTCACCTCCGACACGTTACCCGAAAGCCGAACTGTACGTGATGACTCCCGGTCCTTGTTCCTTACCCGAGTGTCTTCCCGGATACACTCATTTGCTTCGTTCGGCACGTTGCCGCGCCCGAATCTCTTTCTCGACGCGACGGAGCGCCTTCTTCGAACCGCGAGCAAAGTCATGGGCTTCTTTCCGGTCCCGGTAATCGATGAATAACGTTTCCAGGTCATAACCAGCTGGATACAAGTCGAGCGCTTTCGCCTCGCGTCGAACTCGGCGGAGCGGTTGCTCACTGAAGACACCGTCGACATAGACGGTGACTTGGCGCAACGATTCGTCCATCGCATAGACAAGACCGACTTGATCCGTCTCGAGCAGGCGGACCCGGTCCCCTTTTGACAGAACTTGATCTGGTTCGATGACGGATGAGACGACTGCTTGCGTCAGACGTGCCGGATCGACGAGCGACTGGTCGTACGTCTTGTCGTGCATATAGCGGGCCGCCTGCTTCAAAATCGATTCGGGCAATTTCATTTTCCGGGCAATGAACAAGGCGTTGCTGTCGCCGGACTGCCCAATCAACAGCCGATACTTCGGTTCGAGCGTTTCCGGGTCGAACTGCATGGCCGCGTTCATGAAGTCCGGATGCGTCTCGGAGTACGCCTTGATTTCGCCGTAATGGGTCGAGGCGACGACGAGACAGCCTCGTTTATATGCTTCTTCTAAAATTGCGATGGCGAGGGCCGCTCCCTCGTTCGGTTCGGTCCCGCTTCCAATCTCATCGAATAACAGTAACGACCGTTTCCCTGCCTTCTGCATGATGTGCGCCACGTTATGCATATGGGCCGAGAACGTGCTGAGCGCCGAACCCATGTCCTGGTTGTCCCCGATGTCGACGAATACGTCGTCAAACGTCGAGATGTCCGTGTCCGGATGGGCCGGGATATGAAGTCCGCTCATCGTCATCAAACTGAGCAGACCAATCGTCTTCAAGACGACCGTCTTCCCGCCGGCGTTCGGTCCGGTGATGATCAGACCGCGGTACGTGTCCCCGAGCGAGAAGTCGAGAGGGACCGCCCGTTCGAGGAGTGGATGGCGGACTTGTTTCAAACGGATTTTCCCGACCGCGTTCACGCGAGGGGCGATGCCATCGATGGCTTGGCTATACTTCCCTTTCGCGAACACCATATCGTATTGGGCGATGACATCAAGCGTCGCCTCGATGGTCGGCAACGCTTCCGCCACCATGCCGGTGAGCGTGGCGAGAACTTGATAGATTTCGACCGCTTCCTCCGTTCGTTTGACGACGAGTTCCGCGTTCAACTTCGCCACCGCCTCTGGTTCGATGAAGACCGTCGTCCCTCGGCTCGACGTGTCGATGATTGTCCCAGCGACTTTATGTTTATATGACGCTTTGATTGGAATCGTGAATCGATCTTGTTTCTTCGTCACAAAGCCGTCTTGAATCGCTTCCCGGTTTGTGGCGCTCTTCAAGAACTTGCTCAACCGCTCCTCGATCCGTCCTTCGAGAATGTCGATTTGTTTGCGGACGCGTTTCAATTCTTTGGACGCCTCGTCGACGACCCGTCCCCCACGAATCGATTGGACGATGTCTTCCTCGATGCTGCGCCACTCGCTCATCTCTCCCGCGTAAAGGGACAAGAGCGGGGCAAAGAACGCCTGCTCGGCCATGAATCGCTTCAGTTTACGGGCCCCGCGGAAAAATTCGGCGACGGCTTCGAGTTCGCTTGCCTCGAGCTGGATGCCACGGCTGATTTTACCGATGAGCGGTTCCATAGCAGACACCCCGATAAAGGGGACGTGTGACGTCGCGTCGAGAATCGCGCGTGCTTCCGATGTCTCTTGAAGCCGTTTTTTCACCGTTTGCAGATGGCTCGTCGGACGCTGGTTTCGTAACAAGTTGCGTCCGAATCCGCTGATGCAGTATCGTTCGACGTGATGAATCAAGTCGTTGTATTGTAGTTTGTCTAATGTTTGTTCATTCATGATGGAGTCTCCTTATTTTGTGATGGAGATACCGCGCAAACAAAAAGCGTCGGCCGATGACGACCAACGCAAAAAGACAGACCGGTGTCTGGCAGTTTATGAATGGCGGTATCTGTAACAGAACATGAAGGCATGACAAAAAGACGCGTCATCCAACATTTTTCAGTTCGTTAGGCAGATACAACCTCACTCATTAACATGCAACACCTTTCCCATTCAGTTTCGCCCTAACTATACAACAGATTTTCGAAGAAGTAAAATTTCTAGAGAACGCTTTCAAATTAGGTCTTGATATCTATACATCGGCGTGCTATCTTGAGGGTGACGAAACGAATAATGATCACATGTGACTGATTCGATCAGGCATGGGGTAAGACGAAAGGCTCACGCCACCCGTCTATACTCCATGCCTGTTTTGTTTTTTCACAATCATTTTTCAAGCGAAAGGATGAATCGAACATGTTATTGAATAAGTGGATGAAGAGACATACACTGACACTTTACGCACCCGTGGAAGGAGACATCATTCCACTTGAGGAAGTGACCGACCCCGTCTTCAGCGAGAAGATGATGGGCGACGGGATTGCCATCATGCCGACGGACGGAACGGTCGTCGCACCGGTAGATGGAACCATCATCCAAGTCGCACCGACGAAGCACGCGATCGGTATCCGTTCGGGAGACGGAGCTGAAATTTTGATTCATGTCGGACTCGATACGGTCGAACTCGCGGGTAGCCCATTCAACGTCCACGTCAAAGTCGGTGACACGGTCACGACCGGACAGCCACTGTTGACGGCCGACTTGGAACAAATCCAGCGAGCCGGTAAAGACACGGTCACTCCGATGGTCATCACAAACGGGAGCACGTTAGAGCACCCGTATTCGTTCCATGCAGGAGGCCCATCGCTTCCCGGGAAAACCGTCGTCGCTCAAGCGGAACAATGACTCCTCGTTAGGAGGACACATGTTAAAAATTAAAAAGATTTTAAACAACAACGCGGTCATCGTCTCGGACGAGGGCGAAGAGAAGATCGCCATCGGACCAGGCGTCGCGTTCAAGAAGGCTCGCAACGATATCGTCAATCCGCATAAGGTGGAAAAGCTGTTCGTCATGTCGGAGAATGATAAGTTTCAACAACTGCTGACACGGATTCCAATTGAGCACTTCACGATTTCAGAAGAAATCATTTCGCATGCGGAAAAACGGCTCGAGACGACGTTCAACGAACACATCCATATCGTGCTCACCGATCATATCTCGTTTGCCATCGAGCGCGAGCAAGAAGGCATCTCGCTCCGCAACAAGCTGTTGAACGAGATTAAGATTTTATATCGCAACGAATACGAGATCGGGTTATGGGCGCTTCACCTCATCGAGGACAAACTCGGCGTGAAGATGCCGAAAGATGAGGCGGCCTTCATCGCGCTGCACATCCATACATTAAAAGTGAAGGGAGGTGATTTACGCAAGACGGTCAAACAGACGACAATCGTACGTGACATGATTCAATCGATTTCGAGACGGCTCGATCTATCTATAGAAGAAGATGACTTATCCTATCAACGCTTATTAACTCATTTACGATTCGTCATGGATCGAGTCAACCATTACGATCACCATACGATCGACGAAGATATGCTTCAGATGATTCAAACGAAGTTCTCGTCTGCCTATGCATGTGCGTCTGACGTCGCAAACGAAATGGAAGACTTATACGGCATCGTCTTGCCCGAATCAGAGCTTGGTTACATCACGCTCCACATTCAACGCTTGCAAGATCAACACCATCAAAAAGGAGGACATTCACAATGATGAACTTTTTACAACGTCTCGGACGTTCCCTCATGTTGCCGGTTGCCGTACTTCCTGCAGCGGCCATTCTCATGGGGATCGGTTACTGGATCGACCCGGTCGGCTGGGGTTCTGAAAACATCGCCGCCGCATTCTTGATCAAAGCCGGTTCAGCGATCATCGATAACATTCCAATTCTCTTCGCAGTCGGGGTCGCCCTCGGGATGGCGAAAAACCGTGACGGCTCAGCCGCTCTAAGCGGACTTGTCGCCTTCCTCACGGTCACGACACTCTTGTCTTCGGCAACGGTCGCCTTGTTCCAAGGTGTCGACGTCGAAGCCGTCAACCCAGCGTTCGGTAAGATTGCCAACGCGTTCGTCGGTATCTTGTCAGGTATCGTCGCCGCTCAAATGTACAACCGCTTCAGTCATGTGAAGCTACCAGATGCACTCGCCTTCTTTAGTGGGAAGCGTCTCGTGCCAATCATGACGGCATTCTCGATGATCCTCGTCTCGGTCGCCCTTTACTTCGTCTGGCCGGTCGTGTACACAGGACTCGTCGGATTTGGGGAAACGATCTCTAAAATGGGTGCAATCGGGGCAGGCCTTTACGGCTTCTTCAACCGTCTGTTAATCCCAACTGGTCTTCACCACGCCTTGAACTCGGTATTCTGGTTCGATGTGGCCGGCATTAACGATATCGGTAACTTCTGGTCAGGTGAAGGTGTGAAAGGGATTACTGGACGCTATCAAGCCGGGTTCTTCCCGATTATGATGTTCGGTCTTCCGGCAGCAGCCCTCGCCATGTACCATACAGCGAAAACAAAACGTAAAAAACAAGCGGCCTCGCTCCTTCTCGCCGCAGCGTTCGCATCGTTCTTCACAGGTGTCACGGAACCGCTCGAATTCTCGTTCATGTTCCTCGCACCAGTTCTCTACCTCGTCCACGCGGTCTTGACAGGGGTTTCCCTCTTCATCGCGGCGACGTTCCAATGGACGGCCGGATTCGGCTTCAGCGCCGGTCTTGTCGACTTTGTCCTCAGCTCACGGTTACCGCTCGCGAACCAGCCGTACATGTTGCTCGTTCAAGGTCTCGTCTTCGGTGCCATCTACTACGTCATCTTCCGCTTCATGATCGTCAAGCTCAACTTGGCAACGCCAGGCCGTGAGTCAGACGAAGCGGTTGACGCAGTCGCAACGGAAACGACTCCTGAAGGCGAAACGAAGACGGCTCCAGTCGCTGCCGGCGGTCAATATTCAGCGATGGCAGTGATGATTTACGATGGTCTCGGTGGCGATCAAAACGTCACAGGCATCGAGTCATGCGTCACACGTCTCCGCGTCGATGTGAAAGACATGGATACGGTCGACCAAGCCCAAATCAAGAAAGCGGGCATCCCTGGTATCAAGGTTGTCAGCCCGAACCACATTCAAGTCATCGTCGGAACGAACGTCCAATTCGTCCTCGAAGAGATTGAAAAACTCCGGAGCCATCGCGCCGGGTAACTGACGAAAGCCACCTCGCGCACGAGGTGGCTTTTTGCCGTCTTGGCTCATATGTTAATAAAATTGTCGTTCACTCAGCTCTTCTTGGCTGACATCAACATGAGCGAAACCGTGATGGAATAAATCAATAAAAATAGGACAATGCCTAACTCGAGTGCCGACTCAAACATGGAATCTCCTCCATTTCATCCTCTTTTTACTATCATTCCCATTTAATATTGATACAAACTGAATTTGCGAATTAAGTTGATCCTATTCACGTACAAAAAAGCCCTCTTCTAAAAAGAGGACCTTCGTTATAGGCTACATGCTGCGAAGTCTGGCAATCCGTTCAGCCGGGTTCGGGTGCGTCGAGAACAGACCGCTCAGCTTTTTCTTAAGCGGGTCTGAAAAGTAGAGCGACGCCGAGGCGCGAGAGGCTTCCTTCACCGGTGTTTGGATATTCGCGATTTTCTCTAGCGCCGACGCGAGCGCATCCGGATTACGCGTCAACTCGGCCCCGCTCGCATCCGCCAAAAACTCGCGATTTCGCGAGATGGCCAAGTTGACGAGCGTGGCGATGAGCGGCGCAAGAATCAATAACACCAGCCCGACGATCATAAAAATCGGGTTTTGGTTGTTGTCGCGGCGGCCACCGACACTTCGGAAGAAGAGCATCCGTGAGCCGATATCGCTCATGATGGCGATGACCGAGACGAGGGCGAGCGTCACCGTCGCCAATCGCACATCGTAATTTTTAATATGGGCGACTTCATGGGCGATGACGCCTTCGACTTCTTCTCGCGTCAACTGATCGAGCAGTCCGGTCGTCACGGCGACGGCCGCTTTCTCTGGTTTCAGGCCGGTCGCGAACGCATTCGGTGACGCATCGTTGATGATAAAGATGCGCGGCATCGGGACACGCGCGACCATGGCCATGTTCTCAACCGTATGCCACAGAAATCGGTGCTGGTCGACCGAGGTGATTTCTTGGGCATGGTTCATCTTCATGACGATGTTCGTGCTCGACATGATGACAATCCCGATATAAAACAACGAGAACACCGGAGTGAAGATGAGGCCTGGGAGCGGATCACCATAGTTCAAATATGAGATGACCACTCCAACGGCCAAGACGAGAAGGACGAATCCGGCCACGATGAACACGGTCTTGATTTTATTTTTACGAATTTGTTCATACAGGATCATCGTCGCCACCCCAATCCATTAGAATGAGACACGCACGTTTTCGCGTTCTTCCTCACGTGCTTCGAGCATGTCGCGTTTTTCGAAATTATGGACGGAGGCGATGATGTTCGTCGGGACCGATTCGACTTTCGTGTTATATTTCATGACCGTATTGTTATATAACTGCCGTGAATAGGCGACTTTATTCTCCGTCTGCGTCAATTCTTCTTGGAGCATCTTAAAATTCTCGTTCGCTTTCAAATCTGGGTATGCCTCCCGGAGTGCGAACAAATTCTTCAATGCGCCGCTCAATTGATCGTTCACTTCCATCTGTTCTTGACGGCTCGTCTTCGAACCGAGTTGATTCCGTAACTCAACAACTTTTGCGAGCGTCTCTTGCTCATGCTTGGCATAGCCCTTCACCGTTTCGACCAAGTTCGGAATCAAATCGTAACGCCGTTTCAGCTGCACATCAATCTGTGCCCATGCCTCGTCGACCCAGTTCCGATATTTGACGAGTCCGTTGTACATCGAAAAATAGATGAACGCCAAGACAACGATGATACCGATTGCGATAATCCAACCCATTTCGACACCTCATTTCATGATTTTCTCCTGTATTAATTCCCTTTTGTCGTATACCATAAGCATAACTTAGGGAATATGTAGAAAATGATTCATATATGCTGTGGGTTCTCTCACGAATTCATACAAAGGAGTGTCATCATGTCCGTTCCTACCATCGTTGTTGCCGTGAAAGCGGTGATTGTGCAAGACGACCACATTCTCATCATCAAACGAGCTGATGATGACGAGGTCAATCCCGGCACGTGGGAACTCGTCGGAGGTAAACTCGACTTTGGCGAGTCGCTCAAACGCGCTCTTGAACGGGAAGTGTTCGAAGAGGCCGGTTTGCATGTGGCGGTCCAGCAATTGTTGTACGCCACGACGTTTTTGACCGCCCCGGATCGTCAAGTCGTCATCATGACGTATTTAGCTCACCCGGTCGCGACGACCGTCACCCTCTCCGAGGAGCACAGTGATGCCAGATGGGTGACGGCTGACGAAGCGCAAACCTTATTACATCGTCCGATTCTCGACGATTTGAATTCACACGACGTATGGACCTTGCTTCAACCAAAAATGATCAACGGACAGGAGTGTAAATCATGCTTGTGACTGACCTCGATTCACGCTTGACGGAGCTATACGACGAGATGGTGACGCTCCGCCGCCACTTCCATCAACATCCCGAACTTTCATTCGAAGAACGAGAGACACCTCGGACGATTGCAGCTTATTTGCGCGACCTCGGCCTCGATGTGCGCGAACATGTCGGTGGCAACGGTGTTGTCGCACGCATTCATGGCGGCGAAGGCCCGACCATCGCGTTTCGGGCAGACTTTGACGCCTTGCCGATTCAAGATTTAAAGGACGTCCCGTACCGCTCGAAAGTGAATGGCTCGATGCACGCTTGCGGTCATGATGCGCATACGGCGACGTTGCTCGTCCTTGCGAAAGCACTCACGGAAATCGACCTTCCGGGAGATGTCGTCCTCATTCACCAGTTCGCGGAAGAACTCGCGCCAGGTGGGGCCAAACCGATGATCGAAGATGGATGTCTTGACGGTGTCGATTATATTTACGGCTCTCATATTTGGACCCCGCTTCCATACGGGACGATTGGTGTGAAGACGGGACCGATCATGGCCGCGGCTGATCGCTTCGAACTGACCGTCAAAGGCAAAGGTGGTCACGGGGCCATCCCGCAACACACGGTCGATGCCGTCATGGTCGGAACCAATATCGTCAGCCAGTTGCAACAAGTAATCAGTCGTCGCATCGACCCGCTCGAACCGGCCGTCTTAACTGTCGGCACGTTCGTTGCCGGTCAGGCATTCAACGTCATCGCCGATGAAGCGAAGCTGTCTGGCACGGTACGGACGTTCACACCAGAGACGCAAACACGCATCATCGCCGAGATGGAGCGGACTATCACCCATATCTGTTCGGCGAGCGAAGCGCACTACGAGCTCGACTATATCCGGGGCTACCCCGCCGTGATCAACCATCCTATCGAGACCGATCACGTCCGTCGCAGCGCCGCTCGCGTCGTTGGCACCGATGGCGTCATCGAAATGTCCCCGCTCATGGTCGGAGAAGATTTTGCCTATTATATGCAACACGTACCGGGCAGCTTCTTCTTCACCGGAGCCGGTAACCCGGAAGTCGGTGCCGTCTTCCCTCATCATCATCCCCGCTTCGATGTGGACGAACGGGCGATGCTTCATACCGCCCGCGTCCTCATGCAGGCGGCATTCGAGACATGGAACGCGCCTAAAAAAGAAGACTGACGCCGCGGCGTCAGTCTTCTTTTGTTTGTTCAGGCAACATCGATACGAGCACTTGGTCAACACGTTTGCCGTCCATATCGACGACCTCGAATCGAAGACCATATGCTTCGACAACGTCTCCCCGTTTTGGGAAATCGCCGAGCGCATAAATAACAAGTCCGGCAAGAGTATGATACGAGTTACGCCCTTCATCAAAACGATTGTCTCGAATTCCGAACGTCCGCTTCAAATCCTCAACCCCGAGCAAACCATCGGCCAAGTACGAACCGTCTTCACGGCGCACGACTTCCGGTGTTTCTTCTTCAATCATCACTTCGCCGACGATTTCTTCTAGAATATCGAACAATGTGACCATCCCGAGGAATCCGCCGTACTCATCGAGCACGAAGGCGATTTCGACGCCATTCTTTTGCATCATCTGCAACACTTGGCTCGCTTCTCGCTGTTTTGGGACGATGAGTGGTTGTTTGATTCGCTTCAAAATTTGTGAGGGCTCCCGAAGCGTCGATAATGTCAAAATGTCACGGACATCGATATAACCGACGAACTCGTCGAGCGTATCGCGCCCGACCGGGAGTTTATTGTGTTTACTCTCATAAATCGATTTCTTGATATCGTCCATATCGTCTTCAAGGTCGACCCATTCCAGCGTCGTCCGCGGTTGCATCAATTCATAAATCAGCTGGTCATGGAACGCAAACACACGCTCGACCTGTTGCACTTCCTCGTGTGCGAATGCCCCTTGCTGGGCTCCTTCGAACAAGAGTTGCTTGATTTCGAGCTCGGTCTCACCACTCGATTGCTCCGCTTTCAAGCCAAGCAATTTGAAAAGGAAAAGTGTCGACTTCGACAAAATCCAAATAAACGGTCGCATCACTTTACTAAATAAGTCGAGTGCCGGAATGATCGCCATCGTGACTTTTTCCGGAGCCACGAGCGCAATCCGTTTCGGCACGAGCTCACCGATGATGAGCGACAAATACGTAATAATCGTGACGACGACGACGTAACCGACGGTCGGTGCGTACTGGGGACTCATGCCAAGATTGGCGAACACATCGGCGAGCGGCGCCGAGAAACGCGCACCCCCGTAAGCCCCGTTGATGATACCGATCAATGTGATTCCGACTTGGACAGTCGATAACAGGTCGGTCGGATCTTTTGAATACTTGAGTGCGATTTCGGCACTGCGTTTACCACGGCTCGCCTCGACTTCAAGTTTGGCCGGTTTGGACGAGATCAGTGCGATTTCCGTCATCGCGAAAATCCCGTTCAACACAATCAAGAATAAAACGATCAGTAAATCGATCACTATGGAAGAATCCACTGTTTTCATCACCTCTGCGTATATTTCGTACTACAATCTCATCATATCAGAGATTTGTTATTCACCTGTACCCGTTTCACTCGAGAAAAAGCCCCTTCAACGTGAAGTGGCTTCGGGTGCGGCTTCCTGATGCAGGGCCGCCGCTTGAGATTGTTTGAAGACGATGACGCCTAAGAGCAACACCATCAACCCGATGACCTGCCCTGGGGACAGTGACAACTGTTGCATCCCGAACGCTCCCGTTAGGTCGACGGCGAGCGCCCATATCAACTGAGATACGAGAATGATGGACACCGATAGCGTCGGTCCGAGCAATTGAATGCTTCGCATCACACAGAAGACGACACCGACCCCGAGCAACCCGCCGAGCGCGTATATCGGCGAGATTTCGAATACGCCGTGAACATTACCACCGAACAAAGCGAGTGGGACAAGCGATCCAAGCAAGCCGACAATGAAGACGAGCACCGTTGTCGCCCATGCCCCCAGATGGGCGTTCATTTTGGCATTGACTGCAGCTTGTACACTAATAAATGCGCCGGCTACCGCCGAACAGATGATTCCTACTATCATGAGTTGCCTCCTTATTCGTACAACATGCCATTGGCACGTTCTTTTAATCGAGTCGCATCTAAAATCGTTACTTTTGTCCGCGTCTTTTCGACGAGTCCTTCATCCGCGAACGATTGTAACGTCCGATTCAAATGACGATAACTCGTCCCGAGCCATTCCGCCACTTCTTTTCGTTTCAACTGACTCATCTCGTCTTGGAACAAGTCGTTCCCTGATTCGCTGAGCGAGACGAGATATCCCGCTAATCGTTCTTCGAGTGTCGACATGAGATGGTTCGACGAGGCATTCGCCTCGATGAACAGTTTCTCAGATACGCCGCGCAGAAGATGCTCCGTGAACTCGATCGTTCGGTTATGCGTGCGGAGAACATCAAACGGCACGCGCAGACAGGTTACTGCCCCGACGGCCTCGACCGTGTGGAGTACGTTGCGTCCGCTGGCGTATTCGATATCCCCAATCAATGTCGGGGCCATCTTCAAACGGAGCAAGCGCAACTTGCCTTCCTCGCTCAACGTATAGATTTTGACACGCCCTTCTAACACGACGAAGAGAGACTCGATCGGGTTATCGTTCGTGCAGAGCATCGCTCCGGACGGATACGTCACAATCGTCGATGCCTCTAATGTTTGTTCCGAGAACAGGTGGACCCACCCGAGTCGTTCTAGTGCTGCCTCTACTTTCATCCGTCTCCCCCTTACGTGAACGTGTAAATGCCAATCCCGGCGACCATCAAGGCAAGTCCTGTGAGCTGACCTTGGTTGAGCGGTTTCCGTTTCACACCAAACCATCCGTTCACATCAATCAAAAACGCCCCGATCAATTGGGCGACGAGCAAGACGCAGATCGCCCAAGTCACACCGAGCTGTTGAATAGCAGTCAGTTCTCCGAAAACGACAAACACCCCAAACAGACCGCCCAAGCTATAGTACCAAGGTACGCGCCGAAACGCCGTCATGTCTGCATCCCGCTTGAACGCATAAATGAGAAGAGCAAGTACAAGGCCAACGAGGTGAACGACCGTGACCGACACCCAAGCACCGACCGCGTAGCCGAGCTTGGCATTAAAAATCCCTTGCAATGCGATGAACGTGCCTGAAAGCACGGCAAATAACAGACCCATCCGATTTCCTCCTATCTCCTCGTCTGACTTTACGTGAGATGAGAAGGCTTGAAAAGGACATATGTCCGAAAAAAAGACAACTTAGGAGTAACCTAAGCTGTCTGTGGGACTATCCGAGCAATTTGACGATTTCTGCCCCGACTTGTTCTGAAGATTGCGGATTTTGTCCGGTAACGAGACGTTCATCGACCGTTACGTTGACAGCCCAGTTGTCTGCGCCATCAAATTTTCCACCGCGCTCGCGCATCGCCGATTCAAGGAGGAAAGGTACCGCTGAGTCAAGCTGCATCTCGCGTTCCTCGGCATCCGTGAATCCTGTAACGCGCTTGTCTTTGACGAGCGGATCTCCGTTGCTCAAATTAACGTTGACGAGTCCAATCGGTCCATGACAGACGGCCGCGACGACGTTTCCGCCTTCATACGTATCACGGATGACACGCTGTAACGTTTCACTGTTCGGGAAATCAACGACCGTACCGTGTCCTCCCGGAAGGAAGACTGCGTCATACGTGTCATTGGCCACTTGATCGAGTCGCGCCGTATCTTTCAACAGGTGTTTCGTATCCAACACCTCTTGCGGCAAATCGCCTTCTAGGCTGTTCGCATCGATTGGCACGTCTCCACCTTCGATGCTCGCTACTGTGACTTTATAACCTTGTTTCTCGAATTGAAGATACGGTGCAGCAAACTCCTCGAGCCAAAGCCCTGTCGCGTGACCGTTCTCCAGTTGATTCGCAGACGTCGTGACAATCAGTACATGTTTAGACATTGCAAATTCCTCCTTCTAAATTAAGCATACGAAAGAGTTGTTCCCGCTGTGAGTTCATTCAAACCTTGTAACCCTTAACGCTACTCTTTTTTTGACCAGGTCCTATTTTTAGAACGGCAGAAATCAATCCACCGTCTATACTGGTCTCATCAGCTGGCAGGAGGGAATGACCGTGATGAAGCATGTACTCGACTGGGGATTTCTTGCCGTCGTCGCTTTGATAGTGTTACTCGTGATTATTGGCGGGTTGTGAAGAAAGCCCAAAGCAGTTTCACCGAGATGTCACATGTAGGACTGTTTGAAGGAGGGGCTGTATCGGGAACAAACCTACTGTTGTCCTGTCGTCACTGTTACTTTAGAAAGGATGTTGAATATGTCAGAACGCGTATTTATCAGTCCGGCCAAGTACGTGCAAGGAAAAAATACAATCGATCGCATCGGGGAGCACGTTAGCCATTTTGGATCACAGGCTCTCTTGATTGCCGATGACATCGTCTGGCGCTTGATTGGGGAACGGGTGACCGATTCACTCAAGTCGAGCGGCGTGAACGCAGAAAAGGCCGATTTTGTCGGGGAAGCGTCCCGTCACGAGATTGAACGGATCGCCAAAACGGCAGCAGAGAGCCATACTGCTTTCGTCATCGGAATGGGCGGCGGAAAAACGCTCGACACGGCGAAAGCTGTCGCCGACGAACTCGATGCCCGCATCGTCATCGTCCCGACCATCGCCTCAACGGATGCCCCGACGAGCGCCTTGTCCGTCATCTATACGGATGAAGGAAACTTTGAAAGCTATCGCTTCTATAAAAAGAACCCGGATTTGGTCCTCGTCGATACGAAATTGATCGCCGAGGCCCCGGCCCGATTCCTCGCCTCGGGGATTGCCGATGCGCTCGCGACATGGGTCGAAGTCCGGAGCGTCCTCGCCTTCGGTGGCAAAACGATGGCGGGTGGTGTCCCGACGATTGCCGCGGAAGCCATCGCCAAACGCTGCGAAGAGGTGCTATTCGATTACGGAATCCCTGCTTATGAATCGGTGAAGGCCAAAGTCGTCACTCCGGCACTCGAGTCCGTCGTCGAGGCGAACACACTTCTAAGTGGTCTCGGTTTTGAAAGCGGCGGGCTCGCAGCGGCCCACGCCATTCATAACGGCTTCACCGCCCTCCACGGAGACATCCACCATTTGACGCACGGGGAAAAAGTCGCGTTCGGCACACTCGTCCAACTTGCGCTCGAAGGCCGAACGCAGGAAGAGTTCGACCGCTACGTCGCCTTGTATATGGCGCTCGAGTTGCCGGTCACACTCGAAGACGTGAAGTTGAAAGACGCTTCCCGTGAAGACATCCTAAAAGTCGGTCAAGCGGCAACGGCGGAAGGTGAGACGATTCATAGTGGGTTCGATGTGACCGCTGAACAAGTGGCCGATGCCATCATCGCGGCCGACCGGTACGCTCGTCTCTATCAAAACAAATTGCAGTGAACAAGAACGAGGAACGGCTAGTTGAGCCGTTCCTCGTTCGTTTGTTTTCGCGTGACGAAGGAAAACGCTACCCCGATTGCCATGCAACTGACCGTCAAGACGAAAAACGTCAATTGGTTCGCATAAATGATGTTCGTGAACTGGTTCCATCCTGAGGCGTACGCCGCATTCTCAGAAGCACGGATTCCAGCCCGGAGCGAAGCCGCTTGACCGGCGTTGATATATAGACCGATTCCCGCCATCACGAGGCTCCCGGCTAAAAGACCGACTCGTCCCAGGCGATGAACCGATTCGACCGCACGCCGAGCAAGCCGAATCGTAATCCAGATGAACAACAGGACGAACGGCCAACCGATGAGCAAGACGAGCACGTAGGGATTCCCTTCACCCGCCGTTTCTGTATAGGCGGCAGTCATCGTCTCGCCGAGTTTGAATAATACAAACGTTATGAGCGTGATGATGAACCACGCCTTGATCAATTTCTCCATGACAACACCTCACCCCCAGTATAACAAAAAAACACCATGCGCTTTCGCACACGGTGTCAGGTCAGGCTTTCGGACGGACTGCATAGTAGATCAAGATGACGAGCCACGTCCAAACGCCGGTGAAGATTCCGATAATCCCGACGATAAAGAACCCGAGCGGCATCATCGATTTCGTCCGATCATAGTCTTTCCACATGTTCGATAACCCTTTGATGTTGAAATACAAAAAGGCGAAGAACAAGACGAGCAACAATAACGGTAAACCAAAAATGAGTTCCATACGTTCACTCCTTTCTAGTCTCAACCATCCTCTTACATTCAGTGTACTACTTCCCGCTCTCCATCACATCGGGCTCGCGCAGTACAGGAAGCAGGTCAAGAGGCGGAGACAGTCCTGTTCACTATTCCCCAATTTCTCTTCTTTTCATCTCCTTAAAAACCGGGAAAAGAAGACTATCCAGCAAAAAGGGGGTCTTTCCTGTGAAGCTCATCCGTGTACTCCTCGTCCTGTTGCTCATCTTCCCCACCACGTCCACCTTTGCCGCGACGCCTTCACCTCAGCCAGGCTATACCATCAAGACGACGAAATTATATTGGCGGGCGATGCAATCGTCTCCGGTCGCCAAGACGCTTTTGACCAATACGCCTGTCCGCTACACGACCTACAACCGAAGCTGGTCGAATGTCTACATCAATGGCACACGCTACTACACTCCGTCTAGTAATTTGAAAGCCGGGATCCCAACACTTACGGCTACAGAACGGCTTCGACTCGTCAATAAACAACACGGACTATCGAGCACGTATCGCTCTCGTCAACTCGTCACGTTGACCATCCCGACCGTCTATACAAAAGGAAGCGAGCGCACCCTCATGGCCGCTGAAGCCGCTCACGCCCTCGCTCGTCTCTATTATGCCGGGCGAAAAGAAGGACATACGCTGTATGCGCTCAGTGCCTATCGCTCCTATGCCACGCAAAAATCGCTTTACACGTATTGGGTCAATACCCGCGGCACGGCATATGCCTCAAAATATGTCGCCCGTCCCGGCCATAGCGAACATCAGACCGGACTCGCCGTCGATATGACGAGTGCACGGATGCGGATGGGGCTCTATGCCTCGTTCGACCAAACCCCTGAAGGAAAATGGATGCTCCAACAGGCACACCGTTACGGGTTCATCGTTCGCTATCCGAAAGGCAAAGAGAAAATCACCGGCTACAATTATGAACCGTGGCATCTTCGTTATGTCGGTGTAAAAGAAGCGACGATAATCAAACAACAAAACTGGACGTTCGAGGACTGGTGGGCGAAACGTTGACGCGAGCATCTCGAGCGATTCATTGAATGCGTTCAAGGTATAATGGACGCGTACGATATCGCAGAGGAGGACATGTGCATGTGGATTGTCATGAACAAACTAGACGTTGAAAAAGGGAAAGTCGCTGCGGTCACGGCCCGTTTCCAGACGACGAAAGGCATCGAGTCGATGGATGGGTTCGTTCGGATGCAAGTGTTGACCGATACGTCGGACGAGACGAAAGATCAAGTCGTCATCATGACGACTTGGCGCGATGCGGCGAGCTTCGAAAATTGGCGTGATAGCGGAGCGTATAAACATGCCCATAAAAAACGGGACGACGGTACTTCTGAAGTGAAGCCCATCGTCCTTGGAAACACGGTCACCCAATATGAGGTCGCCATCGAGCACGGCGCCTCAACCGATGACGTATAAAATATCTTGCGGCCGGATGATCCCGAGCAAAGGTTCATCTTCTTGTCCTGTCTCAGTGATCAACAACGCATCGAGCCGGACCCCGTCTTTCATGTTGATGAAATGATGGTGTGCCTCGATGACCGATGTCTCTTTCGCGATAAACCGATACCGTCGCAGGTGCGGATCGTGATGGAGCACGTGCTTGACTTGAATGCCTTCGAGTGACACATGCGGCCCGTTGACCGTTTCGGCGAGCCAGCTGGTCACTCCTTTTTTTGTCAATAACCCGCGCCATGACCCGTCATGGTTATAGACCGGGAACTGCGAGTAGTTCTTATCTCGAATCTCACCGAGGACGTCGACCAACGAGTCATCGGCGTCGAACGTCGTCACAATTTTACGAAACAGCGGGATGACTTGACGCGGATGAAGGAGTTCTTTCTCCACCTCGAGAATCAAATTAACGAGCGATTCATGCGGTTCCGCGATGATGAAATCTGGCTCGCGCCGCTCGTGGACGATGGCGTTTCGCAATTGGCTCATTTGATGTAAATCTTCTTTGTAACGTTCAATGATTGGGTTATGTTTGGCAAGACGATTGACCATGTTGCTGAAACTGAAATGCTGGCCGTCCCCCATCTCGCGACTCAAATGATCCTCGATCCGGTGATACGATGCGATAAATTCTTCTGCACGACTCATATATTCACACTCCTTATCGCCTATATATACCCTATTTTTTTCGAGTTCGAGCAGGAAAGCGTGACCCAATCTCGAATCCACAACTAATCATCTCTGAAATGGAGGGGGTCTCATGGCAACTCCGGTCTCACAAATGACACCGATCCCGAATAAGGACGCCTTCCGTTCCGGCATGCGGGCCGGTATACCGGTCGCTGTCGGCTATATCCCGATTGCCATCGCTTTCGGGCTGCTTGCGAAATCATTCGATATGCCAAACGTCATCACGCTCGCCATGTCATTATTCATTTTTGCCGGCGCCAGTCAATTTATTGGCGTCCAACTGATCATGGCCGGTTCGATGTATTGGGAGATTATCTTGACGACGTTCATCCTGAACTTACGGCACTTCCTCATGTCGGCGTCGTTGTCCCAACGTCTCGAGACGACCTCGAATCGATTTCTGGCCGCCATCGCGTTCGGCGTGACCGATGAGACGTTCAGTGTCGCCTCGACGCGTGACGAGTCGACGCGCGGTCACTTTGTGCTCGGGCTAAACCTAATCGCCTTCTTAGCTTGGAACGTCGGAACATGGATTGGCGTCTTTCTCGCCTTCGGCTTGCCCGCCTCGGTCCAAGCGAGTATGGGCATCGCCTTGTACGCCATGTTCATCGGCCTACTCGTCCCATCCCTTACCCGCAAACCGGTCATCGTCGTGGCTGCAATCGCCGTCTTGACTCAAGCCATTCTCTACTTCGGCGTCTCTCCATTCATCCCGCTGTCGTCCGGTTTGAGCATCATCTTGGCCACGATGGTCGCAGCCGGCATCGGCGCTTTGGTATACAAGGAGGATGAGGCATGATCAGTCTGTTTTTGCTCGTCCTGGCCATGGCGTTCGTCACATACATCCCGCGGCTCGTTCCGCTGCTTTGGCTCCGGGACATCAAGTTGCCGCCGTTCTTGAAGCGATTTTTACTGTTCACGCCTTATGCGGTGCTCGCCAGTCTCATTTTCCCGGGCATCCTGCAGGCAACGACCAGTCTTACGTCCGCTTTAGCGGGTGGGGTGGTCGCCGCAACGCTCGCATTCCTTCGGGTCAACTTGATGCTCGTCGTCATCGGCGGCATCGTCGGGGTGTATCTCATTGAAACGTTCCTTTAACAAACAGGTCCGCCCAATTGTGGGGCGGACCTGTTTGTTTAAGCAGAGATGGCCTGACGTCGTAACCTAATGAATACATCGACGAACGCCGGATCCCACTGTGTACCGCGACCACTCTCTAAAATCGATAGAGCCTTCTCGACTGGCATCCCGTCCCGATATGGACGGTCAGAGGTCATAGCGTCATATGCGTCGGCGATTGCCATGATACGACCGAAGAGCGGAATCTCCTCTCCGACCAACCGATCCGGATATCCGCGCCCATCAATCCGTTCATGATGGGACCGGACACCTGCCAATATCGGTTGTAACGCAGCCGGTAGGGAAATTTGATTCAAAATATGAATTCCGATGGTCGGGTGTTCTTGAATTTGCGCGAACTCATGATCCGTCAGCTTCCCTTCCTTCAACAACACATCGTCACGGATACCAATCTTCCCGATATCATGGAGTAGCGCCGATTTGCGGAGCAGCTCGATTTGTCCGGCCGGCAACTGGAGCGCCTGTGCCAACTCGACAGAATAGGCGGCGACTCGCTCGGAATGCCCGGCCGTATACGAATCCCGGGCATCGAGTGTTGCAGCGAACAAGACGAACAGACTGTTCAACAGTTGCTCGTTTTCCGCATCTCGATACGTGACGTTCGTGACCATCTGATTAAAGCCCGTGACGAGTTGGGCGAACTCATCCGAGTAAGGGTTATCAATCTGATTCAATCGTCCGGCATCTAACGCGGCGACCCCTTCGGTTAATGCACTGATTGGACGTTTGATGTTGTCATACAGCAAAAAGCTGCTAAACGTCGCGACCCCGATGATAACGACTAAAATCACAGCCGCCCACTGCCAGTATGCATCGACCTGATTGACAGTCGACAGTTGCACCCCGGACGCGAGGATGAACAATGCGACCGGGAACACACCGATGACGAGCATGCTGATCAATAGTTTCGTCCGGACGCTAATGGAGCGATACGTCGCTTGGAGCGGCCGCCCGTACAAGTTTCCGCTCATCTCCTGCAACTGAAGCAACAACGGTTCAACCGAGCGATAGGTCAAAAAGAATTCAATCAACGCATGCAAGATGGCGATTAAAATAGCACCGAACGCCGCCAAGCCAATCAACCGATACGGCAAGTCAATCCACCCTTGTTCGATGGCGAGTGCCGTCATACTCATCGCCGGCACGGACAAACCGAACAAATGCGGACCGAGAATCCGTTTCACCGTCAACGTAGGAAAGTGACTCGTTTGATCGAACGCCTGTTGAAGCTCCTCATACGTTGGTGTCTCTGTTTGAAACACACGACGGATCGGTCGGATGTGACGTCGATAAAGAAGCAGTTCAAGCCCAATCATCATCATCCCGGACAGCCCCATGATAGCCAAGAGGATGAGCATCTCCGTCTTGGATAAATCGAGCGTCTGAAAAATGAACAGCCCCCCGACACCGAACACGGCGATGCCTGAACCCCATATGTAATTCATGATTAATGTGTGTTGAAATCGTTGGTACATCTTCCCCTCACTCCTGCCTTTTCGTCGACCTCTTTCTTATTATATCGACAAAAGTGACACTTTTTTACAGAAATACAAAAACGGGCCCCTTTTTAGGGACCCGTCCTTCACCGTTACGGACGACGTGGACCTTCGTTGTCATCAAGTGAACGATTGTCTTGATCTGGCGTGACGTTTTCATGGAACGGGTTCGGTTCTGGACCGTCCACGTTCGTCACGTCAGATTGTGAGGCTTGCGGACGATTCGTTTCACGTTTCAACTCTTGTTTCGTTTGATCCGCTTCACGCTTCGACTGCTCCATACCTTGTTTCGCCTGTCGCTTCGCAGCCTCGGCTTCTTGGTTCATTTGGGCTTTCTCTTGCTCGAGACCTTCTTTTGACACTTCTGTCTCATCGATTCGCTTCTCAGCTTTCTTCAAGTAGCGAGCTGCTGTCTCACGTCCGCCGAGACCGAAGGCAAGGCCGAAGGCGAGCGCAACTGCACCGAGGATGAGCAAGAATGCCGTATTGACGATCAATGGCGCAATGCCAAGTTGGCTGATGGCCATGAAGAAGGCGATTCCAAGAATCGCGTACTTCGCGACGTGGCGCAAGACGCTCGGTTGGCCAGCTCCATCTACGAGCACACTGCCGACGAGACGCTCTGCCATGTTCGCGAGCCAGAAACCGACCGCCAAGATGACGATGGCTGCGATGACCATTGGCAAGTAAGCAAAGATTGCTGTTGCGAGTGAAGCCATAAAGTCGAGGTTCGCGACTTGAAGTGCTTCCGATACGAACAACAAGATGATGATGATTTGAACGATTGTACCGATGACTTGTGCAATCGATGTCGATGACGTCGAGCGGCCACCTAGACCCATTTTGCTAGCGAGTGAATTGACGCCCAAGTTCTCAAGGAGAGAAACGACGACACCTTTCAACCACTTGGCAATGAATACACCGGCGAGAATCAAGACGATTGCCACGATGATATTCGGAATCATCGCCAAGACATCATTGAGCATCGAGATGGCCGGATCTGAAATTCCACGAACATCAAGTGCTTCAAGCGCTGAAATCGTGACCGGAATCATAATCAAGATGAAGACGATCGTTCCAACCGCTTTTGCGAGACTTGACCCTTTCACGTAATCAGCCAAGTGAAGTTTCTCGGCGAAGCGGTTAAGACCTGCCGCTTCCAAGAACTTCGTCAAAATATCGCGGACGATTTTCGCAACGACATAACCAATCGCGAAGATAAGGGCTGCAGCGACAAGTTTTGGAATGAAGGCAAGGAAACTGTTCAACAAGTCTTCAAACGGACCGCTGATGCCTCGTAACCCAAGCGCATCGAGTACCGCTGGAAGAGCTAACAATAGGACAAGGTAAAAGACGATATTGGCGACCGTGTCAACCCATTTCGTCTGATTGACACTAGTCGACTCTTGGCCTGTCTTCTCCATCAACTTGTTCAAGTTGAGACGATGACCTGCCATTTGAATCCCTTTTTTCAAGAGCGTGGCGATAATCCATGCGACGAGCAGGATGAGACCTGCTTTAATCACGCCTGTGATCAAGCCAGAGAAGCCGGCATAGATTTGACTGAACGGTTGAGCGACAGCTGGTACGTTCAAGAATTCAAAGATAATTAAGAATGCGAGAAGCAGTACGCCGAAGAAGACGACTTTTGCGATGATGCGTTCAGGCGTCCACCGCTTTTCCTCTCTTCCAGGCTTTCCGGGTTCACCTTCTTGTTTTACCCCTACACGGTCGTCAAGACGTGCTTTGCGAAGCGCTTTGCGCGTCACGTTTTCAAGAACTTTCGCCAAAATGAATCCGACGACAAGAATGACCAAGGCAAGCAAAAGCTCAGGCAGCCATGACATGAACGTGTTGAAGTTATAGGTAGTATTGTTCATTTAACATCTTCCTCCAATCTCTTTTTGAAATGATTTCATTTATTTGACTCTTTGTATAAATACCAACATTTGCAGTTGCCTAAACCTTGCCAGTTCTTATTCCTCTATACATGATTCAAGTCAAAACGTTTTTTTAGAAAGTGATTCTAGTAAGAAAGAAGTCGTGTCTTTCTCAAGTAAATGTGATACGAATTAAAAGAAGAAGTCTTTTGAGGAGGAATCAAGATGAACATCGCCCTGATTGCCCACGATAAGAAAAAAGATGATTTGATCGTGCTCGTAAAAGCGTATGCCCACGTCTTGCAAAAGCATCAATTGTTCGCGACCGGCACAACCGGGAAGCGCGTCGCCGAAGCGACCGGTTTGCCGGTCCATTGTTTTCAATCCGGTCCGCTGGGCGGGGACCAAGAAATCGGCGCCGCCGTCGCCCGCGGCGAGATGGACATGATTATTTTCTTCCGCGACCCGTTGACGGCCCAGCCACACGAGCCCGATGTGAGCGCCTTGATGCGTCTCTGTGACGTGTATTCGATTCCGCTAGCGACGAATATGGGAGGCAGTGAGATTCTCATCCGTAGCATCGAACAAGGTGACTTCGAATCATTGACGCTATCGCATAACGACCCACCCCCGGAATAATCTAACTATGAGAAGAGAGGAATTTTTCTGAAATCACACGTATCGAACGATCCAATCGTTCAACAGTTTTACGATCAAGTCCGAACGCACTTGCACGACCTGCTCAATGATGAGACGAAAGCCGATCGGTTGCTCGACAGTTTAGCGGGCTATATTCGACAGGCGGAAAAGAACGGACAGTCGCTAGAGGGGCTGACCAAGCAAAACCCGAAGGATTATGCCTTATTCTTAATCGAACAACCGACGACGAACGAAGAGTATCGCCGCCGCTACCATACGATGATCGAGGCGTCAGAAGAATTGAAATCGCATGAGAAAACTCAAGCCAATCGGGAATTCGACTGGGCCATCGATCGGCTCAACGACGTCCAGGTCAAGCTTCAAGATGTCGAGATGCGTGACGTCTCCTTTTTGGCCTATACAAAAATCGAGGCCATCAAATCATCGCGTCGCGTCTGGAATCAATTCGGTTGGCTGCTCGGCATGATTTTAGCGTTCGCCTATGCGAATCTGTTGCTCGTTATGGATGACGTGTTCAGTTTGCGCTTGTTCACGGCACCGGCCACGCCTTACCCGCTCGACTACTTCGGATTCGTGCTCCCCGTGTTGTTGACTGGTGCCGTGTTTGGACTTTTGACGCGGTTTCGCCATCACTTTCAGACGTTAGGACGACGGATTCTATTCGCCTTGCTCATCATTGTCGTATACGTCGGGTTCGTTTTATTGACCCAGCCCATCCTGTTCTCGCTCGGATGGTCATTCTTGATTCAATTGACGCCTGTGTATGCGCTCATTCTGCTCGCGATCAGTGGATTCATGGCCATGTGGACACTCGTCGAGTTCGTTTGGAAGAACACGCGATGCCATCTCGGAAACGAAACATTAATGATTTATTATTGATGACGCCATTCTCGTCTTGAGATGGCGTTTTTTGTTTGAACCTTTGTTAGAACGGAAATTACTAATAGCGTGACGTCGATTTAACAAATAAACGATTACGAAGGAGGCACAACATGTCGGATCGCAAAATCATTGGGTTATTCCATAATGAGCAAGAAGTCATGGATAAGGTGAATGAACTCAAGCAAGCTGGGGAAGCAGAGAAAAACATGCACGTCGTAGCCAAGCGGGACGGGGAAATTTCTGCCTTGCGTTACCACACCGATGTGAATGCCGAATCGGGGATTCGTGATGTCAACTGGCTGGACCGTGTGAAAGCGTTCCTTCACGGCAGTGACCGCATTCGTGATGAATTGCGGAACATGGGACTCAGTGATGCGGAGGCTGAAGAGTATTATACGTCGATCGATGCCGGCAAATTATTGCTTTACATCGATAAACACTCATACGAACGCTATCCGAATATGTATAAGAAAGATAGTGAACTCGACCATGATAAAGGGGAAGAAGCGGATGGCATCGCCTTCGACGCGAAGCCATTCAATGATCACGACGAAGAACCACGTGGCACGAAAGAGGACCCGATCGTCCGCGGACATTCTGGCTTAGAAGACCATCGCCGATTATAAGGAGGAAGACACTATGAGTGAGAAACGATTCATCAGCATGTATGACACGCAAGACGCGGCACTCGGCAAAGTCGAGGAGTTGCGTGCGAAAGGCTACAAAGATTCAGATATCTATGTCGTCGCCAAGCATGAGGACAATGTCTCGATTTTGCGTCGTCAGACAGACGTCCATACCGAAGCGTCACACCATACCGGATGGTTCGATAAAGTTCGGGCGTTCTTGAGCGGGCATGAGGATGTCCACGCGGGACTTCGAAATATGGGATTGAGCGAAGAAGAGGTAAATCGCCACTATAGCGATGTCGAGGCTGGAAAGATTTTAATCTATGTGGATGAAGATTTCGAGCGTCGTCATAATGAAGGGCTGACGATCGATTCGTCACCTTATACCGACTCGAGACACGATACGAGTCACCAAGGCCACCATACGGCCGATGGGCTTGAAATCGATTCGACGCCGTATAATGATCCGAAATCTGACACGACCCGTTCGACCCGCTCAGATCATCACACGTCCGATGGTGTGGAGATTGATTCGGAGCCATATAATGACCCGAAACATCGTGACGCGAACCGGGACGATCGCCATACGTCTGATGGTGTAGAAATCGATTCGAAACCGTTCAACGAATCGACGGCCGACAATCCAAACCGGGCCGTCGACCCCGAGCAGGACATATTGGATAAAAAATCTGAGTTGACTGACCGTGAGAACAAGTTGCGTGGACTCGATGATCGGGCCCTCCGAAACGATTACGAAGATCCAGACAATATCCGCCGTTTCTAACCAAGATGCAACAAGGACCTGACCACAACCCGGTCAGGTCCTTGTTTTACGTTAATCGGTTTTTCGGCTCTTCTCCTTCGAGCACGTTCACGATGGCTTCCCGATTGAGCGCCATCATGGCAAGCCTTGTCTTGATGGAGGCGCTGCCGATATGCGGCAACGTCGTCACGTTCGGGAGCGTCAAGAGTGGATGGTCCATCGCCACCGGTTCTTTAGCGAACACATCAAGTCCCGCCGCCCAAATCCGCCGTTCCTTCAGTGCTTCATAGAGCGCCGTCTCATCGATAATCTCGCCACGGGCGACGTTGATGAAGATGGACGTCGATTTCATTTTAGCGAACTGTTCCGCCCCTAACATCCCACGTGTTTCCTCGGTGAGGGGCGCAAGGACGACGACGAAATCGGATTGTTCGAGCAGTTCATCGAGTTCCGCGTAGACGAACCCATACATCGATTCCGATTCATGCCGTCGCGTCCGATTATGATACAACACGTCCATGTCGAAGCCACGGGCCCGGCGTGCGACCGCCTCGCCGATACGTCCCATTCCAATAATCCCGAGCTTGGCCCGATACAAGTCCATGCCGACGTACCCCATCGGCGTCCACGACTTCCACTCCCCGGCCCGTAAATCACGTTCCGCTTCCCCAAGCCGGCGTGCCGTCATCATCATCAGTCCGAAGGCGAGGTCGGCCGTCGTCTCGGTCAACACGTCTGGCGTGTTCGTCACGATGATGCCACGTTCTTTCGCCGCCTCGATATCGATATTGTTATAGCCGACCGCCAAGTTCGAGATGACTTCGAGCTGTGGGGCTTGCTCAATCAGTTCCCGGTCGATCGTGTCACTGAGCATCGTCCAAAGCGCATGTGCCGACGCCGCTTCTTCCACTAACACGTCACGCGGGACACTCTTCGCTTCTTCTTCCCACATGCGGACCTCGTACTTGTCCCGTAGCGGTGCCACAGCCTCTTCCGGTAATCGTCTCGTGATGTAAATTCGTTTCTTCATATCGTTTCCCCCTTTTGTCTCGTCTCGACCAGTGTATCAAACCGGTTCGATCAAGACTTCTTTTTCGTCACTGGATTTTGTTCCATGAACTTTTCGAACAACGAGCCAAAGTCACTGTCAAGCAGTTGCTCAATCGTCTTCGATGAGTCCATCGCGTTCCGGTACGCGACTTCGTTGATGGCGAGGCCGATCGCCCACGTGATGCCTGATGCGACAGTCGCATTGATGACGCTCGCCGCCGCGTTCGCCCCCGGGAAGAATTTCATGACGTTCAGTAAAATCGTCTTCGAGAGCGCCCGTCCGATTTGCGGGATGATGGTGCTGCCGATCAGCGTCTTCAGCATATCGTCGTTCGCTTTCACGCCCCAGTAGCGGAACAAGTGAACGCTCATCGTCACTTGAATCGGTGTGAGCGCGATCGCATCAGCGAACGGAAGCGGAACGGCGGCCGCCGTTCCGGCACTGGCGACATAACCCGAGATGATGCGGTTCGCCTTCTTCCGCTTCAATTTGAGCATCGCCTCACTCTCGGCATGAATCTCCATGAGCAACCCTTCTTGGAGCGAGTGGTCGAGCTGTTCGACCGACCACGTGACAAGACGTTCCCAATCGAGATGGGCCCGTAATTCCGGGTCATTCAACAGCTCGGCGGCGACGCTGACTTGGAACACGGCCTCTTCCGGTACCACATCCATTAATTCCTGTCGGAGGGCCGTGAGCTCATCTACATCGACTTGGTCGATTTGTGTCAACAGGACGGCGACCGACGTCGCTTCGTTTAACTGCTTGATGAGCGCCCGGTCGAGCGGGGTGACCCGTTTCATCGAGGCGTTGATGACGTACCAGACGAGATGAATCTGTTCGGCCGCCCCTTTCGTCTGCGCCCGCTCAACGAAACCGATGACTTCATCGGCATACGCCTGTTGCCGGGCGCTCCCGATTTCATATCCTTCACTGTCGTAGAGCACGATGGCGATCTCATCACTCATGAACTGATGAATCCCTCGTGTCACCGGTTCACCGGCGGCCACTTTTGTCAAGTCGCGACCGAACACGTGGTTGACGACGGAACTCTTGCCTGATCCGGTCGCTCCCGCGATTAAGATATTCGGTTTTTTGACTTTCCCTCGCAATCGGTCGAGCTCTTCCTTCAAATCGTACGTATCAAAATTGAATGGGGTCTGTTTATCCATGTCCGTTCCTCCTCATTGATTGAGCGTCCGGCCGAGCCGTCGCATCTCTTCCTCGAATCCGCGGTGCACGTCCAGCTCGATTGTCTGTTTGACCAGCTCGTATTGTTGATTGACGGCTTTCTTGATGCCGCGCTCCGCCGTTCGCCGTTTGAACGCCCAATAAATGAAATGGACGCCCGGAATCATGCCGAGCACCATCTTTCGGACGGTCCGGTTAAACGAATAATCAAACCCGAGCTCGACCCGACGCGTTTTAAAGACAAGGTCGGACGGGGCACCGACGAGCGGGTAGCGTTCCATCAATTGAATATAATGCCGAACGCCTTGGGCCATCGCCGCCTCTGTCGTCTCAGCGGCCGCTTCGAGCGTTCGTTCCAAGTCTTTTTCGATTTGCCGGGCTTTCCAGCTGATCATCACTTGCGGGGTGATCATGCGAATCGTCTCAGCCGAACGATAGCTCCGGGCGCGCCACGCCTCTAACTCGGTCAATAAATGACGCGTCAAGTTATGCGGTAGCTTTCGTTCGATGTCTTTCCAGAGGTTGGTCCGATTACGTTGCCACACCGCCTCATAGCCGATATGCGGCACGACTTGTCCGCCGAGCAATTTCTTTTCGACACTGTTGACGCGAATCATCGCATCTCGTGAAATTCCGAGTTCGCGTATGAGCACGTCCTCCATCGCTTCCGCCTTCTCGACGTTCATCGCACTGTCTGGGTTATAGTTCGTCAAGATGATTGTGACATTGCTTCGCTTCGCGTAGAGCGGTTTGAGAATCGATTCGAGTTCGTACGCCTCGACGCGCCCCGAGTTGATCGAGAGTAAATAATAGATGGTATGGAACCAGTCGGCGATATCGAGCGCACCTTCTCGCTTGTTGACGATGGAGAGGACCGCTTCATGCCATTCGTCGGATCGGTCCGCCTCGAGTCCCCACGTATCGAAGAAACGGAACAGGATACCGCGCTCGAGATCGTAGTACTCGTATTCGTGAAGTCCTTCGGCCGTCACCGGGCTGCCGGCACGTGACTCAGCAACGTCACGCCCATAAATGTAATTTAAAAAAGCGCTCTTCCCGACCCCGGTCTTCCCCGCGATCAATATGTTCGAGACAAGCCCCGTGTTGTCCATATGGTTCCCCCTGCATTCGTTATATAATAACCATTATACTAAACGGACACATTTGAAACGTCCGACGGAAGGATGAGACCGATGCTGCACCATGTCGAACTGTACGTTTCGGATTTAACGAAGAGCCTCAACGCTTGGGACTGGCTTCTCACCGAACTCGGCTATACCGTCTATCAACAATGGGACGAAGGGCGAAGTTATCGCTTCGGCGCCACGTATCTCGTCTTCGTCCAAACTGAGGCCGACCACCTTGAACCGCCCTATCACCGTAAACGGACTGGATTGAACCATCTCGCCTTTCATGCCGATTCGCTCGACCAACTCGAGCGGTTGCGTCCAGAACTCCCACGCCACGGCTTCAAGGAGCTGTACGCCGACCGCTTCCCTTATGCCGGTGGTCCAAATTATATCGCTTTGTATTTTGAAGACCCAGACCGGATGAAAGTCGGACTCGTGGCAACGATGTGAACAGTTGAAACGGCTTTCAAAAAAAGTTTGTGAAAACAATTGCAAACTTTTGTTGGACCTCCTAGACTTAAGTTGTCTAAAGGAGGCCGTGTTCAAATGGAAAAACAAGCTGTCGAATATATGGAAGAAGCCGCCTATAAAAAAGCGACGCTATTGCGTCATGCATTCGGTCACTACGCACTCCGTTCCATCGTCGCTGGTTTTCTAATCGGGATTGGGGTCGTCTTTGCCTTTTCGGTCGGTAACATGTTCATCGACGTACCAGGGACGATGTTGTTTGCCGGAATGAGTTTCTCGGTCGCGCTCGTCTTCATCGTCTGGATGGGCGGCGAGCTGTTCACGAGCAACACGATGTATCTGTATACGGGTGCGAAACGCGGACGTGTCGACTGGCGCGATTTGACGGCCGTCTGGGGTATCAGCTGGTTCGGTAACCTCGTCGGTGCACTGATTCTCGTCGGGCTCGTCATCGGGGCCCACAGCATGGGTGACGTCGACACGGATCATCTCTTGTCCGTCGTCGCTGCGAAAAAGATGGGCGGCGAGGCGCTCGCGATTTTCTTAAAAGGGATTTTGTGTAACATCCTCGTCTGTATCGCTATCTTCATGCCACTGAAAACGAAGAATGATGTCGCCAAAATCATGCTGACGATGCTCCCGGTCGTCGTCTTTTTCGCCGCCGGCTTCGAGCACTCGATTGCCAATATGGGCATCTTCGGGCTCGCGCTCTATTATGTGCCGTCCGAGGCGATTAACATCGGTCTCGCACTGCATAACCTCGTCTTTGCCACACTCGGCAATATCGTGGGTGGCGCCTTGTTCGTCGCCGGGACGTACGTCCATTTGAACGCCAAGCCAGCCGATACGAAAATCGAATCTATCCGTCAACAAGCATAAAAAGACAGGGGCCCCGATGCGCAGGGCCCCTGTTGTTGCATATTGAACGAATTAACCTTTTGTCGTATCGGCAGCAGCCGCTTGGACTGCACCTTGTGCGACTTCTTCTTCTTCGACGTCCCAACATTCCGTGTTCTCGATGCCGAGTTTACGGGCCGAGAAGCGTGGGTTGAGCCCTTGGGCACGCTGCTCTTCGTAGTCGCGAAGGACTTTGAAGGCGACGCCACCAAGCAATGTGATGGCTGCAATGTTGATTAACGTCATCCCTGCCATGAACAAGTCAGCCAAGCTCCAGACGAAGCCGAGGCTTGCGACCGCTCCGATGAAGACGAACGCCATTGTCGCAAGGCGGAAACCAAGAACTGCGTTTTTGCTCTTCTTGATGAACTCGATGTTTGTTTCACCGTAGTAGTAGCTACCTGCGATTGAACTGAAGGCGAACAAGAAGACACTGACAGCTACGAACGCTGGCGCCCACGATCCGATTTGTTCGCTCAATGCATTTTGAAGCATGACGATTCCTTCTCCGTTACCGGCAGCATAGCTGTCTGAGAGGAGGATGATGGCCGCTGTTGCCGTACAGACGATCAACGTGTCCAAGAAGACGCCGAGCGCTTGAAGGAAACCTTGTTTCGCTGGGTGTGAAACTTCAGCAGCTGCTGCCGCGTTTGGTGCCGAACCCATACCTGCTTCGTTCGAGAAGAGACCGCGACGTACACCCATCGAGATGGCTGCTCCGACCGATCCACCGAACGCTTGCTCAAGACCGAATGCGCTCTGGAAGATCATCGCGAACACGCCTGGGATTTCTGTGATGTTGACGACGACGACATAAGCGGCGATGGCCAAGTACAATCCAGCCATAATCGGTACAACGATTGCCGAGAAGTTGGCGACACGGTGTACACCACCGAAGATGACCAATCCAGTCAAGACGACGAGGATGGCTCCACCGACGACGGCATCGATGCCGAACGCGTTATCAAACGCGGCCGCGATCGTGTTCGATTGCACTGAGTTGAAGATGAGACCGAACGTCACCGCGATTAAGACGGCGAAGACGATACCAAGGGCCCGGTTGTTGAGTCCTTTTTCAATGTAGTATGCTGGACCGCCGCGGTACGCGACGTCATCTTTTACTTTATAGACTTGTGCGAGCGTGCTCTCAATCATCGCTGTCGCTCCACCGAGAAGCGCGACAATCCACATCCAGAAGACCGCTCCTGGTCCACCTACCGTCACGGCGACGGTGACACCAGCCAAGTTACCCGTCCCGATTCGTGTGGCTGCTCCGATGAAGAACGATTTCATTGAACTGATGCTCTTGCTGTCTGTGACCTCCGGTTTTTCAGCGACGACCCGGAACATCTCTTTTAAGTAACGGAACTGCATAAAGCGTGTCCTCACTGTAAAGTAAATCCCGGCTCCGACGAGCGCGACGATCAGAACATAAGTCCATAAGATGTTGTTCATGTAATCGACGCTTCCTTGTAACATGCTTTGCACGGCTTCCATAAGTAAGTTCCTCCCTGTTGTGTGAATCTAAAGTTGTTTAAAATTTTTATGATGTCTTAGTTCTGAATTATACAAAGATTCTGACAATTAGCAATAATTTTTTTATAGGTCAGTTCACACAATTTTCATATGTTATATAACAAAAGTTGAGCAATAGCTTTATTTAAAGCGCTTACAAAGTTATCTGAAAGAAATAATAAATCTTTATTTCCCTACTTTTTTTTGACGTCCTCATTCAACTTGTTTCAAACTATTCGCTTTGTAAATAGATTTGAATGTATAGAAAATACCAGCTTCCTTTCATTATTCATTTGGGAAATAAAAAAAGCAGACGCTCATTGAGCGGCTGCTTGTTAAACGCCTGTCCGTTTCTTCTGGTTGTTCGGCTTCTTCGTCAACTGGTTCGTCAACGGTTTCTGCTTCGTCCCACGAAGTCCTGTCGGCACTTTCGTCTCGTTTTGTTTCTTTTCAGCGAGTTTTTGCTTCATCGCCTCTTGAAAACTTAATTTCTTTTCAGTCATGTTATTCACCTCCAGCTTCGATCACTTTCACCCGACCGACCTGTCCATCGCTTAAGCGTACTTTAATGCCGTGCGGGTGACGCGGCGAGTTCGTCAAAATGTCTTTGACGACGCCTGACGTCAACTTCCCACTCCGCTGATCTTGTTTTAGGACAATCTGGACGTGGAGCCCTGGGCGAATGTCCGCGCGTTTCGTGCCATCCATACCCGACACCCCTTTCCGTATAGTCAACCTCTATCATATGCTCTTTTCCCGCGTTTGTCACAATCTATTCCACGATCCCGATTTGAGCAAGCACAGGTGTCATATAACTTTGATCGGTCGTAAGCGTTCGGATACCAGCGTCTCCGATCAGCTGAACATCGACGTGACCACCGAGGTATTCGATGTTCAATACTTCTTCGCCTTGGACGTTCAAGAGCTGAGCCACCCCACTCAATCGCCGATGGGCCGTAGTGAGGTCGCGCGCAAAGGAAATATAGTTCGCCGTCGTCACCACCTCGCGCCGACCATGAACATCGAGGATAAGGAAGGCCCGGTCGGCCTCGACAATCGTCACTCGATACGAAACACTTTCATTTTCAACTTGAATTTGATGCATGGCGCGCCTCCTCAGCAATTCGGTTTCTGACAAGGTCTACTTTACATCTTTTTGGGCATCGGGGTACTTTTTCTTCAAATCATCTTGCGTCGTAAGTTCAGACAACGGAACTCCGGTTAAATAGGCTGCCCGAGACATCATGAGTGCAGCAAGCGGCGCCGTCAAAAAGACGAACAAAATCGTCAATAAAATCTTCCCGGAGAACATGCCTTCTATAACCAAAAAGTAGAGGAATGTCCCCGTCATGACGGTCATGACACCGAGCGTTGCACTTTTCGCAGCCGCATGGGTCCTACCGTACACGTCCGGGAAACGAATAAGTCCGATTCCGCCCATGAAGCTGAGAAAGCCGCCAATCAAACATAAAATCGCAATCAACCATTCAATCGCGGTCAAAGATATTCCCCCTCTCTATGAATTTCGATAAGGCAATCGTCCCGACAAACGCCAAAATACCAATCATCAAAATGACTTCCGCGTATGCAATCGTCTTTTGGAGAATCATTAGAATCCCAATCATCCCAATCAAGGTGATCCCAATCGAATCGAGGGCGACGATGCGATCTGGAAGGGATGGTCCCTTGATGATTCGAGCAAACGAAATAACGAGCGCGAATGACATGAGGATCAACGAGATCATGAGCAACACGTTAAACATCAATGTGTCACCTCCATGATGGCTTTTTCAAACGTTTCATGGATTTCTCGGATCATCTCTTCTTTATCCGGTACATGGATCGAATGGACAAAGAGCGATTTATTGTCTTCCGAAAAGTCCATGACAATCGTACCAGGTGTCAAACTGATGAGGGAAACGAGCAGTGTCAGCTCCCAGCCACTCTTTAGTTCTGTCGACACTTCAATAATCCCAGGCTCAATCTCAAACTTTGGACTGAGCAACACTTTCACGACGTCGATATTGGATAGAATCAACTCTTTAATGAACAGGGCGAGTAGTTTAAATGCGGCAATCACCCGGCGCATATAAAAATCAAAGTGGAGGAAGTGCCGGAGGACATATAAGATGAAAACCCCGACGAGATAACCGAGCAGGAAATCGACTCCGGTATAACTGTTCCAAAGCACCGCCCACAAAATGGCGATGGCCGTGTTCAATACGATTTGAAACGTCATGCTCCCCCTCCTCTCAAGACCGAATCAATATAAATCGACGGGTCCAACAACTGATTTGATGCATCAAGGAAGAACGAGAGGATCGGTTGCGCCGCAATCCCGAGCACCGTCGTCAAAATGACGAGCGGGACGGCCGGGAGCAACAACGCTCCGACTTTCGTCTTCCCTTGGGCTGTCGTGTGCTTTTGCTCACCCCAGAACACGTACATGAAAATCTTGATCATCGAGAAGAGCGTCAGCATCCCGACGGCGAGTGCAATCCCGCCGACGAGATATTGCTCTGTCTCAAAACTAGAAACGATGAGTGACAACTTGCTGATGAACCCACTGAACGGCGGTATTCCCGCAATGGCGATTCCGGTGATGAAGAACATCCACCCGAGGAGCGGGTGCGTCTTCAACAATCCACCCATTTGCTTCAAATCGGTCGTACCCGTAATCCGCTGCGCCGTCCCTGCGTACAGGAAAAGTGCCGTCTTCACGATGATATTGTGGACGATATAGTAAATCGCCGCAGCAATCGCAAGGCTCGTGTATAGCCCGAGACCGATGACCATATAACCGACCTGCGATACGATATGGTACGACAAGATCCGCTTGAAGTCGAAGTTCGAGACCGCTCCGAGACCGCCGATGACAATCGTGATGGCCCCGACCCAGATGAGGATTGGTTGGGTGAACTCTTGATTGTGCGGGAAGATGAGCGTGAACGTCCGGATAATCGCGTAAATCCCAACCTTCGTCAACAGTCCGCCGAACAATGCGGCGACCGCTGCGGGTGGCCCGAAGTATGAACGCGGTAACCAGAAGTAGAGGGGGAAGAGCGCGCCTTTCATCCCGAAGACGATGAAGTAAAACATCGCAATCACATTCAACACCCCGACTTGTTCGAGCTCAGCCACGCGCTCAGCGAGTTGCGCCATATTCAGCGTACCCGTCACGGCATAGGTGAAGGCCATTGTCGCGACGAACAAGATGGACGCGAAGATATTCATGACGACGTATTTGAGAGATTCACGTAACTGGTACTTCGTCCCGCCCATCACAATCAAGACGTAAGACGAGATCAGCATGACTTCGAAGAAGACAAACAAGTTGAAGATGTCTCCCGTCAAGAACGCTCCGTTCACACCCGTTAATAGGAAAAAGTAAAACGGGTAGAAGAAGAATTTCTCACGTTCCGGCGCGATTGTCCGAAACGCGAACAAGAGACAGAGGAGACCGACGATAGCCGACATGAGCACCATCGTCACCGCAAACAAATCAGCGACAAGGACGATTCCAAACGGTGCGGACCAATCACCAACTTCTAACACGACAATCCCTTCTGTCATGACGACGCGAACCAAGTAGATGGCGACGCCGAGCATGGACAGGGCGGTCAGTCCACTCAAAACGCGCTGTAGACCGATGTTCTTAGAAAACAGAATCATGACCGCTCCCATCACAAACGGGATAAGAAATGGAAGTACGAGTAGATTACTCATCAGGCGACCCCCTTAACTGATCTAAGTCGTCTGTCCGAAACACTTTGTATGTCCGATAAGACAGGACAAGTAAAAAGGACGTCATTCCAAAACTAATCACGATTGCCGTTAGCACCAACGCTTGTGGCAAAGGATCGGTGAACGTCTCCACGTTCAAATTCAAGAGCGGTGGACCGCCCGTTTGTAGCCCGCCCATCGTCAGAAGCAAGAAGTGTGCGCCATGCGACAATATGATGAGGGCGAGTACAATTCGTAATAAACTTTTCGACAGTAACAGGTAAGTGCCGATCATAAAGAGGACACCAACCGTAATTGACATGAGTATCTCCATTACGCATCATCCTCCGCAATCGCTAAAATAATCGTTAATGCCATACCAACGACGACTAAATAAATACCTAAATCAAACGGTAGCGAAGTCGCTACCCCCGTCTCCCCGAGTACAGGCAACTGCACGTACTCATAAAACTGGCTCAAAAACGGATGGCCGAAAAACATGCTCGACACACTCGTCGCTAGCGCGACTAGCAAACCGACAGCAATGATCGTCGTGAAATCAAAAGGCACAGCCTTTTTAATCCGTCTCATGCTAAATCCTAAATAGAGAAGGAGAAGTGCGCTTGCCGTCATCAATCCACCAATAAAGCCTCCACCGGGATTATTATGCCCGGCGAAGAACAAGTAAATCGAGAACGTAAACAAGATGAATGTGACCACTCGAGTAACGTTGCGAAGCATCAAGTTATTCGGTTTCACTTGCTTATTCATACATCTTCTCCTCCTTTCAAGCGCAGTTTAATCAATGTGACGACTCCAAGCGCGGCCACGGCGAGTACGAGTACCTCAAGTAGTGTATCGAGACCTCGGAAGTCGACGAGAATGACGTTGACGACGTTATAGCCTCCAGCGAGCTCTTTTGCATTTTCTAGGAAATACTCAGAAATCGAAACGTACCCTGACGAATTACCAAGCGCCATCGAACTGAAAGCGACGAGCGTCATCATGACACCGACACTCACCGAGATGAGCATGTTACTAATGTTCAAGCGCGGTGTGAACTTTTCTTTGCGCAACTCTGGCAAGTGATAGAACGCGAGCATGAAGATGACGAGGGTGACCGTCTCAACGAGCAACTTTGTGAGCGCGAGGTCTGGCGCCCGGAACACGATGAGCAAAAGTGCTAGCAAGAAACCGACGACCCCGACGACGATGACCGCGGTGATTCGATGATTCAAGAACGGGATGCTAATCACTGCCGCCATGAGCAGTGGAATCAAAATCCACATGAACGGCTCAATCACGCTCGTGTTCGACGTATCGATGGCGAATGCGTCGAAGCGCCAGAACGTATACCCGACGAGAAGCAACATGAACGTGAAGATATAGGCGAAGTAATCCCGCAACCGCCCTGTCATTTGGAGACGCGTGATCCACTGCGAGCCGGATGTGAGTCCTGTAAGCGCATTGTCGTAGAGCCAGTTGAGCGGGTCACGCTCGCGGTTATAGATCGCGAGTTTCGTCCAACGCCCCATCACATAGAACAACAGAGAAGCAACCAAGACGACACCAAGCGTCATCAAAAGCTCTGTGTTAATGCCATGCCATAGTTTAATGTTGACGACGAACTGTTCCCCTTCCGGCAAGTAAGTCGGTAAGATGGCTTGTTTAGCCGGCTCAATGATCGAGTACGACAACAAGTTCGGGAACAAACCGAAGACGATCACGAGGACGACGAGAATGATTGGACTAATCAACATCCCGAGTGGTGCCTCGTGCACGGTCCGCTCATAGTTACTCGGTTCAAACTTCCCACGGAACGTGCGGAAGAACATAATCAAACTGTAGAGGAACGTGAAGATACTCGCGATCCAGGCGATGATCGGGAACATTATCCCAAACGAACCGACATCAAACGCCTCGAAGTCACGAACGCTGAGCATCGCCGTGAAGAACTTTTCTTTACTCAAGAAACCGTTGAACGGTGGAAGTCCTGCCATCGAAGCGAGACCGATGAGCGAGACTGTGAAGGTGATCGGCATCACTGTCATCAATCCACCGAGCTTTCGAATGTCGCGTGTCCCGGTCTCGTGGTCGATAATACCGACCGCCATGAACAGCGCCCCTTTAAACGTCGCGTGGTTGAACAAGTGGAAGACTGCGACGAGAATCGCTTGTGTATACATCGGGTCGTCTGCCCCGTCCGTGAGCGCAGCCGAGCCGACGCCGAGGAGCGACATGATGAGCCCGAGTTGGCTGACCGTCGAGAAGGCGAGAATCCCTTTTAAATCCTTTTGACGGACAGCTGAGATCGAGCCCCATAACAGTGTAAAGAGTCCGACGAGCGAGAGCGTCCAAAACCAGACGTTCGAACCGCCGAACACTGGCGTCATCCGGGCGACGAGATAGATTCCTGCTTTGACCATCGTTGCCGAGTGAAGATAGGCGCTGACCGGCGTTGGTGCCTCCATCGCGTCCGGCAACCAGATGTGGAACGGGAACTGCGCCGACTTCGTGAATGCGCCGAGCAAGATTAAGAGCATCGCTGGAATGAAGAGCGGACTTGCTTGAACGGCATCGACGTTCGCGATAATTTCACGGATGCTGAACGTACCTGTCATTTGGAACAGTAAAATGAATCCTCCGAGCATGGCCAATCCGCCCGCTACGGTGATCAACATCGACTTTTGAGCACCTTTCGTCGACTTGTCCTTGTGGAACCAGTAACTGATCAATAGCGCCGATGCGATGCTCGTCACTTCCCAAAACACATAAAGGACGATCAAGTTATCCGATAAGACGACACCGAGCATCGCTCCCATGAAGAGCATCAAATAGAGGTAGAAGTTACCGAGTCGCTCTTGTTTCGACAAGTAGAAAATGGAGTACAGGACGACGAGCGATCCGATTCCCGTAATCAACAACACGAACAACATGCTCAAACCGTCTAAATACGCTGTAAATTCAATCCCTAACTCAGGAATCCAGCTGACGCTCTCACTGACGACTTCTCCAGATGAGATTGCCGGTAATCGATTCATGAAGTAAATGAAGAGTGCCGTCGGCAACAGCCAGACAAACCAACCCACATGGATTTTTGGTACATACTTAAACAACAACGGTATGATGAGCCCGAATAGAAATGGGGATAAGATCACCCAGTGCAATACAGACAATGTGTTCCCTCCTTTGCTTCTTAACCGCCCCTAAAAAGTAAAATATTTACAATTATGATTGTTGATTCCTTTTGTAGGAGTAGGTAGCTTTTTAGTGTCTGATTCCCTTCGTTTTATCAACAAACGAAACCGAGTAAAATATTTTTATTGCCAGGACGATTCTTTGTTAATTCTAAGTATAAAGCAATTTATAGAGACTTTCACGTCTCGATACTTGCCTTTTTTAGATTCAACTGAATCTATTAAGAAGAAACGTGAATTTTTCATATTTTTTTCACATTCATTCAGTGACTTTTAAAGTAAATATTTTTCCTTTTAATGACATTTTTAATTTTTATTCTCTTTTATTTTCAAACATATCACTACCTAATACTTTCCATTAATGACAAAAAAGCATTCTTCTGTCATAAGCAGAAAAATGCTTTCGGTTTTATGAGCAACGATATAGTCTTGCTTCGAACGGCCGCAGCATAAACGTGTCCGTCTCGATCGTCTCAGGGTCCATCTCGTTCGTCAATACGAGCGTCGCCTTGTCGAGACCAGGCAGCGTCGTCTCGGCAGGGTTCGCCGTCAAGTTGACGATGACATAAAACGTCTGTTGTTCGAACGTGCGCTCATAGGCGAAAACTTGCAGATGTTCTGGCAACAAATCGCGGTAACTGCCGTATGTGAACGTGTCTTCCGTCCGACGGAGACGGATCATCGCCTTATAGAACGACAGAATCGAATGGGCATCCTTCGATTGAGCGTCGACGTTGAGCGTCTCATACTCCTCATGGATCGGCATCCATGGCGTCGCCGTCGAGAAACCAGCGTGCGGTGACGCATCCCATTGAATCGGGGTGCGGACGTTATCGCGTGACGTCCCCCACACTTGTTGCATCGAATCGTTTTCACTCATTCCGTTGGCGATCCGTTCGAAGTATTCATTTTTCGTCGCCACGTCGTCATAGTCATGAATCGATGGCAACGGCACGTTCTTCATGCCAATTTCCTGTCCTTGATAGATGAACGGTGTCCCGTGCATGAAGAAATACATCATGCCGAGGGCGGTCGCGCTTTCGCGCCAGTAATGGTTCTCATCCCCGACGAGCGAGACGGCGCGCACCATGTCGTGATTCTCGATATAGAGAGCGTTCCATCCCGTCTCGAGCAGGCCTTGTTGCCACTTGTCAAAGATTCGTTTCAATTCGACGACATCGAGCGGTGCCAGGCGTGACTTGCGCATGATGTCGACATGGTCAAAGTGGAATGCCATGTTCATCGCCCCGTTGTCCGGCCCCATCCATAAGTCGGCCGCTTGCGGTTCAATCCCGTTCGTTTCGCCGACCGTCATGATGTCGTAATTGGCGAACGTCGCTTGTTTCATCTCTTGAAGATAATCGTGGATGCCGTCGATATTCGAATACATCGAGAACGCCGTGACGTACGATTTGCCGTCTGGAGACGGCAACATCGTCTCAGTTGGCATCTTCTTGATGTGGCTGATCGCGTCGACTCGGAAACCATCGATTCCTTTGTCGAGCCACCAGTTGATCATATCGTAGACGGCATCACGTACGTCTTTGTTTTCCCAGTTCAAATCTGGCTGTTTTTTAGAGAAGACGTGCAAATAGTATTGCTTGGTCGTCTCATCGTATTCCCACGCCGAGCCCCCAAAGATACTCGCCCAGTTGTTCGGAGGTGCCTCATCCGTTCCGTCACGCCAGATGTACCAGTCCCGCTTCGGGTCGTGTCTCGAACTTTTTGATTCGACGAACCATGGATGCTCGTCAGAGGTATGGTTGACGACAAGGTCTAACAGTAATTTCATTCCACGGGCATGGACGGCCTTGAGCAAGGCGTCAAAGTCTTCCATCGTCCCAAACTCTTGCATGATGTCTTGATAGTCCGAGATATCATATCCGTTATCATCGTTCGGGGACTTATACATCGGACAAATCCAAATCACATCGATCCCCAGGTCTTCTAAGTAATCCAGCTTGTCAATGATACCGCGGAGATCCCCAATCCCGTCTCCGTTCGAATCTTTAAAGCTACGCGGGTAAATCTGATACGCGATTGCTTCTTTCCACCACGTGCGGGTAACCGTTTTTTTCGCCACTTGTTCTCTGCTGACCATTGACTCCATACGCCGCTTGCCTCCTACATCTCATCATTTATATTTTATATACTTGAACAGCAATACCTGTTTTAGGATGAATCTAATCCTAGAATAGCACTTGTGCAAGCGTTTGCAAATAATGAGATATAAAAAATGTAGTCCGGAGACTACATTTTCGGGGCTGTCGCAACTTGTTCACAGAATGCGCCGATGACGTCCGCTAACCGCTCCCGGTCATGGTCCATCGTCGCCACATGGTACGACTGTTCGAGCACCTCTCGTTGCTTTGGAGCTTGAACAGTCTCGTACAACCACATCGAGTCCTCGGGCGGCACGACATTATCGATGGCCGAATGGATGACGCACGTCGGTACGGTCACCTCGGCCGCCATCGGTCGCACTTCCTCGATGAGCGCGAGTAATTCTCGAATGGCTGACGTCGGCACTTTGTCGTAGACAATCTCGTACACGCCTGGTGCACAGATATCCGGTTCGTCTTCATCAATGAAACGACAGACATCGTCCGTGGCGTGACAGGCATAGCCTGGCACGGACAACGCCGCATTGATGGTGACGATCGCATCGGCCTGTCCGGCCAAAGCGGCCTTCATCGCCAGCGTCCCGCCCATTGACTGCCCGACAACGATGACGTGTCGACATCGCTCACGCAAGAGACGGATACCGGCTTCCATCGACTCATACCAGCAGCGGCGTGTCGATTGCCGAAACTCTTCCGGATCCGTCCCATGTCCTTTGAGCCGCGGTGCGAAGACGGTGAATCCTTTCTCCATCAAGGCGATTCCGACGTCACGCACACTTTGAGGCGTCCCGTTAAAGCCATGGCATAACAAGATGCCGATATCATTTCCTTCATAATAAAACGCGCCCGCTCCCGGGATGACCGGATAAGTAATTGTCGTCATTCGTTTCCTCCCCATTTAATCCACAGTTAACCGATACACTTAATTGTATTAATGAATTGTAAGAGTTGGGGGGCGTCCCGTCAACCCGATTGCCTACTTGCTCAGTTCTCTTCAAGTCTGTAATCAAACTGTAATATGAACTTCGCAATAAGTGGATTGAGTTCTGACGTCTGCTTGGTTATGTTTAACATGTAGTTGAAAAGTTGGTAAATGATAGTGAAATCCGTCAATCGATGGAGGGAGTACGAACGCAACTTCCTTACGTCAAGTCGAGTAATGTAAGCGCTATCATTTCGTTTTGGCCTAAAGAGGGCATCCGCTCAAGCAAGTGACCACACGAACTGGGACATCGTATCGGCTATCTACATAATCAAAGGGAGACTAACACATGGGGAAACCACAAGCACGTTCATTCAAACAAATGACCGGACTCGCCTTATCAGCCGGACTCATCGTCAGCAGCATGACGCCAATCGCGGCAAACGTACACGCAGAGACGCTGAACGCTTCAGACCTGTTCATCTCGGAATACGTTGAAGGCTCGAGCAACAATAAAGCGATTGAACTGTTCAATGGAACGAATGCGGCCATCGACCTCTCGGCCTATAAACTTGAACTGTATTCAAACGGCGGTACGGCTCCAGGCACGACCCTCAACTTGACAGGTACGCTCGAGCCAGGTGGCACGTATGTCATCGTCAACGCCAGCGCGAGTGATGCCTTGAAAGCGAAGTCGAACACGACAAGCGGTGTGACGAACTTTAACGGCGACGACACGCTCGTCTTGAAAAAAGGGGACACGGTGCTCGACGTCTTCGGTCAAGTCGGATTCGATCCGGGTACGAAATGGGGAACGACGGTCGCCACGGCTGACCAGTCGTTGGTTCGGAAAGATACGGTCACGACAGGGGATGCGAACGGCGCGGATGCGTTCGACCCGGCCACTGAATGGAACACACAACCAATCGATACGTTCACGAACCTCGGATCACACACGTTCCAAGGCGTCGACTACGGCGATGGCGGTACGGTAGAACCACCGGCGCCGGTCACTCCGATTTCAATCAGTGACGCCCGTACGAAAGCCGAAGGTGAAACGGTCACGATTAAAGGAGTCGTCACGGCGAAACTGGCCAACACGATTTCGATTCAAGATGCGACAGGCGGACTCTCGGTCCGTCCGACGTCACTTGCCGTCAACGTCGGTGATGAAGTCGTCGTCACGGGTGCCATCGGTTCGTATCGTGAATTGCTTCAATTGAACAGCGCCGTCGTCGTGTCAAAACAAGCGGCGAGCGTCCCAGCTGCGCAAGTCCTCACTGGCGAACAAATCAATGAGGACGTCGAGTCTGAACTCGTCACCGTCAATAACGTCACCCTCTCAGGTAGCGGGCAAAACTTGACGGCGACGGATGGAACGAAAGAGTTCGTCGTGCGTGATGAGCGTGGCATTCTCGATTTACAGACGGACGTCAACTACTCGTCGATCACGGGTATCGTGCAACAGTTCGATAATACGTATCAAATCATTCCGCGCGACGTATCTGACACAGTCATCGACGCATCGGTACTCCGTCCGGCGACAGCGAAGCCAGGTGCGGGCACGTTCGTCGGTCCACAAGACGTGACACTTTCGACGACGACAGCGGGCGCTGACATCTATTACACGCTCGACGGGTCGGACCCGAAAGTGAACGGTACCCTTTATACGTCACCAGTCCGCATCGAGGAGACGAAAACGCTCAAAGTTGCCGTCAAATCGGGTGATGCGTTCAGCGCCGTGACGACGTTCGACTATAAAATCACGGACAAAATCCGCATCCATGACATCCAAGGCGCAAGCCACACGTCACCGATGAACGGACAGACTGTTGAAGGCGTCGAAGGCGTCGTCACGTACTCGTTCGTCTCGATGGGTACGACGTATTACTATATCCAAACGCCTGACATGGAAGCCGACCAAGATGCACGCACGTCAGAAGGGATCATCTTGTATGGTGGCCGTTCGATCGCGGGCATCCAAGTCGGTGACCTTGTCAACGTGAAAGGTCTCGTCAGCGAGTACGCCATCGAAGGCTACAGCGACCGTCAACAGACGGATATGAAGATGACGCAAATCGATACACGCAACGGAAGTGTCAACGTCGTCAAGAGCGGTGTCACACTCCCGACGCCGGTGAAAATCGACGCGTCGAACTTGCCGACCGAGTTCATCGACAGCGATGCCCTCGCCGTCTTCAATCCGGAAAAAGATGCCATCGACTTCTGGGAGAGCCTTGAAGGGATGCGCGTCGAGACGGGCAACCTCAAATCGGTATCACCGCAACAGAACGGCGACCTCGTGACCGTGTTCGAAGCAACACCGACCGAGACGTTCAACGGTGGTATTCTGTTGAAAAAAGATGATGCCAACCCGGAACGGATTCAATTCCGTCTCGAACCGAATGCCGACGCTCGTGATTTCGATGTCGCGACCGGTGACCGCTTCAATGGCCCGATCGTCGGTGTCGTTGGATACTCGTACGGCAACTATAAGATTCAAGCAGGTCTTGATGAGATGAAGGCTGCCTTCATCAAAGGTGACGCCAAGCGTGAGACGACGTTCATCGAAGCTGAAGAGGACAAATTGACGATCGCCTCTTACAACCTCGAGAACTTCTCGAACAACGTCAAAGAGACGTCGGACGAGAAAGCCCTCAAACTCGCGAAAGCGTTCGTCGAGGAGTTGAACAGCCCGGACATCATCGGTGTGACCGAAGTCCAAGATAACAACGGGGAAGGCACAGGCAATTCTGCGGCCGACCAAAGCTACCAACGCTTGATCGACAATATCGTCTCGATTGGCGGCAAATCGTACAAGTACGTCAACATCGATCCTGAGTACAATAAAGACGGCGGCGCACCAAATGCCAACATCCGTGTCGGCTTCTTGTATGACCCGGAACGTGTCTCGCTCACAGAAGGCATCCCTGCCGGTGACGCAACGACAGCTGTCGGTTATGAAAACGGCAAGTTGACGCACAACCCGGGCCGCATCGACCCGCTCAACCCGGCGTTCAACAGCTCACGTAAACCGCTCGCGGCCCAGTTCGACTTCCAAGGCGAGAACGTCGTCGTCATCGCCAACCACTGGAACTCGAAAGGTGGCGACACGGGCGTCTTCGGCTCAAAACAGCCGGTCGTGCTCGGTAGTGAAGTCCAACGGAAACAAATCGCTCAAATCGTCCATGATTTCGTCGCTGACGTGAAGACGGACAATCCAGAAGCGAACGTCGTCGCCCTCGGTGACTTCAACGACTTCGAGTTCTCGGATGCGATGCAAATCTTCAAAGGCGACTTGATGACGAACATGGTCGAGAAAGTCCCGGCCGTCGACCGTTACTCGTACGTCTATCAAGGGAACTCGCAAGTGCTCGACCATATCCTCGTGTCGAACCATTTAGCGGCGACGACCGAAATCGATATGATTCACGTCAACGCTGACTTCACGGAGATGTCGGGCCGCGCCAGTGACCACGACCCGGTTCTCGCACAAATCGATCTCACTCCGGAGCCAGAAGTGGAATTGACGCGTTACACAGTCGAGAACAACAAGGCTGCACGCCTCGTCCTCCAAGATGACTTCATCGGCGTGACGATCGGCAAAGGCACGAACTTCAAGAACGGCATCTTCGTACGCGGCGCCTACACGGAATTGACAGGTGACCCGCTTAAAAACATCGTCGTTCAAGTGAAACCGAAAGAAGCCGGTGCCATCATCGACTTCGACGGCGCAACTGTCAAAGAAGTAATTGTCGATGGAACGAACCTTGCGGAAATCCGCGGGGCAGAGAATGTGAAACGGATCAGCTACACGAAAGGCGCATCCGCGAACACGGTCGTCATCAAAAAATAACGATCGAATCGAATACGCAAGCCGCAGACAGATTGTCTGCGGCCTTTTGCGTTTTCATTCGTGAAATTCGGGGATTAAGTAGAAGATGCTGATTATCGGAGGATGACGTCATGGAGATGCACAACGGGAACTTATATTGGCCGACCACAGAATCGGAACAGATCGTCTTACAAAAACCAATCAAGAAAGAGCGCTACGACGTACTCGTCATCGGAGCGGGCATGTCGGGAACGCTGACAGCCTATACGCTTTACAAGGACGGTGTCGATTTCGCCGTCATCGACCAAGGGAAAGTCGGAGCCGGGAGTACGGCAGCGAACACAGGGCTCATTCAATACTCGAACGACATCATGTTGCACGAACTGGCCGAACAAATCGGTGAAGCGGACGCGGTCCGCTTCTATCAACTGTGTGCCGAGGCGGTCGATGCGCTCGACGAGGTCGCCGGGACGGTTGACGCCAAGGACGTCTATATCCGGCGTGACAGTCTCTGTTTCGCCAGCAGCGAGGCAGATGTCTCCAAATTGAAACAGGAGTATGAGATGCTGACGAAACACGGACTCGCGGCCGAATGGCTCGACCGGGAGGCGTTACAGGAACGCTATCCGTTCGATAAACCGGCCGGCTTGATCACGAACGGCGATGCCGAGGTCAATCCGCTCACGCTCAGCCGTCAGGTCGTCCGCTACTTGTCGACCCAAAACGTGCCGATCTTCGAAGAGACGGACGTCACAGAAGTCGTCGCCGACGGCGACGACTGGCTCGTTTTGACGCCATCAGGGACGTTCAAAGCGGGCCACGTCATCTTTGCGACCGGCTATCGCCCGGCCCCGCTCCTCGACACCCATCGGATCGAACTCAACCGCTCCTATGCGATTGCGACGAATCCTGTCCCTGATTTCGCTGACTGGGAAGGTCAGGCGCTCATCTGGGAGACGAAACGACCGTACCTCTATTTACGGACGACCGTGGACGGTCGCATTATCGCCGGCGGACTCGATGAAGAAAAGGCAGAGACCCCGCATAGCGAGGCGCTCATTCAAAAGCGGGCCGAGCGGTTGCGCCAAGAAGTCGAGGCTTTGTTCCCGATGTACAAGTTGACAGTTGAATACGCCTGGGTGGCCCTGTTCGGTGAGTCAATCGACCAACTACCCTTCATCGGGGAACATCCGGATCGTCCCAACCTCTACTATTTGCTCGGGTACGGGGGCAATGGCACGGTCTACAGCATGTTAGGTTCTAAAATCTTGAGTGCGTTGGTACGCGGTATCGATCATCCAGATGCTCGGATCGTACGGCTAGATCGGACACGTTAATCCCCTGACATCAGGGGATTTTTTCATACATATGCATTGGAGTGAGTGAAATGACAACAAAACAAAAACCAAAATGGGTATATCGTCTGAGGCGCGGCCTTCTCTTCATCCCCGCCATCGCCTTGACCGCCTACGTCTGGCCGCATGAGTCGACCGAAAAAACGACTGATGAAACCGTCACGCAAGCAGATGCGACTGACGACGCAGGACGTTACACGATTGAAACGAGACAGGCCGTGAAAGAAGATGAGGCCGTCCGCTATACGTATGACATCATTGTCCACGGACAACCTGACGTCGAGACGCTCCAATCCATCAGTCAAGATGTCATGGACGAGGTGACGGCGCGCGATACGTTCCAAGCTGCCCTTCTCCGCTTCTATGATCACGAAGCTTATATCGGTACCGAATCTCCACTCGGCGAAGCCGTGTTTGCTCCCGAGGGCGATTGGAGTTTAGCGGATACGGTGCAGCCCGGAGCCTATGAGGAGATGACATTCGGCTGGCAATTGAAAGAGAAGGAATGGGATGCGCAACTGTCAGACGAGGAAGCGCGCGTCTGGCAAGTCTGGAATCGCGTCTACGAGGCCGAGCAATCGGACGACCCTGACTTGAAAGCGAAAGTGACCCGAACCGTTTCAACGAAATATGATCTCAATCCCGAAACGGTCCAACGTATCGTCTTGAAGCAGAGTGTCTGGGCCGCGTTATAACCTGATTCATCCAAAAAGATAGTTCGAATTTTCCTTTCTTTGGCTAAATATATAATTGTATACTAATTGTATACATGTAACCGTTGAACGGTCGGAGAAAGGAAGACGTTATGAAACGATGGATGCTTTTATGCCTACTTCTGGTTATGATCGGTGCCACTTTGACGCCGCGACAGGTCGACGCCGCATCAATTTCACCTTATGAGGTGAGTGCGCCTACCGGCACGACGCTTTATCAATTTGTCGGAAAGACGCTCAAGCCGAAAGGAACGTTGCGCGCGGCAAAGCGGTTCAAGGCGCTCAGTACGTCCGGTCACTATTATAAGATTCAAGACGGAAGAACCATCTACTACGTAAAAAAGCAAGCCGTCACACTAGTGGCGACGAACTTGTCGCTGACGACGTTTTCCGGTTCGACCTACTCACGGCTGACTCACGAGTATATGCGCTCGCTCACCCGGGGACAGACGCCTTACTATTACGATGAGTTGACCGCCAAAACGGCCATCGCCCGGGCCGACGCAGCCATGAAGGGGAACTGGTATATCCCGTCCCCGCCCTATCAGTTGCGTGTCCCGAACATCGATACATACCGTTTTGATGTCAGCGTCCCTGCGGTCGATTCGACGTCATTCAAGTTTCAAATCCATTATTTCACGACGTTGAACCAGTTGACGCAAGCGTATGCCGCCACCGGACGAGACGATTATCTCCGCTACGGGAAGCGAATCGTCACGAGTTGGACCAAGCAATACCCGGCCGCGAACTATACACGCTACCGCTGGCCGTATCACGACCATGGCACCGCCATCCGGACGTTCCATTTGCTCAATTTCTGGAATGAATTCCGCTCGTCCGCAGTGAACACCGATCCGGCGTTCTCGCAGCTGTTCGCCAAGACACTGTATGAACACGCGACACTGCTGGCGACGCCAAGCTTTTATAAACCGAACAACAATCACGGCATGTTCCAAGATATGGCCTTAACCGCCGTCGCGGAGACACATCGGAGCTTTTATCGTTCCTCGGCCTGGCGCTCTCTCGCGACGAACCGGCTCACCCAGCAGTTGAACCACAGCTTGAGCACGGACGGCGTCCATCTCGAGCACTCGCCGTTCTATCAAATCTATCTGTACGACACGCTCGCCCGTTTCAACGACTGGGCGGCAGCCAACCGCTTCGCCCTATCGAGCCGGATGCGTGACGTCAAAGATATGCCGAGCGCGCTGACGTATATGTTGAAACCGAACGGGACACTGCCGATGTTTGGCGACACCCCGTCCATCACGCACCGCACGGACGCGATTCCGTATATCAATCGCTATCCACACTTGAATTACGCGATGACACAAGGGAAATCGGGAACCCAACCGTCGACACGGGTCGGTAAGCTATCAAACCAGTACGCCTTCTTCCGTCAACATTGGGGCGGGGCTTCTGGTCCGTTCCGGGACGCGGTCCAAGTAATGATGACGGCAGGCTATCATAGCAATATCCATAAGCACGCCGACGATTTGTCGATCGATCTGTACGGCTATGGGCGTGACTTCCTCGTCGAGAGCGGACGCTACGCCTATACGAACCGTCCCGAGCGCAGCGTCGTCATGCAGGCTGCGGCCCACAACACCGTCCATGTGGCGGGTAAGAGTTTCAACTTGACGCCGAGCAACTTGCGGCGAAGCCAAATCACATCGGTCGGTGCTGCATCGACGCAATGGACGGCCGCGGGAACGAGCGGGCTACTTGGTAACGGGATGACGCACACCCGTCGTCTCGCCTACGACCGTGATGGGACCGTGCTCGTCTATGACGACATCACCAGCCCGACCACGACCTCGTTCGTCCAGCGATTCCATCTCGGGACCGGTTTGAATCGCGTCTCGAGCGGCAGCCGTCATGCCATGTATAAAGACAACGAGAACCGCTCGATCCATCTGTTACAACTCGAGGTCGGCACGACGCCGAAAGTCGCCGTCGGTGCGAGTTATGTGTCGTATCGGGACTACGACTGGCAACGCCGCAATCAAGTCGTGACGACAAAGCGTGGCAAGCAAGTCGAGTATTTGACGCTGATTCATATCGGCGAGAAGACAACCAAAATCACGTCCGCCACGGTCCAGACGACGTCACGCCACTATGTCGTGCGCTACAAACTGTCGGACGGCAAGACGAAAACCTTATCGATGTTACGCTAACCTCCATTTCAAAAATGGGGGTTTTTTCTTGAAGTGTTAGGGAACATTCGTAAAGTAGGCCAAAATGTGGCTTACGGCGTGGACGTATACTTAAAGGGGAGGCACGAATATGGGGAACAAGAAAGAAGAGCAGTTAAAACAACATATGATCGATAACGAGCAACAAGCCGGGCTCACGACGAACCAAGGATTGAAGATGGCGGAGGATGAATTCTCGCTCAAAGCCGGACGTCGCGGACCGACATTGATCGAGGATTTCCATTTCCGCGAAAAGATGACGCACTTCGACCACGAACGGATTCCTGAACGTATCGTGCACGCACGAGGCGTCGGGGCGCATGGGGAGTTTCAGGTTTATGAGTCGCTCGCCGAGTATACGAAAGCCGACTTCTTGAATGACCCGTCGAAAGTGACGCCGGTGTTCGTCCGTTTCTCGACGGTTCAAGGTTCGCGTGGGTCTGGGGACACCGTGCGCGACGTCCGTGGCTTTGCGACCAAGTTCTATACCGACGAAGGCAACTATGACCTTGTCGGGAACAACATGCCGGTCTTCTTCATCCAAGACGCCATCAAATTCCCGGACCTCGTCCACGCCGTGAAACCGGAGCCGCACACGGAAGTACCTCAAGGCGGCAGCGCCCACGACACGTTCTGGGACTTCGTCGGACAAAACCATGAGACGGCCCATATGATCATGTGGGCGATGAGCGACCGGGGCATCCCGCGTAGCCTTCGCATGATGGAAGGGTTCGGTGTGCACACGTTCCGTCTCGTCAACAAAGAAGGCAAGGCACACTTCGTCAAGTTCCATTGGAAACCAAAACTCGGTGTTCATTCACAAGTCTGGGACGAAGCGCAGAAAGCGCTCGGTAAGAACGCTGACTTCCACCGCGTCGACTTGTACGAGGCGATCGATAAAGGCGATTATCCGGAATGGGAGCTCGGGCTTCAAGTCATCGCCGAAGAAGACGAGTTCAAGTTCGACTTCGATATTCTCGATCCGACGAAACTTTGGCCGGAAGAAGATGTGCCCGTCAAACTTGTCGGGAAGATGATGCTTAACCGCAACGTCGACAACTTCTTCGCTGAGACCGAGCAAGTCGCGTTCCACCCTGGTCATCTCGTTCCGGGAATCGACTTCTCGAACGACCCGCTCCTGCAAGGGCGCCTGTTCTCGTACACCGATACGCAACTGTCACGTCTCGGGGGACCGAACTTCCATCAAATCCCGATCAACAAACCGGTCTGTCCGTTCCACAATAACCAGCGCGACGGCATGCATCAGATGGCTGTCCATAAAGGACAGACGAGCTACCATAAAAACGCGCTTAACAACAATCAGCCGGAGCCCGTCCCAGCCGACCAAGGCGGGTTCGAGCACTATCAAGAGAAAGTCGACGGTCATAAGATTCGAGGCCGGAGCGACAGCTTCCTCGACTTCTACTCACAAGCGAAGATGTTTTATAACAGCATGACCGACGTCGAAAAGCAACACATCCAAGATGCCTGCAGCTTCGAGCTCGGTAAATGTGAGTCGGACATGGTCAAAGAGAATGCCGTCGACCTGTTGAATCGAATCGACCGTCACCTCGCCTCGGTCGTCGCTGACAACCTCGGGGTCGACCTCCCGGCCGAGAACAACGAAGTCGTCTCAGACAAAGCCTCACCGGCGCTCAGCATGGCCAATACGATTGCGAAGCCGGACACGAAGAGCGTCGCCGTCCTCTTGGCCGGAGACGTCGATGCCGCGCAAGTGAAGGCGTGGGTGCAAGCGCTCGCCGATCATAAGGTCAATTACAGCCTCGTCGGCAAGAAATCATATACGCTCGGCGATCTTAAAGTGAAAGAGACATACGACACGGTCGACTCGAGCCTGTTCGATGCGGCTTTCCTCGTCAGCACCGCGACCTCGGTCGAAGACGACGTGCTCGAGTTCATCGAGAACACGTATAAACACTTCAAACCGCTCGCGTTGCATCTGCATCATGATGAAGTGCTCGACCGTTGCCGCGTGAAGACGGACCAGCCAGGTGTATACACGTTCAAACAACATAGCCTCGATGGCTTCGATACGTTTATCGACGGCATCGCAAAGGGCCGGTTCTGGGACCGCCAATAAATGCTTGACGTAACCGATTCGCTTCAGCGAATCGGTTTTTTGATTAGAATGCGTCTGTTCGGACAAACCCCTCTTCGTTTGTTATACTGCTTTAGTTATGTTTATTAACTATTTATAATCAAATGAAACAGGAGGCGGGTGGCAGATGCATTTAACCGCACAAAAACTATGGACGAAAGACTTCCTCATCATCTCTCTCGTCAACTTCTTCTTAACGCTCATCTTTTTCTTATTGATGGTGACGATTGGTGTCCACGCCGTCTCGGCATATGGGGCTTCGACGAGCGAGGCTGGCCTTGTCACCGGCATCTTCATTATCGGGACCCTCGTCGGGCGACTCTTTATCGGGCGCTTGATCGATTCGATTGGACGTCGCAAGACGCTCCTAATCGGCCTCACGTTCTTCACCGCTACGATTTTGCTCTATTTCCTCGACTTTGGCATCGGCTTCTTACTGTTCACCCGCTTTGTCCACGGTCTCGGGATGGGACTGTCGAGCACGGCGACGGGAACGATTGTCGCCCAAGTCATTCCCGGCTCCCGAAAAGGTGAAGGCATCGGCTATTACAGCATGAGTTCGACGCTCGCCACCGCCATCGGACCGTTCGTCGGTTTGATGATGAGCCAATACACGAGTTTCTCGGTCATCTTTCTCACCTGTCTCATCGTCGGTCTCATCAGTCTCGGGAGCGCCTTGTTCGTGAAGGTGCCTGAAGCTGAGAATCCGCAAGTCATCCGAGGGTTTTCGCTCGGTGCATTTGTCGAACCGAAGGCGTTACCGATCGCGCTGATCATCGGCGTCGCCGCCCTCAGCTACTCGAGCGTGCTATCCTATATTAATTTCTATGCGAGCGAGCTCGACCTTGTCGAAGCCGCGAGTATCTTCTTCCTCGTCTATTCGATTGCCGTCCTCATCTCGCGCCCGATCACGGGTCGTCTGATGGATGCACGCGGCGCCAATGTCGTCATGTATCCGGCTATCGTCCTGTTCGCCATCGGCATGCTCGTCTTGAGTCAAGCGAACAACGCCGTCATGCTGTTACTCGCTGGGGCATTGATCGGACTCGGCTTCGGCAACATCCAGTCCGGCACGCAGGCGATCGCCGTCAAGGCTGCGGACCCCCATCGGATGGGCATGGCCACGTCGACGTTCTTTATCGCGCTCGACGCAGGCCTTGGATTCGGCCCTTACTTGATCGGATTGCTCATTCCGTTGACCGGTTTCTCAACGCTGTATCTGTTGCTTTCCGGTGTGGCCTGCTTCACCGTGCTCCTCTACTACTTGATGAACGGCCGCCGCGAGCGGACCGAAATGAAACGAGCAGCCTGACAGGACTTTTCACAGTCCTGTCTTTTTGGAATGTTCACACATTTTGTCTCAACTTGCGGTAATATGAAAATGACGCGCCGAAAAGTTTTTGATTGAAATGAGGGACATGATGCACGCCGACCAGACCATCCAACACTATTCCTCCGTCCTGCTCCGTACGTTCGACAAAATTTCAGATTTTGTCTTCTTTATGGAAGTGGACGGTTCAACTTATCGCTACTTATTTGTAAATGAACCGGGACGACAGGCGATTGGCTGGACAGATGCCGATATCGGGAAACGTGTCGAGGACATGGTTCCGCCCGAGACGGCCACTCTCGTCACACGCCATTATGACCAGGCCGTCCGCGAACGAAAAAGTCTCGTCTTCGAGGACTATCGCTTGGCCGAACCGTCTTATACGACATCGTCCGTCTCACACGAGATTCGCTTGCCGGTTCATTACTATGAATCCGAGGTGACGCCGGTCTTCGATGAGTCGGGTGCCTGCACGCACGTCATCTCGGTTGTCCGAGAAGTGACGGACCGGAAACGTCGTGAACTCGAGCTGTCTATCTTGAAAGACCAACACGAATCGCTCCAACGCTATTCACCTCACGGCATCTTCGTTCTTGACGACGCATTACGTGTCCAATCGGTCAATCCTGCCGTCACGCAAATCACTGGCTACGAGGAAGCCGACTTGTTGGGGCAGTCTTTTCTGTCATGGCTACCCGAGTCGGAACGGGACCTTGTCGATGAGGGCCTCCGCTTCGCCTTGTCCGGAACGCCGCATAAATACGGCATGACCGCACCTCAAAAGACGGGCGACTGGCTTGATTTGGCCATCTTGAACATCCCGATCGAGGTCGGGGGACACATCACGGGACTGTTCGCCATCATTATCGACCATACGCCGGAGAAGAATGCCGAACGGGCGACCCAGGAGAGCGAACGTCGTTATCGCCAATTGATTGAAACGATTCCTGAAGGCATTATTGTCCATAAAGACGGTGTGATTCTATATGCCAACGCCTTGGCGCTAGAAACGATTGGCGAGAGGTATATCGAGAATGAATCGATTTTCACGTTCGTCGCCACGGAATATCATGAGACGACCAAGGCACGCCTTCATGCGTTGCGCCAAGGCGATCCGGTCCAAGACACCGAGGTCGTGCTCGTCACCCCGGCTGGACGAAAGCTGCATATGGATATCGGCAGCCTGTTAATCAATTATGAAGGAAGGACTGCCGTCATGACCTTGTTGCGCGACGTGACTGAGAAGCGTGAGATGGAGCGGGCGCTTCATCAGAGCGAGACGCAATATCGTCTCATCACGGAGAACATGAGCGACCTCGTCTGTATTCTCGAGCGTGACGGACAAGTTCGCTACGCCTCGCCATCCCATCAAACCGTGCTCGGATATGCCCCTTCTTTCTATGATGGCAAGAACACGCTCGACTTCATCCATCCGAACGACGTCGAACCGGTTAGACAACAACTTCGGATGATGACGGCGACGAGCGAGCCACTCACGCTCGAATTCCGACATCTGCATCAAGATGGCCGTTGGATTTGGCTCGAGACGAAGATTCAAGCGATTTATGACGACAGCGGGCAACTACTTCATTATTTGACCGTCACGCGTGAAATCATGAAACGAAAAGTGCTCGAGAAGCAGCTTAAGCATTTGGCTTATCATGATACGTTGACCGACTTGCCGAATCGGCGCTACTTCCTTACCTATTTAGAAGAGACGTTAGCACGGTTCACAGAAGAAGACGAGGCACTCGCCATCTTGTCGCTCGACATCGATCGGTTCAAACAAATCAATGATACGCTCGGTCACGACATCGGTGACGAGTTGCTGCGCCAATTCTCCGCTCGTTTGACCGACGTGTTGCGCAACCAAGATGTGATCGCCCGCTTCGGCGGTGACGAATTCTCAGTGCTCATCCGCTACACAGAAGCAGACGCACCAAAACGGGTGGCCGAAAAACTGATCACCGCCCTACAACACCCATGGCAACTAGAAAACCATTCGTTCGTCACGACTTCAAGCATCGGTGTGGCCCCGTACCGTGCTGGCATGTCGACGAAATTGTTGCTTAAACAGGCAGACTTGGCCCTTTATCAGGCGAAAGCCAACGGGCGCAATCAATACGTTGTGTATGAAGACCGCTCTTAAAGCGGTCTTTTTTCACGTGAAACATTTTAAATTATCATCTAAACACGAACATTAAATACAATTAAACGAAAATCATAAAGAATTTTTACCTTCTATCACCATATTCCTTTGACATATATCTCGATTTAAGTTACATTACCGAATGGGCGAAGTATTTACCAATCAACAAATCAAATTGTTCGTAAATAGGGGTGTGACAACATGGATAAAGTATTTGATTATGAAGATATTCAATTAATTCCCGCAAAATGTGTCGTTGATAGCAGATCTGAATGTGATGCGAGCGTGACGCTCGGAGGCTTCACGTTCCGACTGCCGGTCGTTCCAGCCAACATGCAAACGATCATCGATGAGAAAGTGGCGTTATCACTCGCCGAGAACGGCTATTTCTATATCATGCATCGCTTTAACCCGGAGACGCGACTTCAGTTCATTGAAGATATGCATGGACGCGGTTTGTATGCATCGATCAGTGTCGGTGTGAAAGAGGACGAATATCGCTTCGTCGAGATGCTCGCGGAAGCCGGACATACGCCGGAATTCATCACAATCGATATCGCCCACGGCCACTCGAATGCGGTCATCCGGATGATTCAACATATCAAACACCATCTTCCAGGTTCGTTCGTGATCGCCGGGAATGTCGGGACACCAGAAGCGGTCCGAGAACTCGAACATGCCGGGGCGGATGCGACGAAGGTCGGCATCGGACCAGGTAAAGTCTGTATCACGAAAATCAAGACGGGCTTCGGCACTGGCGGGTGGCAACTCGCCGCGCTCCGTTGGTGTGCCAAGGCGGCGACAAAGCCGATTATCGCGGATGGGGGCATCCGGACACATGGAGACATCGCCAAATCGATTCGCTTCGGGGCATCGATGGTCATGATCGGTTCGCTGTTCGCCGGACACGACGAGTCTCCGGGTGAGGCGTTCGAACAAGACGGAAAATTGCTCAAAGAATACTTCGGGTCGGCTTCTGAATTCCAAAAAGGGGAACGGAAAAACGTCGAAGGCAAGAAAGTGTTCGTCGAGCATAAAGGGGCGCTCCAAGACACGTTGACCGAGATGGAACAAGACCTCCAATCGGCCATCTCTTACTCGGGTGGGGACAATCTCGATGCATTGCGCACTGTCGATTACGTCATGGTGAAAAACTCAATCTTTAACGGGGATAAAGTATATTGAAAAAGGCGACTCGCGCGAGTCGCCTTTTTTATAACCGTTTCGTCATCATATAGTAGTCCGAACCCGGCGGATAATCACGGAGCACACCGGCGACTTCATAGCCGAAGCGTTCATAAAATGCCTTCGCCTGAAACGAGAATGTCGTCAACTTGACACGCGTCGCTCCGAGGTCACGGGCAAACCGCTCCCCTTCCTCGAGCAGACGGCTCCCTAGGCCGGTCCCCGTATGTTCTGACGCGACCCAGAGCCGGTCCAAGTCGAACCAGCCCCAATAGACGCTCCCGAACAATCCTGCGATTACGTCCCCGTCCTGTTCCACTTTCAGCTGGACGACCGGCACGTCCGCGTTGCGGATCTCACGATGGTGCACCGAGTGGGTGTCATTGAACATCCGCAATCGACTCGTCAAAAACTGTTGAAATGCTTCGGCCTCGTCGTGAATCCGTATGATGTCCATCACCGTCCCTCGCTCGAACCGTTCACGAAGAACGAGATCAGCTCTTGCACTTCCTCGTCGACGGCCCGACCTGTCAAACGCTCGTACTGAGCGGTTATCGCTTCTTTATTTCCTGGGAAATTAGTGGTGATTCGGGCCAAATGGCGTAAAACGTCTCGGTCTTTCTCATATTCGGGACGGGTCACGACTTGGCCATGCGACCAGACGTACGCCTCGGCCTCAAACTGATCGAGTAGTTCTAAGAGACGCAATGTCCGTGCCGGGGTCATCCTCCAAGACGGCGCGTACAAGTTCGCATAGAGGGCATCCCCTAAAAACAGCACCTTTTCCTCTGGCACATAAGCGACGACCGCATCAGCAGCGTGATCTCCACCAACGTGCTTCAGAATGACGTGTACCCCGCCGAGGTCGAGGGTGAGCGTATCATCGAACGTCAGCGTCGGTAAGACGACGCGCATCGACCGCTCCGCACCATATTCGAGTTTGATCGCTTCCGCACAAAACGCAATCTCTCGTCCGTCTTCGACCCGGTCGGCTAAGGAAGCATCGTCCCACGCATAGGGCAGCAACCGTTCCATCCCGGCTTTTGTCGCCGTGCTTGCGACGGAGACAATGTCGGTTAGCGCCGACAATCCAAAGATATGATCCCAATGCCAATGCGTCAACGTGACGATTGACGGTCGTTTGATGCCCCGTTCGGTCAAGGCGTCTAGAAATAAATTCGTGTGCGCCTCAGAGTTCCCCGCATCAATCATGAGCGTATGGGCGTCGCCGACGACAGCCCCTAAAATGGGACGGTCGGTCTCCGCGACCGGGTCCATATACCAAAATCGGTCCGAATGCTGTTTAAGTGACTGCATGATTGGCCCCCTCCTTCATCTGTAATACTTTAAATGCCTCCGTATCAATTTTCTTGATGTGAGTCGTACACGTAATAGCCATCTCCCCCGCATTTTTTGGCGACATACATCGCCGCATCCGAGTGATGGATCATCGCATCGAGCGAAGCGTGGTCTTGTGAGCAAGCGACGCCGATACTGGCCGACAACCGCAAGGACAAGCCATCTCCGACGTTCATTTCCTGGGAAATGAGGCGATTCAACTCGTCAAAACGGTCTGTGGCAATCCCTTCTTGCTCGGCATCGATGACGATTAAAAACTCGTCGCCTGCGAAGCGATACGCCTTCCCGTCATGCATTTGACTGAACGAGCGAATGCGTCGTGCCGTCTCGATGAGCACTTCGTCCCCAATCAGATGACCGTAGGAATCGTTCACTTGTTTGAAGTCATCCAAATCGATGAACAACAGCACGACCGATTGCTTCCGGTTCATCTTTTGTCGCAAGTCGGTCATGAACGAGTGACGGTTCGCCAGTTTCGTCAGACTGTCTTGCGTGATGAGTTCGATGACTTCTTGATGCTTCCGCTCGCGCCGAATCTCGTTCTCCATCCACCGGGTCACGAGCAAAACCGTATCCGTCATCTCGTTGATTGTCGCGGTGTCGACCACGTCGTTCAAGCTGCCCTGTTCAGCCAAGAACACGACCCAGCCGAACGTCTTGCCATCATTGGACAACGGCAGACTGATCATCGAGCTAAACTCGATTCCATCGATCACAAGTTCGGCACGACCTAATTTTTGGTGCCCGATTGTCGTCAAAGCATGAAGTTGTTGCAGGGCATCACTCGTCCAGTCGAGCTTGCCTTCCCCGTCCTCGGATAAGACGCGATGTTTCGACTCCGTCGAGAAGACGACGGCATGGGAATAGCCGATCCAGCCGCGGAGCACCGTCTGAATCCGTTTTAGTTTATTGCCGAACGGTTCATGAAGTGCCGTCACCTCATAAAGTGACTCGAGCGTCTGTTGACGTTGGGCCTGGGCCCGTGTCTGTTCCGTCAATTCGATTTCAGCCATGACCCAACGCGCGAAATCTTCAAGCGACTGCAACGCTGCCTCGTCAAACGTGCGAGCTCGTTCGTCCGTCACACAAAGCGTGCCGATGACATGTCCGCTTCGCGTCGTGAGCGGAACACCGGCATAAAAACCGAGGTTTTCAAGCAACGGATTGTTTGTCCCGGCCTCAGACGTCTGCACATCCTCGATGACAACCGACGATTGGCCAGTCACGACTCGATCACACAGCGTCCATTCCCGGTCCACGTGTGGGCTCTCAAGCAAGGGACCCGCACAGGACTTGAACCATTGTTGGTCTGTCGTCAAAATCGAGATGAGCGCGACCGGCATGTTCAGCGTGCGCGCGACAAGTCGCGTAATCCGATCATAGCGCTCCTCTCGCGGAGTGTTTAAAATCTCAAGGCGCAGAATCGTCTTCAATCGCTCAGCTTCTTGTTCATCAAGTACCGTCGACGGAGAAGTCGTGGCCAACTCGAGTTGCCGTAGCGCCGCATGTTGATAGACGAGCGCATCGAGTGCCTGTTGGAGCTCATTCAGCGGGAGCGGACGACTGAAGAAATACCCCTGAATCTCATCACACCCGAGCTGTTCCATCACCCGATACTGTGCTTCCGTCTCGACCCCCTCGGCCGTGACCTCTAAATTCAATTTTTTAGCGAGTGAGACAATCAATTTGACGATTTCATATTCTTTCAGGCCGTTGTCTTTATCTAATTGACTGATGAATGAGCGGTCGATTTTAATGCCGTCAATCTCAAACATCTTCAAGTAATTGAGGGAAGAGTAGCTGACGCCGAAGTCGTCAATCAACACGCGAAAGCCTTTCGTTTTCAAATAGTCGACCGTCTGAATGCCAAGGAGCGGTTCTTGCATAAGCGTATGTTCCGTGATCTCAAACTCGAACTGTTCTGGTCTCAACCCGTATGTCGCGAGCACCTGTAATAACTGTTTGATATAGTCTTGCCGAAACAACACCGGGGATACGTTGACCGCGACACGTCGCCCTGCAAACAGGTCCGGTTGCTCGATCATGTCACGACAGACGCGGTCAAAAACGAACCCGGTAATGTCTTCAATCAAGAGCGACGTTTCGGCAATCTTAATAAACGTTTCCGGTGAGACGTTACCGAGCGCCGCACTATGCCACCGCACGAGCGCCTCAAAATGAACCATCCCGTCCTGACAGCCAACTTTCGGTTGATAGACGACGCTCAGTTCATCTGCTTTCAGTCCCTTGATGAGTTCCATCTCAATCGTCATCTCATCGATATAATGTTGGACATAATCGTCCTTTTCGTACACTTTGATAATTTGCTTGCCCGCTTGTCTCGCTTCGAGGAGCGCCGTTGACGCATTCATGATGACCCGGTCGGCGTCCTCGCTCCCCGCGCTGATTCCGAGACAACCGGATAAAGCGAACTCGGTCTCGGCCACTTGGTACGTGTATGCCGCGATAGCGGCAAGCAATCGTTCCCCATGTATCGTCGCTGTCTCGATTGAGGTGTGGGGCAGCACAGCGATAAAATCTTCACCGTCTACGCGTCCGATAATCGATCCTTTCGGCAACAGGTCCGATAAGTGCCGCGTCATCTCTTTAATCAGGCGATGGGACTGTTCCACACCTTGAAGAGATAAGATGATTTTAAAGCGATTGATGTGCAAGCGCATGACACTCGTCGCTTCCGCGGCCTCTTGTTGCACGAACAGTTTCTCAAGTTCGAGCTTCACTTTCATCAAGTTTGGCATCCCGGTCAAATAATCGATGTTCTCGATGCTACTCAATAGCTTCATTTCTGCCTCTTCCGACAAATCGGTCGTCAGCCCTAATACATAGCGCACGTTACCCGCCTCATCTTCAAGCGGCATGAGAACCGAGGAAGCAAAACGGGCGGTATTGGTCTCGATATTCATTTGTGACATGAAATAGACCGGTGCGTGCGTCGCGACGACTTCGTCATAATGCACGATTAACTCGTTGGCGACATCGACCGCATACATATCATGTAAATACAAGCCACTCACATCGTCCGGGAGCGAGGACGCCAGTTTCCCCTGTTCACTGACGCGTGCGTAACGATATCCCTCAGGCATCACTTCCATCAAAAACACCATCCGGTATAAGTGAACGAACACATCAAACAAATAGTGCGGGTCGATCTTCATCTGCTGCATACTGTACCTCCAGGCAATCTCCGTTTCTTCTAGTTTAGTGGTTTTAGCCGGTCTTGTTCACGAAACCGTTTAAAAAAAGGGAAAGATATTTTCAATGAGCCGGCCATAACCGGGTATAGATAAGTAAAAGTCGCAAAAGCGAGGTGAACCATCATGCTTAGTCGAAACGTCACTCCACAGACACGACCAGGGAAATGGTCGGTCGTCTTGTTGCTTGCAGTGTTCTTGCTCTTACTCGTGTCTGCCCTCATCGTCCAATCCGCTCAACCGTTCAACTTCGACACGTTATTCGACAACACGTGGGCAGCCGTCGTCTCGATGTTGGCCATCGCCGCCGCACTCGGTGCGTTCGTCGTGGGGCTGTATACCATCTTACGCAATCACGAACGCTCGGCCGCTGTCTTCGTTACCGTCTCCCTCGGTGGGCTTGTCGCTTTGTTCGTACTCATGCAACTGTTCCTCTAATCAAAAACTGCACCGGTCCCCGTTAGGACCGGTGCAGTGTTCGTCATAGAAGTTCTTTGGCGAGCAACCGATAGACGTTCAAGCGGCTCTCTTGTGTATGCTGGATGCTGCAAATCATCGCCTCGTCAAATCCATAATGGGCCGATTCTTCCTGCAGTTGCGTCGCAATCTGCTTCGGTGTCCCGACGAGATGGATTTTCCGGTTGTTGGCGATTTGAATCTTGTCGATTTCGGTGAGCGGATAGTCGTGTGCTGCCTCCGGACTCATCAATTGGCGGAGCTGGCCTTTCATCAAGAACAGGCGCGATAGATCGGATGGACGTGCCAAATACTCGGCCTCTTCTTCCGTCTCGGCCGTCGTGACGAGATACGTGACGCTGATGTCCGGCTTCTCCATGAAAGCGGACGGGGTGAAGTGCTGACGATACGCGTCGAGCGCAGCGACACTCAGTTCCCCATTGAAGAATTGGGCGAACGAGTAGCCGAGCCCCATCCGTCCTGCTTGGATGGCGCTGTTCCCACTCGACCCGAGGAGCCACGCCTCAGGCAACGTCACACCAGTCGGGGCGGCCGGCGTATTTTTATACCACCGTTCCTCTGGCGTCTCATCATTGATGAGTTGGAGTGTCGTCCCGAGCTTTTCATACAGGCCGTCCATCATCGGTTTTTGGCCTTGTGACATCGCGTAGATGGCGTTGGCGTCCCCGCCCGGTGCCCGGCCGACCCCGAAATCGATGCGTCCCGGCGCGAGCGCACTGAGCGTCTTGAACACCTCGGCCATTTTAAGCGGGGAATAGTGCATCATCATGATTCCACCTGACCCGAGACGAATCCGTTCTGTTTTCGCCGCAATGTAAGCCGCGACGACTTCCGGGGCCGAGCTGGCGAACGACATGCCACCGTGGTGTTCGGCCATCCACATCCGGTAATAGCCGAGCTCTTCTGCCAGTTGGGCCAGTTCGACCGCACTTTGTAACGCATGTTCTGACGTATGTCCGGATGTCACCGGCGCTTGATCCAATACACTTAATCTCATCTGTATCGCTCCGTTCCTAAAGTATATATGGTGAATATCTCGATTTTGTAAGACTCGCCGTCATCATACTAAAGTGAGCCGGAGAATACGAATAGTTCGCTCTTGATAACGCTCTCTTTTTTCAGAAAATTACAACGAGTTATTGCCTGCTCGACGTTCCCTTCTCTATAATGAACGAGAAGCCTCGATTATCGCCTCGACGTTCTCTGTCGTCTCGATCACGTTCACGATTGTCATCTTGTCGTACATGGAGCTCGACGCCTACTTCCCGCATTATTACGGAACTATCATCCTATCCGGCATCGTCGCCGCGCTCATCATGCCGCGCATCTATCCGTTGTCTCGCAAGCCTGACACGGCGTATGAGAAGACGGAGTTGAAACCGGAAGAACCGGTGCCGGCGAACGTCCCGATGCGCGTCTGGGCACTGCGTCAAGCGTTGCTCAAATCAAAATCGAGTAAAGGCGCCGGCGCCACGTTCAAGGACGGGTTCCAAAACGTGCTCGACATGTGGCTCGGCATTTTGCCGGTCGTCATGGCCGTCGGAACGATTGCGCTCGTCATCGCCGAACACACGTCGTTGTTCACGATTCTCGGCAAACCGTTCGAACCGATTCTCATGCTGTTGCAAGTGCCAGAAGCAGAGGCCGCGGCCCAAACGATGGTCGTCGGATTCGCCGATATGTTCTTACCAGCCGTGCTCGGCAGCGGCATCGAGAGTGAGTTGACGCGATTCGTCATCGCCTGTGTGTCCGTCACCCAGCTCATCTTCATGTCTGAGGTCGGTGGATTGTTGCTCGGCTCAAAATTGCCAATCTCGTTCTTCGATCTCGTTCTCATCTTCTTGTTGCGGACGATCATCACGTTACCGATTATCGTCGGGATCGCCCATCTCATCTTTTGACGACGACACGCCCGTTCTCTCATTCCAGAGGACGGGCGTTGTTTGTATAATAAAGAAAAAGGGAGGTGCGTCATGGACGAACATTACGCCGGACAGCTCGAAGTAGCGAAGAAAGGCTACGCTGGAATCATCGACCCTGAGGCCTACGTGAACGACCGCTATCATGGCCATTGGACGATCAAAACCGAGAAGCGCATCAGCAGGGTTCCAGTGTTGCTTCAAAAAGCGTTCAACGGCGGCAAGAACAATTGTACGCTCACCTCGATGACGGCCATTTTCCGCTATTACCATGACCTTGGCTATGAGCGCATCCCAGAGGACGTAATCGAGATTCAACGAGACGCTCGTGAGATTGCGCTCGCCCATCAGTTCAAAGACGAGAAAGGCACACCGCCGACTCGAATCAGTACAATCGTCACGAAACTATGGGCCCATTACGGCTACAAAGGGCACAGCAGCTCACGTTATCTATGGAAATGGTCGACGTTCGAGCGCGAACTCGCGGCCGACCGCCCTTTCATCTTGAATATGGCGAACGGGTTCTATAAAAATCACTCCGTGACCGGAATCGGGTACATCATCTTCCGCAAACCCGGCTTTCCCGACGTCATCTTGCTCGAGGTGCTTGATAATCGGGTACGTGACGTCCGTTATATCGACTTCAACGAGTTCAACTTTTGGGGCAGCATCACGCGCGTCCATCCGCCAAAGCTTGACGTTCAGGCAAAATAACGACGAGCGCTCGTCTCGATGGCTGCCCCGATTCGAATCAGATGGTCTCGCTTCGCGTACGAACCGTGATGGAGTCCGAATACGTCTCGACCGTTCCCGAGACCGACGAACACTTCGGACGGTTTGAAATGCAGTCCGACCATCGGGACACCGAGCGTCGTATGATAACCGAGCTCGAACCGGGCACTCGGATACGCCTCGATCCGTTCACTGTAAGTGAATCCTTCAAACGACGCGCAGTTGTCTCGCCCAAGGACAATCAGACGCGACGGAGTCACATAACGGATCGTCCGTTGCAGCAAATCGAGTGACGTCGGTTGCTCCATCCATTGTCGTCCCGTCCGCAACCGGCCCATCTGACGCCACGTCGCATATTTGAAGAAGTCGACATGGAGCGCGGACCCGTCGTAGAACGAGCGTCCCATGCCCTCAAGCAACGCTTCCAGTTTCGCCCCACCCCGCTTGCCGAACCAACTCGTCGTCGCTCGTCCGGCCTCAAAATAGGCCGCGGCGTGTTCAAGCGTCGCTTCGTGCGCCCTTTCGTCTTGAAGATAGGCATCGAGTGATTGGTCACGCCAATAGAATTTTTGCGACTCCTCCCTTCTGACGGTACCGTCCCGTTCGAAAAACTCGCCGCGCGACGGGTTCGTCCCGATGGTGAGCCATTGCTCCTCCGTCGGTCGCCCGTACCATAGAACCGGGGACGCCCCATCAATCAGCTCTGCCTGAAACGACGACGTCATGAGCGCTTGTTGAAATCGTATCGCGTCTTGCAATAGCAAACGTGCCTGCTCCATCGTGCCACATCCTCTCTACTCGGTCGTTTCCCGCTTTCAGGCACCTCTAAAATGCGTTATAGTGAGAGGACGAAGCCAAAAAAGGACGTGGATCTATGCGTATCAACAAATTTATCAGTGAATCCGGCAAGGCGTCCCGCCGCCAAGCCGACCGCCTCATCGAAGAAGGACGGGTAACCATCAACGGGAAGAAAGCGAAAATCGGCGACCAAGTGAACCAAGGAGACGAAGTGCTCGTCAACGGTTCGGCCGCCCGTGTCGCACGAAACAACGTCTATATCGCCGTCCATAAACCGGTCGGCATCACGAGCACGACCGAGAAGAAGGTTAAAGGCAACTTGGTCGACCTCGTCAACCACCCGCTTCGCATCTTCAATATCGGCCGTCTCGATAAAGACTCGGAAGGACTCATCTTGATGACGAACGACGGTGATATCGTCAACGAGATCCTTCGCGCAGAGGGTGAGCACGAGAAAGAATACATCGTCTCGGTCGATAAGCCGATCACCCCGGAGTTCGTCGAACAGATGGAAGCCGGCGTGAAAATCCTCGGGCAGAAGACGTTGCCGTGTAAAGTCCACCAACTGTCGAAGTTCGATTTCAACATCACGCTTACGCAAGGACTCAACCGCCAAATCCGTCGCATGTGTGAGGCGCTCGGCTACGAGGTATACCGTCTTCAGCGCGTACGTGTCATGAACATCACGCTCGGCAAGCTCCCGCCCGGACAATGGCGCGACCTGTCGAAGAAAGAGCGCGAGCAGTTGTTCCGCGAATTGAATTACGAACCGAAAGAATGGTATTGAAAAGCAGCCTGAGACGTCTCAGGCTGCTTTATTCTTGTCGGAGCGAGTCGACATGGTCGGTCTCACGACGGATGAAACGTTTGAGTTGAGCGCTCAGATCATCGAGCTGCCCCATCGTCGTCTCGAACGAAAAGGCCGCCTGCATATCCCCGCCATCGCCTTTCATTTGTTCGACCACGGCGTTGACTTGCACGGTCCCTCTCGCATTCGCCAGTTCGAACGTCAAGGAGACGTGGACGAGCGGAACATCGAGTCTCCACGTCTGGGGCGACTTCCCGTTTCGTGCATTGAACGCGGATAACGTAGAGACGAGCGCTTCGATATCGGATGCGGTGACATACTCGTCCACCGTGACCTCGCACCATTTTGCTTTTAACGTCAATGCCACATTCATCTCGAGCGCATCCTCCCAAACGCGTCTCATCTTGAACTGTTCGACCATAGCCATCCCTCACTCTCTCATTTCGACTATATCATGTCGTTTCAACGAAATCCGTCGACATTTCGCCAAAACGGGAATAGTCCTATACAGATGATTTCGTAATGAAAAGAGGTGAATCGTCATGAATGGCGCCTTGTTCCCACGCACCTCGGTCGGCAAGTGGTCGATTATCCTCATCGGCTTGTTCCTCGCCATGTACGTGCCGTTCCTCCTGCTCGATAACTTCGATACGACCTTCCACTCGACGCTTTGGAGCGACAACGCCGCGAACATGCTACGGCTCAGCTACATGACCACATTCTTCGTCCTTGGGCTCGGAGCGTTCGTGACCGGATGATGGGCCATCTTGAAACAAAAAGAGTACGCCGTGCTCGTCTTCTTCGCGGCCGTTCTCGGCTCCGGACTGTTCGTTTTATTGGTCATGGAGCTCCTCGGTATCCTCGAGTAGAAGGCAAAACAAGGAGTTCGCCGCAGCGAACTCCTTGTTTCATGTGTCTTTATTTGACGACGACGTGTTTCATCTGACTCGCGCGACCTTTCGCGTCCTCGATGTGGATCGAGAGGCGCTCCCCTTTTTTAAGGGTGCGTGTCTTCGTGACGAACGTTCCCGTGAGGCCGGTCGTCCCTTTTCCGATGACGCGGCGCTTCGCGTCTCGGACGATGACCGTCATTCCCGCATCCGCGCGACCCGATACTTGCTTCGCGTTCGCACGTGGTGTCGAGACGGTCGGTTGTTTCGCACGGGCACCTTTCACAACGAGAAGGCGTTCGCTCGAGACGAGCTTCCCGTTGCTATAGACGACCCGGAGAACCGTGCCTGCTTTTTGAGCTCCGATATTCAATGCGACACGAGCTTGTTTCGATGTTCCGGTCGCGAGACGTTTCTCGCCGTTATACACCGTCACTGTCGTCCCGCTCTGCACGCTAGCAGCAAACACCGTCGAATTGTCACGGACGACGCCTGGTTTGGCGTAGAGACGTAGCATCGAAGCTGCATGGTGCACGTTGACCTTGCCATAGCCGCTGATGTAGTCATAGTTGAACGGAAGTTCTTCTTCCGAGTCTTCCATGAAATAATCGAGGCCGTCTTCATAGCTCATTCCACCTGTCGCATCCCCGCCAGAGAAAGCAAGCGGCTCTGCCGTACGATGGAGCAACTGACGAATCTCTTCGACTTTGAGTGCCGGACGTGTCGATAGCAGTAATCCAACGACAGCCGAGACGTGTGGCGTCGCCATACTCGTTCCGTCCATATAGACGACGTTACCGTTCGGGACGAGGCTCGCGACTTTCGTGCCCGGTGCCACGACATCGACCCCATAGCCATAGTTCGAGTAATCCGAGACGATGCCGAACGTGTTCGTCGCACCTACCGAGATCGTATACTTCGATGAAGCTGGGTACGACAGGCTTGAATCGCCATCATTCCCCGTTGCCGCCACGACGACGACACCGCGGTCATAGGCGTACTTCAACATGTAGCCGATCGTCCGGCTCTCGCTGCCGCCAAGGCTCATGTTGATGACTTTCGCACCGGCATCGACAGCATATTTGATTCCGAGCGCGATTTGTTCCGTATCCCCAGAACCGCTCGCGTCGAGCACTTTGACCGGGAGAATCGAAACAGCAGGCATCATCCCGCGCATCGATGTCCCGTTATTTTGAATCGCACCGATGACGCCGGCCACGTGTGTCCCGTGTCCGTGATCGTCAAGCGCGCTGCCTTCCCCGTTCGGGTCGACAAAGTTCTTCTCGTTGGCGATGTCGACCCGTCCTTTGAAATCAAGGAGGCGATAATCGACACCCGTATCGAGGACGGCGACTTTCACCGAACGGACAGGTAATTTGAGGGCCTCATACGCATCGAGTCCGATTCCAGCTTCCTGGAACGGCTGCAACACCGATTTCGAGTTGAGTGACCATTGGTAGTCGTAACTCGTGTCGGCCATGAACGCTTGATACGTCTGGACTGGCTCGATGAACTCGACGTTCGTGTCACGCTCGAGCGTCGTCTTGGCCGTCGCCTGCGTTTTCGTGCTCGCCGACTCGACATCGACGACCGCGAAGTGGTCACCTGGGCGACCGAGATCGATCTGTTCTGCCGAGACGTTCGACAATGCGTTCATCTTCCCGATCGACTTGCTCGGTGACGACTTGTATTTGACGATATAACGCGGGGCATCATCAATTTCAATCGATACTCCGAATTTGACCATCACATCTTGAAGCGGTGTCCCGGCAAGTGTACCTGTGCCGAGTGTGGCTGCTACTTTGTTTACTTCTTCCTGTAACGCGGTCGGGACGTTTGTCGTCACGAAGGCCTGCAAGCTCTTGATGGCAGCCTCATCTGCTTTCGTGAGCGTGTACGCCTTGCGGTCGACGAGCGCGTTCATGAGTGGCTGCAGCGCCTTCAAATCATTGTACGCTTGTTGACGTTTCGCTCCGTCTTTCACAATCGCTTTGATCAAGTACGGAGACGTGCGATAGTACAAGGCGGCCAAATCGTTCCCGGCCTCAGACTGCGACAACACTTCCGTCTGAATGCGACGGATGAGCTTCAACATCGAGTCGCGCTCCGGTGTCGGATTCAGAATCGACTCGACGGCACACATGCCGGCCTCAGTCTCGATGTTCTCATATTTGACCGGCAATTTGACCGGGTTGTAGACGAGCTTGATGTCAGACGCAGCGGCCTCCTCCGCGTCTTCTGTCATTGGAAGGTACTCCACTTTGATGTAGTACGGGCCTTCCCATGCATACGGGAGACGAAGCGTCGCCGCCTGTTGTTCTTCCTCTTGTGTCGCGCTCGAACGATATTGCTCGAACGTCTCATCTTTCGCTGCCATGTCGGCGCTCGGATAGACCGAGATGTTTGCGAGTTTTGTTGACTCGAACTGGATTTCCATATGTGTCATCGATGACGGGGCACCCCGCTCCATCTTGAACCAATATGTATTCGTTGCGTCCGTCCCGGTCTCAAACGCGACCTCCACTCCCGGGCTGAGCGTCTTCGCATCTTGCATGCCTGCTCCTGCGTCTGCACTTGCTCGTGGTGGGATTAATGCCAAGACGAGCATGAGCACCGTGACGAATGATAATACTTGTTTCCATGTTGCTTTCATCTGTTTTCCTCATTTCTACATGTCCATAGCTACGACCGACGGATCCGTCAATTCATGTATACGAGATAATGGCTTGAAGGTTCCAACAATTAACTCCAAAAAATCACTTCATTTCATTATTTTAGGAAACGCTCAATTTGTCTATCTCTAATATGGTTTTTTCGAAAAATAATATGAAAAAGGCCAGAGGGATTCCTCTGACCTGGACAAATGATTTTTCTTATTTGGCCGTGACACCACCGTCGACGGGTAGTTCGATTCCGGTGATGTGGTTCGCCTCGTCCGATGCAAGGAACAAGACAGCCGCAGCCACTTCCCCCGCCTGACCGAGATTCGGCAAAGCGATTTGATTCAGGAAATGCTGTTTATAGTCCGGGTGCTCCATGTGCGGCGCGCTCATCGGCGTCACGATATAGCCCGGATGGACCGAGTTGACGCGAATATTGTGCTTCCCGTAATCGACGGCCGCAGCCTTCGTAAGTGAGCGAACGGCCCCTTTTGAAGCCGTATAGGCACCTGCCCCGGCCATACCGGTGAGCGCCGAGATTGACGAGATGTTGACGATTGAACCGCCGCCATTTTGCTCCATGAGCGGGATGGCATACTGCGTCCCGAGCATGACGCCATCGATATTGATTCGATACGTCCGTGACCAGTCGTCCTCGGTCTGTTCCAAGAACGGTTTTGCAAGCGCGATGCCCGCATTGTTGACGAGAATATCGAGCTTCCCGCACACCGATTGCACTTCATCATAAATTCTTTCCCAATCACTGCGCGAAGTGACGTCGTGCTGAAGCGCGAGCGCCTCTCCTCCGTTCGCCCGGATCGTTTCGACGACACGTGTCACCGCGTCAACATTGATGTCTGTCGCGACGACGGTCGCTCCTTCGCGTGCGAACAGTCTGGCCGTCTCCTCACCCATACCACTGCCTGCCCCCGTAATGACCGCTACTTTCCCCGTTAACCGCATGATTCCAGCTCCAGTCTTAAATTATGATAGTCTAACTATCACAATAGTAGTCGATGCACATTCGATTCTCAACGAAACTGCTTCAAAGCGTTATAATGACAAGAGAACAAAGAGGTGATGATATGAGTAAACGTCAACAAAACAAAGAAGAACGGTTAAATCGGATCATCAGTCAGGCTGAAATCCTGTTTCTAAAAGACGGGTTCGAGCGCGTCCAAATGCAGGACATCGCTGACGCCGCCGAAATCGGGGTCGCGACACTGTTTCGCTATTTCCCGAAAAAAGATCAATTGATTGTCGCCGCGGCTGTCCGTAACTTGGCACCGACGCTCGACGCGTTCAAGGAATTGACGAGCCGGACGGGAGATGCGTACTCGCGACTCGAGGCGATCATTGACTACTTGCTCGACCAACAAATGAAACGGACGAGTCACTCTCGCTTCCGTGAGGCGTTCGAGAGTTATGCCTCGTTCGTCGTAAGTCCCCTTCCCGGAATCGATAACTACATCGGACTACAGCGCGAGATCATGGAGACGCTCGAACCGCTCATTGAGCATGGGAAGACGGACGGCTCGCTTCGAGGCGACATCGATGTGAAAACGACCGTCGTCACCATCATCAACGCGTTCGGGACGTTCGGCAACAATATCATTTTGAAGTCTCACATCAGTTATTTAGAGGACGATATCGAGCCATTGATCCAACAACGGGTGTTGCGAGAGATGCTCTTGTCGTATGTGCGCTCATAACAAAAGCCCCTTCGCGTGAAGGGGCTTTATTCATGTAGCTCGAGTGGCAGACCGTCTGGGTCGAAGAAGAACGTCATCTTCTCGCCCGTGAACGTGTCATGCCGAATCGGTTCCGTCGTGACACCGTGCGTATTCAGTTCAGCGACGACCGACTCGATGTCGTCGACTTTAAAGGCGAGATGACGGAGCCCACACGCCTCCGGGAAGCTCGGCCGTTTCGGACTGTCCGGTTTGATGAACAGCTCGAGCTCGTACGCGCCGAGCCGCAGGTCGATCTTGTGATCGCCCTTGTCCGGACGATGATGCTCGCGGATGACGTCGAAACCGAGGATATCGATGTAGAACCGTTTCGCCTCGTCATAATTTGAGGCGATAATCGCCACGTGATGGATGGTATGCAGTTGCATCATAATCCCCCATATACAAAAAAATGAGCACCTCTCACTAGAGGTGCTCTCGAAAAGTCTACCGCGTCGAACCACGCTCCACAACGTGCTCCCGAAGGAATGTCCGCCGTCTTACATAGACCAGCTCATCGCATGTACTCAACTATAGGTGAATCTGAGCCCCGCGTCAACGTTTTGTTTGAATCGGGTTGACATCTTCCTAAAAATTAGGATAATCAATAGTGTTAGCACTCTTATCATCAGAGTGCCAAAATCGAACAAATAAAAAGGAGAACGATCATGACAAAGAAACAGTTTCAAGCCGAATCGAAACGAATTTTAGAGTTGATGGTCCACTCAATCTATACGCATAAGGACATCTTCCTCCGTGAGCTCATCTCGAACGCGAGTGACGCCATCGACAAAATGTATTACCGGGCCTTGTCGGATGAGGCAATCGACTTCAACAAGGACGACTACTTCATTAAAGTCGAGCTCGACAAAGACGCCCGCACAATCACCATCCGTGACACCGGAATCGGGATGACGGCCGATGAGCTCGAATCGAACCTCGGGATCATCGCCAAGAGCGGCTCGCTCGCGATGAAGCAGGCGACGAAGATGGAAGAAGACCACAGCCTCATCGGCCAATTCGGTGTCGGCTTCTACTCGGCGTTCATGGTGGCAGACCGTGTGACGGTCCGCACCCGCTCGGTCGACAGTGAACAAGGCTATTTGTGGGAGTCGGAAGGCACAGACGGTTACACGATCGAGCCGACAGATAAGACCGACATCGGGACTGAGATCACGTTGCACGTGAAAGCTGACACGGACGACGAGACGTACTCATCGTTCCTCGAAGAGTACGAGATCCGTTCGCTCATCAAGAAGCATTCGGACTTCATCCGCTATCCGATTAAGCTCGACGTGACGAAGCACCGTCAAAAAGAAGACTCGGACGAGTACGAGGATTACGTCGAAGAAGAGACGGTCAACAGCATGGTGCCGATTTGGCGCAAACGGAAGAGCGAGCTTTCGGAGGAGGACTACAAGGCGTTCTATCACGAGAAACGCTACGGCTTCGATGAGCCGCTCAAACACCTTCACTTGAACGTCGACGGCTCGATCCGGTATCAGTCGATTCTCTACATCCCATCGACGGTCCCGTTCGACTATTACACGAAAGAGTTCGAGAAAGGGCTCGAGCTGTACTCGAACGGTGTCTTGATCATGGAGAAGTCGCCTGACCTGCTCCCGGACTATTTCGGTTTCGTCAAAGGGATGGTCGACTCGGAAGACCTGTCGCTCAACATTTCCCGGGAGATGCTGCAACAGGACCGCCAACTCCGCGTCATCGCCAAGAACGTGAAGTCGAAAATCAAAGGCATGCTCGAGAAGATGCTCCAAAACGAGCGCGAGGATTACGAGACGTTCTTCGAGTCGTTCGGCCGTCAAATCAAGTTCGGCGTCTACGACCAGTTCGGCGCTGCCAAGGACGAGTTGAAAGACTTGCTCCTGTTCCACTCGTCGAACGAGAACAAGCTCGTCACGCTCAAAGAATACGTCGAGCGCATGAAAGACGATCAAAAGTACATCTATTACGCGACGGGTGAATCGATTCATCGGATCGACCTCCTCCCACAGGCGGAACGCTTGAAAGAGGAAGGGTTCGAGATTCTCTACTTCACAGAAGAAATCGACGAGTTCGCCATCAAGATGCTTCAGTCGTATGATGACAAAGAGTTCAAGTCGATCGCGAGCGGGGACCTCGGGCTCGATGACGAGGCGGCTAATTCGCTCAACGAGGACAACAAGGACTTGTTCGCTTTCATGAAACAAGAACTGGGCGACCGTGTTAAAGAAGTGCGCGCATCGACACGCCTCAAGTCACATCCGGTCTGCTTGACGGTCGCCGGCGACGTCTCGATCGAGATGGAGAAGATTTTGAACACGATGCCGAACGGCGGCGGCATGAAAGCGGAAAAAGTGCTTGAAGTGAACGCCGATCACGCTATCTTCCAGACGTTACAGCGCATCTATAAGGAAGATGAAGCGAAAGCGAAACAGTATACCGATTTGCTCTATCAGCAAGCGCTCCTTATCGAAGGGCTACCGATTGAAGACCCGGTCGCCTATTCGAATGCGGTGTGCGCGTTGATGGCGTAGTGAGAAAAGATAATAACTTTTAAGGGAGTAATGATTTTGTTACTCCCTTTTTCAAGTAATTAATTTGTAGATCTAGTAAACTAAAATAATTAAGATAAATATATCTTCATTTCTTAGGAGGTTTAGCAATGAAATACAAAACTGATAGAATGCTCTTTAAAGAATTGGAGGGATCTGTGGAATTACCTTCTTTTCAAAGAAGGTTGGTATGGTCACAGAAAGAAAAAAAAGCATTCATTGAAACATTACATAAAGGATATCCGTTCGGAGCAATTTTAATATATAAATACGAAGATAGAGAGAAAAATTCTCTTATCGATGGTCTTCAAAGGTACACTACTATGAAAGACTTTAAAGAAAATCCAGGAAAATATATTGATTTCTCAATTGAAGTCAATGACACTCTTAAAATATTTGGTATCGATAATATCCCATTAAAAACTCTTAAAGAAATGCAAAAAGAAATTTATTCTACAATTCAAAACTTGGTAGAAAGTGATCAAATAGCTGAAAGTAATTCTTTATACTCAGTGCTACAAGAAAATCCTCTGATTTCAGATTCAATAAGTGATAGTACTATTATTCCTTTAGGTAAGCTACAAGACAAAATTCGCAAAAAACTATCTGATTATTTAGATGTTTCAAAAATTGAAATTCCAACAATAACTTTTTTAGGCAATGAAAATGAATTAGCATCCGTGTTTGAAAATTTGAATAGGGGCGGTAAGAAACTTTCAAAATATCAAGTTTTCGCAGCACAATGGAGTAGTTCAGAAGTAAAACTTTCAGATGAACTCTTAAATCAAAAATTGTTAGAATTAAATATTGAACGATATAATCATTTAACTTCTGAACGTGAAATTGAAATCACTAACTTTAATGAAAAAGACCTCAGAGAAAGTATGCAAATCAACTTTTCAGAATTTTGTTATGCTTTTGGTAAACTTATTATTGAAAAAATGCCAGTGTTTTGGAATGATCCATCTGAAGATTTAATTAATGAAATAGGCTATTCTTCTTTGGCTATTTCTTTAGGTATTGAAAATAAAAATTTAAGTCACATTATTGATTACAAAGAAATATACACCCCTGAATTTATCGAAGAATATATCAATAAAGTTCTTTCTATTTATTCTGACATAAACAATCGCTTTCAAAAGCCGCTAAAAATGCCTGGAAATAAAAAAACTGTCTATCAAAGTAAAAACGCTACTAATTTCCAACTATTGTCTTTTTTTGGTTCTTTGTGGATTACTAAGTACAAAATAAATACAACAAATAGAAAAATTGAAACTTTACCTAAATATAAAAATGAGTATGATAGTATTTTAAAAAATATTCTTGGTTACTACATTTACGATATTGTAACTTCTCGATGGTCTGGGAGTGGGGACAGCAAACTAGATGAAATCGTAATTAAAAAATCAAAACGGTATTCTATCCCTCTCGAAAAAGATACATTAGAAACAGCTTTGCTTTCGTGGATTGATGAAAAAAACTCAAAATACAATGTTTTGTTTGATAACGCTACAAAATCTATTTGTACGATCATTTTTTCTTTTGACTCTGATAAACTCACGGATAATAATTATGACTTTGAACATATAATTCCGAGAGCATTTTTAAACAAAATCGATAAGTCAAAAGTCGTATCGGGTGGATCTTTAGGTAATATAATGTTGCTAGGTTCAAAATATAATCGATCTAAACAAGAGTTAAGTCTTTACGAAGTTTTGAAAGAGGGACAAACTTTAGAAAAAAAATTTTTGGATTTTCACCTATATCCGTCTGAGAATAAATTAAACGAAATAAAAAAAGAAATACTTCAAGGAAACAAAGAGTATAATATTCTACAACGGATGATTGTTACTAGAAGTAAAGAATTGATAAACATTCTAATTACAAAACTGTACCAATAAAAATTAAAGTCACTATTCTGATTAAAATAAATCTCATAAATAAACTCTTAGTTGCGATATCCAAACTTTAAAGTATTCATTAGTCCGCAGATTCCTAGACCAATAATTGTATATTTCTTTAGAATACACTTCTAGCGCTCGACCAAAGTTAGAGCTGTGATTTGGTCCGATCACTATTTTTAGATGTCGCCTCTACCTTGCTTATACCTATTAAATTTAGATTATATAAAAAGACCACCTGGCCCAAATCTGAACTGAGCCCCGTAAAATGGACAGTTTAATAAAAAACCCACGTTTTCTATGCTGCGATCAGATGGCCCCGATATTGCTCCGGGGTCATCTTTTTTAGGTTCCATTGACCGCGTTCGCAGTTGTAATAGCTTATGTAGTCCCCGACCATCTCTCGGACTTCATCGACTGACCCGCACGAACGGTTGGTGACATAGTCCTTCAAATGACCGAAGAACGATTCGATCGGTGCGTTGTCGAGACAGTTGCCCCGACGTGACATGGACTGGATCAGTCCGAGGTCGCCAACGAGTTGCTGGTAGTCCGGATGGGTGTAGTGAAAGCCTTGATCCGAATGGATCATCGCCTCGGGATGCAGGTTCCCTTGGAGGTGATTTTCAAGTTTTTCCATCGTCTGAAAGACGAGGTCCATGTGAAGGCTTGTGGACAGCTTGTGCGCCACGATCTCGCGTGTGGCCACGTCCTTGACGCATGACAGATAGACGTTCTCGCCGGAGGCGATCGGGAGATAGGTGATGTCGGTCACGAATACCTTTCCGGGCTCGCTCTGTCGAAACTGACGGTTCAACAGATTCGGCACGACGCGATGCTCGTGCGTCGCCTTAGAGAGCTTCCGATAAGGATTCATCTTCCGGATTTTGGTGACGATGTTATACTTGCGCATCAGTCGGAGAATACGCTTATGGTTGATCCGGACGCCGAGGGTAGCGAGCACCTCCATGTACAGCCCCCGATAACCGATTTTGCCTTTATGGCTGTCATGGATTTTCTTGAGGAGTGTCGCATCTAGGTAATCACGCTCTTCCCGGAGGGACTCCGCCTCGGCACGGTTCAACCAGGCGTAATAGCCACTGCGGCTCACTCCGGCGATCTCACATAGTGGGCGGACGAGATTCTTCAGCTGTGCGATGCGGATGACGGTGTTGATGGCCTGATATTTCTCTGCTGGTGTCAGTTCGTATGTTTCGCCTGCCCTTCTAACTTCTCTAGCTTTTTTAAGAGCTCGTTCTCTGCCGTCAGGTATTTGATTCGTGCCTCTGCCTTCGCCAACCGTTTCTCCATGGACTCGTCTGTTTTCGGGCGTCCGCCTCCCGTAGCCTTTCCACGTTTATCGTTCCGGAGACCCTCTTCTCCGTCTTTCCGGAACGTTTGGCGCCAGCGATTCAACGAGGACTGCGCTTTTCGTTTCCCGATCACCGTCAGGTCGAATCCGGCCTCCGTGAAGATTTGTTGAGGTCCCTTTCCCTCCATATTCTCACGTACGGCCTTGACCTTGAACTCGGCGGTGTACTGGATCGAGCGTTCTGATACCGAAGCGACGTTCGGATTTTCTTCGAGCTGGTTGATTTGAGTCATATTGAAGGTGATTTTACTCATGGTTGTTTCTCCCGTCTGAATGAATAGGTTCATTATAGCGATTCGTATCCACACGAAAAACCCCGAATGATACACTTTTTTTCAAGTGTCTATCATTCGGGGTTCAGTTCAATCTATCACGCCTGTGTAATGCAAAATAGGAGTGCAGAAGTGTGCAACGGAAACGTACACAACTCTGCACTCCTATTTTAGAAAAGAAAAAGGACTTGCC
>NZ_JACSLP010000006.1:0-226013 GCF_018618175.1 Exiguobacterium sp. s50
AAAAAAGGTGGATTGTCCCGACGTGAGTCGGTCCAATCCACCTTTTTTCAGTTCACGCTCGGATAGAGCGGAGGTTTTTCAGTGCCCTCCGCTTATGCAAGGGGTTTTACTTCGAGTGTCTCAGCGAGTGCGGCTAGACGACGCTCGCAATCACGGACGATTTCTTCTGGGAACTCTTCGTCGTACTCGACGCCGTGCGGGTAATAATGTTTTCCGAGAATCGGTGTCAACATTTTGACGACCGCATGACGGTCCTCGATTTGGCCTTCGATTGCATATACCGGTAAGCGAAGGTAGAACGTCTCGCCTGTCGATTGTTTCTCGTACTTCATGTCATACGTTGCACGCTCATAGTCCCAAGCGCCTTCACGGATGAAATGATGATGATCCATGATCGTCTCGAGCAAACCGAAGCGGATCTCTTTTCCCTCGATGTGGAACTGCTCAAATTTCATCATAATCCCCCTTTTCCCTAATAAACCTCATATGTCATCATATCATATTCGAAAACGTTCTTGGAATAACGTGTGTTCAAATTGTGAAAAAAAGATGAACGCCTCAAGCGCGGGGATCGAGGTATTGGGCGATTTTGTCCGAAAGCCTCACCCCGAGCGGCATGAGTCCCTCTGAGCCGAAGAAGACGTTGAACTCTAAAATGTAAAATTCACCGTCGGCGACGATGACGTCGAAGGCCGCGTGATTGATGTGGAGCGTCTTGGCGATGTCGAGCACTTCCGCGACGACGTCTTCCGGGATATCGTCATACGAGAACTGGGCGCCTTGGGCGACGTTATTCAAGAACGCCTCGCTGACACGCCAATACGAACCGACGACTTCTTCACCGATGACGATGATCCGCAGGTCGCGGTCGTTCGGGATGTATTGCTGGACGTAGAACGTCTCGTGCTTGTCGACGTACTCGAGCCAATCCTGTTCATGCTTGATGAGCCAGACGCCTTGTCCCATCGACGACTTGGCCGTCTTGGCGACGAACGGATATTCGAACTCTTCCAAGACACGCTCGATCGTATAAGGGTTTTTCCCGTAGATGAGCGTCTTCGGGATTCGGTGCGGGAACGTCGCCTTGAAGGCGCGCGTCATCTCAATCTTATCGTGTCCGAGATGATACGTGGCCGGGGACGGGAAAATCGGTTTGTTGAGTCCATAGATGATTGAGTTGACCATCCAATATTCAGGGAACAAGACGAGGTCGGCTGCTCTTACTTTATCGAGCTGGTCGTAATAATATTCAGGTTTCGCATAATCGGTCTTAATGCCGGCCGAGCGAATCATATTGAATGAGACTTTTTTCATAGCGAGGTGCAGGTGCGCACCTGTTCACTTCCTTTCTGGTTGGACGCTTGACAGTCACGTTCAATTATAAAGCCGATTGCTTACAGAGGGAATCAAATGTGATAAAATCATGGCAGAAAGGGTGAAAGCCATGATTATTACTGAACAGACGATCGCCCTGCTCGATCAAACGGAATCGTTAGCCGATTTGATTGAAGCGAGCGAGTCGTTCCAAACATATATCGCCACGAAACAAGCGCGAGCCCAATCAGAGGAAGCGCGCCTCGTGGAACGTGAGTTCTTGCGGATGAAAGAAGATTACGAGTACGTACAGCGGTTCGGGAAACATCACCCGGACCACGATCGCATTAAAAAAGAGATGCATCTCGTCAAACGGCGTCTCGATGTCCAGCCAGAAGTGGCCGCATTTAAAAAAGCGGAACGCAGTTTAGATAAACTGCTCGGGGAAGTGAGTGAGCTGTTGGCCTTCTCGGTTTCTCCAAAAATCAAAGTCCCGACCGGAAACCCGTTCTTCGACGAAGGCGGATGTTCAGGCGGAGGAAGTTGTGGAGGCGGAAGCTGTGGATGTGCCATCTGAGACGTTTGAGTTGAATGGTCGAATCGGGTTCGTCGTCTACGTCCAATCGTTGAAACAAGTGAAGGCGTTGCGTCGCTATGCGAACCTGTATTACGTGTCAAAGCGGGAGAAGTACGCCTTCTTGTATACCGACCTTGATGGACATGAGGCGATTCTCGAACAAGTGAGCGCGTTGCCGTTCGTCGAAGCGGTCGTCCGCAGTGAGCGGCCGTTCGTCGCGGAGACGTATGAATCGAAGCAGAAATAACACAGAGATGAAGGCGGCACCGCCTTCATCTTTTGTGGTGAAGGAGAACGGATATGCGAGTGATTTCAGGAGAAAGAAAAGGGACCCGACTCAAGGCGGTCCCGGGGTCGGCCACACGACCAACGACAGATAAAGTAAAAGAATCGTTATTCAACATCATCGGTCCTTATTTCGCCGGGGGCGATGCGCTTGACCTATACGCCGGGAGCGGCGGTCTAGGAATCGAGGCGTTGTCACGGGGGTGTGACCATGCCGTGTTCGTCGACAAGCAACGGAAGGCGGTCCAGACGGTCACAGACAATTTGCAGACGACACGTTACGAGTCGAAAGCGACGGTGCTCCAACAAGACGCCCGCTCGGTTCTCGACCAACTCGTCCTCAAAGGTCAGCCGTTCAAACTGATTTTCATGGACCCTCCGTATCATGCGGAAGAACATGTGCCGTTTTTACAGATCATTGAAACGAACCGGCTGTTGACGGACAACGGCGTCGTCGTCTGCGAGCACGGCAGCGACGTGATGTTGCCGGACCGAGTCGGACAGTTGGAAAAAATCAAGGTGCAACGCTACTCGGACGTGATTACGATCAGCTTTTACGAGTATGCAGCGACCGAGGAGTGAGAACATGTCAAAACGTATCGCGATTTGCCCGGGGAGCTTTGACCCGATTACGAACGGCCATTTAGATATCATCGAGCGGGCGGCGGCCATCTTCGACGAAGTCATCGTCGCCGTGCTCGAAAACTCGAGTAAGGCACCTCTCTTTAACGTGGAAGAGCGTCTGTCGCTCATTCGTGAGGTGACGACACATTTACCGAACGTCACCGCCGACGCGTTTGGGGGTTTGCTCGTCGAATATGCTGCCAAGCGTGAGGCAGCGACCATCGTCCGTGGCCTGCGTGCCGTCTCGGACTTCGAGTATGAGCTTCAAATCGCATCGATCAATAAAAAGTTGAATGAGAACGTGGAGACGTTGTTCATGATGACGAACAGCCAGTACTCGTTCCTCAGCTCCTCGATCGTGAAAGAAGTTGCCAAATACGGGGCGTCCGTCGCCGAGCTCGTCCCGGAGCAAGTCGAACTCGCGTTGCGGCAAAAATATGAAGTGAGTCACGGACAATGAAGTCGCTCAAAATCGGTTTCGGTCTGCTCGTGGCCGTCCTGATTTTCTTGTTCGTGCCCCTCCCGTATTACATCACGTATCCGGGCGAGGCGACGACGATCGAAGAGTTCATGACGGTCGAGGGCGGGGACAAAGAACCGGGCGAACTGAAGATGGTGACCATCTCGCAACGCCGGGCGACACCGCTCTGGCTCGTCGGCAGCTGGTTCACCCCGTTCACGGAGGCCAGCCCGGCCAGCCGCTATCTGTATGACGGGGAAAGCGAGGCGGACTACGAACGTAGACAAGAGTTGTTGATGTCGTCGTCGCAACAAGCGGCGATTCAATACGCCTATGAACTGGCGGACGCCGATGTGACGGTGACGTTTGACGGCATGTACGTCTCGGCCCCAATCACGGGGTCGCTCGCCGCGAACGTCTTGAAGCCGGGTGACATCATCACGGCGCTCGATGGCCAATCGTTCGCGTCGCGCCTTGACTTTATCGAACGCGTCGCCTCATTTGAAGCCGGCGATGAAGTCTCTGTCACGCTCGAACGTGACGGTCGCGAACGTGAGGTCGATACACTGATTCAACCGATTGACCGGAGCGGGGACCGGGTCGGGCTTGGGATTTATGAGCCGCTGCCCGTCCAGGACGTGCGCACGGACCCGGACGTCTCGTTCGAACTGACGAACGTCGGCGGACCGTCGGCCGGTCTCATGTTCACGCTCGAGATTTTTGATCAGTTGACGCCGGGCGATTTGACGGGCGGTGCCGTCATTGCCGGAACGGGAACGGTCGATGAGTTAGGGAACGTCGGGCCGATCGGCGGGGCATGGCAAAAAATCGTAGCTGCGGACGAGGCTGGGGCATCCGTGTTCTTTGTGCCGGCCGGGTCGAACTACGACGAGGCGATGGAGTCGCTCGACCGACTCGACAGCGACATTGAAGTCGTTCCCGTCAAGACGGTCGAGGAAGCCATCGATTATTTAGAGTCGATGAATTGAGGAGTTTGCATATGTTCGACGAGTGACCGATTTCCGAGCGGAAGGCGATACGCCTCGGTCACTCGAGCCTCGAACGCAAGATCGGGATGGTACTTGCTGAGGAGCGGTACGTCTTTTTTTATGTCCTTTAACACAGTGCGCCCGATCGTGTTGAACGCGAGCGGTCGGATATACGGTACGTCGTCGAACCGTTCCGGCAACTCGTCCTGTCGCCAATGGATGAGGATGGCGACGAGCGCGCGTTGGATGGACGTCCGGGTATAACGTCTCGTCAATAAGCGGGCGAGCGCCTGTTCGAACGTCGGCTCGAGCCCGGCTTGAATCAAGCGGGGCGACAGCGAGCTGTCGATACCGACGAGTTGCTCAAGTACGTCTTTCGGGGTCGTCCGCAGCTTATATTGAAGGACGGGCCAATAAAGTGACCAATGCGCCATCGGATTGTCCTGAAACAGCGTTCTCGTGGCGTCAGGGACGGCCTGGACCATACCTGACTCTAAGTAGTGGGCGCGCACGCCCGTGGCCGACATGACGTCTGAGACGCTCGGGTCATGGTATCCGGCCCCGAGACGGCGAATCGTGTGCAGTTCGATGGACGTCGCCGCTTTCGCGTAGTGATAGGCGAGGATGTTGTTTGGGAGCGTCAAATCAAAGTCGGGATAGAGAGACCCGAACGCCTCGCTCGACGCCTTGGCGGAAGAACGCCCATTGTCCAACGCTTCTTTGAACGCCGTCTGATAGGCCGGAGTCGCTTCGATATTGGCCGCCGCGGCCTGGGTCACGGCTCTGATGTCGCCGCTCTCGCTACCGAAGGACAGCGTTTGACAACGCACGCGCTCGGCGATGGAGACCGCGGCGCTCGCGAACCGATCGGCCCGGTGCACGCCGAAACGCGTCGGCAGTTCGATGACGAGGTCGATGGCCCCCGTTTGGACGGCGGCGCGGGCCCGGCTCCATTTGTCGAAAGCTGCCGGCTCGCCGCGCTGGGTGAACTGGGCACTCATGACGGCGATGACGGCGTCAGCGTCGGTTTCGATCCGGGCTCGTTCCGCCTGATGGAGGTGCCCGTTATGGAACGGATTGTACTCGGCAATGATGGCCGTTTTTCGCATAAAATTACTCCTTTGCATTGTCGATTGGATTGGTGTAAGATGGATAAGTACGCTTTGGCAAAGCGCCGTCGTCAACTGATTTTAGTGTAAAGAAAAAACATTGACAAAACAAGTTGGCCTATCTATAATTCATATTGTTGCAATTGAGGTGATTCGGATGAAGTGGTCTATTGCACAGCTACTTAAGCTACGAAACCAGGGTGACAGTTTTACCATCGATGAGATGGTCGAACTACCAGAGCTTACTCAGCTCCATCCGGATATCCGTTCGATTCGTCCGGTGCATGTGCACGGGAATGCGTCGTTCACATCTAATCAAGTTACATTCAATCTGAAGATTCAAGGTGACCTGACGTTGCCAGATGCGCGTACGTTGGATGATGTCATTTATGAATTCGATATTGAATCGCTCGAGCCTTTCTTTTTGGAGAATGGGCGTTATACGGAGCAATTCGATGATGTCAATTTGCCAGAAGGAAATACGATTGATCTGCGACCGATCGTAAAAGAGCTCATCATGTTAGACGTCCCAATGCAAATCTTTGGGAACGAAACAGACAAAACTCAGGTTGAAGGGGAAGGCTGGTCCGTCATTGACGAGCAGCCGGACGACCAACCAAAAATTGACCCGCGCCTCGCGGGGCTCGCTGACTTGTTCTCTAAAAAAGAGGACGAGAACGGCTAACTTTTCAAGGAGGTGGACAACGATGGCAGTACCATTCCGTAGAACGTCGAAAACTCGCAAACGTCTTCGTCGTACTCACTTCAAACTCAACGTACCTGGTATGAACGAGTGCCCGAACTGTGGCGAAATGAAGCTTTCTCACCGTGTATGCAAATCTTGCGGACACTACAACGGTAAAGAAGTAACAAGCAAATAATGCGAAAAGAAGCGGTCTCCTCGGAGGCCGCTTCTTTTTTTATTTTTGGGTCGTGGAAACAGATTGTGGTAAACTTTTCAGTGCAGACTAGACGTGGAGGGATGGCCAATGAAGCCGATTAAACGAATTGGGATTATCGGGAACGGCGCCGTCGGCATGTTGATGGCTTCGCTGTTCGAACCGGACTATACGGTGACGCTCTATGGCCGTGTCGACGAGGCATCGACTGTGACGATCGAACGTACCGGCGTCACGCAGGGAACGGTTCAGGTTCGCCTCTGTCCGGTGACGAAAATCATTGAGACGGAGCAGGACGTGTTCTTTGTGACGACGAAAGCGCATCAGGTCGAGGCGGCGACGGAGCGATTGTCCGGCGACGTGCCCGTATTCATCTGTTCGAACGGAATCGCGCATCTCGACTATGCACGTATGAAAGGATTCCACCTCGGTGTGGTCGAACATGGTGTGAGCCGCGACGGCGATCGGCTCCAGCATACCGGGCTCGGGCGCATCCGCATCGGCAGCCTCGGCTCGCTCGAAAAGATGTCGTTCAACGCGTCACCGCTCACTGTCGTGTGGGAGACGGATATCGAACAAGTCGTCACCGAGAAACTATTCGCCAACGCAATCATCAATCCGATTACGGCGCTCTGCCGTGTCGAGAACGGCGCGGTCGCCATACCGCCTTGCCGCGATATCGCGACGGCGATTTACGAAGAACTGACGATGTTGTTCGACCGTCACGTCCCGTATACATATATCGATACGATTATCGACAAGACGGCACACAATCGTTCCTCGATGCTGCGTGACGTCGAGGCGGGGCGCCAGACCGAGGTCGATGCCATCTTGACGCCGCTCTTGAAACGGGCCGATGAACGAGGCGTCACATTGACCGTCATTCCGGTCATGCAAAAATTAATTTTAGGAGCGAGCGTATCGTGCTAGTGTATATCGTTTCATTTCCACTCGTCATTTGGTTTATGGTGTATATGATACTTAGAAAAATTATGCCGAAATCGGTTAATACGTTCAAACTCGCCTGTGATGCCGGCGTCATCCTTTGGTTTTATGCCTGTGCGGTGCTGCTCGAAGCGATCGTCGGGGTCGATTTGATTTGGCTGTTGCTTGCGGTCTGTGCCGCCATCTTTCCGGCCAACGCGATTTGGCAACGGATTCGCCATGAGGATGTCGTCTATTCGAAGATGTTCGTGCACGGGTGGCGCCTATTGTTTTTGGTGCTCGTCCCGACCCACATCGTCTTGTTTACGATCGGCATCGCACGAGAGATGATGTATTAATCGTTTGAAAGGAAGTCGTTATACGTGAGGATAGAGTCGCTAGACGCCATGTACGCCCCGTCGTCCCCGATGATACAAGTGGAGACGGGCTATTCGAAATGGCTGGACTATACAGGGATGGATGAGCTCGAGGTGAGGGCGGACGAATTGACGAACCGTCCCTTCACGCATTTGCCCGCGCTCGTCGACATTTTGCGAGACCAACAAACCGTCCACGGTCCGATTTCTCCGGCGCTCGAATCAAAACTCGAAGCGTTGGCCGCCGGTGAGGCGTTCACGATGGTGACCGGGCAACAAGTCGGGGTGTTCGGCGGTCCGTTGTTCGCGGTGTATAAACTGTTGACCGTGCTGAAGAAGGCCAAGCAGGCGGAAGCGAAATTGAATAAACCGGTCATCCCCATCTTTTGGATGGCGACGGAAGATCACGACTACGCGGAAATCAACCACGTCTTCGTCAGCCAACCGCTGTCGCGTCAACTGCGCAAAGAGGCGCTCTCGACCGTCCCGCTTGCCGGAAAGGCGTCGGTCGGGGAATTGGAGTTCGACCGCCTAAAAATCGAACTCGTGCAAATGTTGCAGCACCTCTTGTTATCCGAGACGGAGACGCGCTACACGACGACGCTCTATCATGAGCTCGTCGATGTGATTCAAGCGAGCCATTCGTTCGCGCAATTCTTCGGTCAGATGATGCGCCGGTTTGTCGGCACCGACTTCATCTTGTTCGACCCGCATCAACCGGACGTTCGGGCTCTCGAGCGCGATGCGTTCAAACGGTTGATTACGGAACACGACCGCTTGCATGCGGCGCTGCACGATGCGTTCGAGGACGGGATGCCGACCGTCGAGCTGAACCGGGAAGCGGCCCATCTGTTCTATCACGACGGGACGCGCGAACTGTTGACGAAGCAGGACGGGCTCTTCACGACGAAACGGGGACACCGCTTCACCGAGGCCGAGCTGATTCAGCAAGTGGAGGCGCACCCAGAGCGGTTCTCGAACAACGTCGTGTCCCGTCCGCTCATGCAGGACCACTTGTTCCCGACGCTCGCCTATATCGCCGGTCCCGGTGAAATCGCCTATTGGCTTCAACTGCGGCCTTTGTTCCACGTCCTCGATTGGAAGATGCCGCTGTTGATTCCACGGCTCGGGGCCGTGCTCGTCTCGGCGAACGATGAGAAGAAGCTCGCCCAAGAAGGCGTGACGCTCGTCGACTATTTGGCGGACCCGTTACCGGACCACACGTTCGACGACGAAACGTTCGACCAAAACCTGTATGCGTACCGGACGCTCACGGAAGCGATCGGGCGCGAGGCAGGCAAGCAGGGGCACCGGTTTGATGCCAAGGCGCGCCATGTGCTCGAACGACTCGCCGATGAGATGCGTGCCGAAGCGAAGCGCGACCAGTACCGCTTGAACAGTCGCCGGATTCATCTATCGACACGACTCTTGCCGATGGACGCCCCGCAAGAACGGATATGGTCGATGGTCCCGTTGTTGAACCGTCACGGCCTCGATTTGTTCGAGCGCTTGCGCCGGTCTTATGAACAAGTGGATTTCGAGCGATGTTTGGTCAAATTGTAAGCGAAATGAGTGCGATGGAGATGGTTCCCAGAAATTTGTGGGAACCATTTTTTGTTTGTTACCTTTTTGTTTCCTCTTTTCGCTAAAAAGCTATGCGGCGCTTGACATTTTTATGATAAAGTAAACGTAATAAAATAGTTGAAAAATGTAGGTTGAGAGGATTTTTGTATGTTTGAGCATGAAACGGTATTAAAAATGGAGTCCATTGAGGGATTAAATATTAAGCCAGACGGGATTTATGTCGATTGTACGTTAGGAGGAGCCGGTCACAGCGAAGAGATCGTCAAGCGTTTGACGACAGGCCATCTGTACGCCTTCGACCAAGACGACGTCGCGCTCAAGCACGCGAGTGAGCGGCTGGCTCCATATGAGGACCGGGTTACGTTCATTAAAAGCAACTTCGTCCATTTGAAAGACGAACTGTTGGCGCGGGGAATCACTCAGGTCGATGGGGTATTGTTCGACCTTGGCGTGTCGTCGCCGCAGCTCGATGAGGCCGAACGTGGCTTTAGCTACAATTACGACGCACCGCTCGATATGCGTATGGACCGTTCACGCGAGCTGTCCGCATATCACGTCGTCAACGAATGGCCGTTCGGAGATCTTGCCCGCATCTTCTTTACATACGGGGAAGAAAAGTTCTCCAAACAGATTGCGCGCAAGATTGAGCAGGCCCGTGCCGTCAAACCGATCGAGACGACGTTCGAACTCGTCGAATTGATTAAAGACGCGATTCCGGCGCCGGCCCGACGCAAAGGCGGTCATCCTGCGAAGCGGACGTTCCAAGCCATCCGCATCGCCGTCAACGATGAGTTGAACGTGTTCGACCGTGCCGTCCAAGACGCGATCGACATGCTCGCCATCAACGGACGCATTTGCGTCATCACGTTCCACTCGTTAGAAGATCGAATTTGTAAACAAGTGTTCAAAGAGAAAAGCCAGCATCCGCCGTTACCGCCCGGATTGCCGGTCATCCCGAAAGAGTTTGAACCCGAACTGAAATTGATCACGCGCAAGCCGATCACAGCCGGGGACGACGAGCTCGAAGGCAATCGCCGGGCCCGTTCTGCCAAACTCCGGGTCGCAGAAAAACAAAAATAGACTGTACGTAGGAGGGATACCTGATGCCAGAAGCTGCTCGCAAGGCTCTGCAGCCTCAAGTTACGCCGAATCGAAATCCGATTCCGCAAGAACGACCAATACCAGCTCCAAAACGACGTACGTTGACTTTGTTCGAAGCCATCCTGTACCCGACCATGATCTGTTCAGTTGTCCTGTTCGGTGGCATCACGGTATCGAAACATAACGAAGCGTACAACATCATGCGCGATACGGCTCTGATCACACAAGAGACGAACACGATCGCCAAAGAGAATGAAGAATTGAAGTATGAGATCGCCCAACTAAGCTCACCTGAGAGAATCTATGCGATTGCTGAAAAGCTCGGAATGCAATTCAATGAGAACAACGTCAAGGTGATTGACTGATGAATTCTCTACAACAGAGTAAAAAAAGAGTGGCGTGGGTGGCGATTGTTTGCTTCACACCGCTCTTTTTATTTTTTGTCGGTTGGTTCTTCTATTTGTCCGTCTTCCAGACGTATAAAGGAGAGAACATGCTCGCGTTCGCCGAGGAAGAGCGTTGGAAAGCGGTCAGTACGCTAAAAGCGGAGCGTGGTGAAATCTTTGACCGATTCGGACAGCCGATCGCCATCAACATCCCGTCGTACCGCATCGTGGCCGTGTTGAAACTCGGCGGCGAGCGGGTCGAGGACAAGACGCTCATGCCCGATGAGTTCGCCGAAGCCGCCTCACAGCTCGCCACCGTCATTCCGATGACCGAGGCCGACATTTTGAAGCGGCTCGAGCAGAACAAAGATCGCGGTCAAATCGAGTTCGGCGTACCGGGCCGCGATTTGACGGTCGATCAAAAGGAAGAGATTGAGGCGTTCGAGATTCCAGGGATCACGTTCGTCGAAGAACCGAAGCGCTACTATCCGAACAAAGTGTTCGCATCGAGTGTCGTCGGTTATGCCCAGAAAGTCGACCAGAACGGACGCATCGAACTCGTCGGTGAACTCGGGATCGAAAAATCACTCAACGATGTCTTGAGTGAGTCGTATGGGTTGTACCGGTTCGAGAAAGATTTGGCCGGACGCCAAATCGTCTCGAGCGACGAGCAATTGAAAATCGACCCGGAAGACGGGGCCGACGTGCAACTCACGCTCGACCACCGGATTCAACAGCTGCTCGATACGAAAATGGAAGAGCTGTATCAAGAATACAAGCCGAAGAATGCGACGGCGATCATTATGGACCCGAAGACCGGCGAAATCATCGCCTTGTCGGACCGTCCTTCGTTCGACCCGAACACGCGCGAAATCAGCTCGTATAGTAACTTCTCGGTGTCGTCTCGTTTCGAGCCGGGGTCGACGATGAAAATCTTCACGTTGGCCGCCGCCATCAACGAAGGCGTCTATAATCCGAATGAACTGTATAAATCGGGTTCGTATAAGTATGGCAAGACCGTATTCAATGATTACAACATTACCGGATGGGGTACGATTCCTATGGTAGAAGGCGTCTGGCACTCGTCGAACGTCGCGTTCTCGATTCTCGCGAACGAGCGTCTCGGCCTGGGCCGCTATGAAGATTATTTCAACGCCTTCAAGTTCGATCAACGCACGGGCGTCGACTTGCCAGGAGAGGTCAACAGTCAATACGACTTCGAGAGCCCGTTGAACGTCTTGATCACGGCATGGGGCCAATCGACGGCCGTCACGCCGATGCAGATTTTACAAGCGACGTCGGCCATCGCGACCGATGGGACGATGAAACAACCGCACGTCATCAAGAAAGTCGTCAACCGTGAGACCGGCGAGACGATTCGGACGACGAATCCGAAAATCGTCGGACAGCCGATCACGGCCGAGGCGGCCAAACAGACGCGGGAAGCGCTCGATGGCGTCGTCAACAGCGACGTCGGGACGGGGCAACTGTACGCCCTCGACAACTATCGCGTCATCGGGAAGACCGGGACGGCGCAAATTGCCGAGAACGGGAAGTACTTGAGTGGACAATACATCCACTCGTTCGTCGGTATGGCGCCGGAGGATGACCCGGAACTCGTCATGTATATCGCCGTCGACCGCCCGAACAGTGACTCGTCGACGACGGGACCACGCATCATGGCACCGCTGTTCAAAGATGTGATGGACGTCGCGCTCCGCTATCGGAGCGTCGAGCCAAACAAACAAGCGAAATCGATTGACGCCTCGACGAAAACGACGGCCTCGTTCGTCGACCAAGGCCGTGAAGACGCCGTGAAGGAAGCCAAAGCGGCCGCGTTCACACCGGTGGCACTCGGCAACGGGGAGACGGTGACGGCGCAAAGTCCGGTCGAAGGCCAACCGTACGTCGTCGGTGAGCGGTTGCTGTTAAAGACGGAGGACTCGTTCACGATGCCGACGCTCAAGGGCTGGTCACTTCGTGATGTGAAACGACTGGCGACGCTGTATCAATTGAATTTAGAAATAGACGGCACCGGCTTCGTCACGTCCCAATCGATTGGGAAAGGCAAGCCCGTCAAGACGGGAGCGACACTCAAAGTGAGGCTCGCGTCACCGTCGAACTAACGCAAAGGGATGAAGAGGGCCTCGGCTCTCTTTTCCTTTGTCACAGGAGGAAATGGTTATGGAACAGTTGACGATTCAAACACTCGCATCTTGGTTTGGGATGGAAATACAGGATTCGCGTGAGGTACGCCACGTCGCGACCGACTCGCGAGACGACAATGCCGACGGCTTGTTCGTCCCGATTATCGGGGCACGCGTCGATGGACATGATTACATCGAGGCTGCCATCAAGCAAGGGGCGATCGTGACGTTTTGGGAACAAGACCGTCCGTTACCGGAAGGGATTATCGCCATCCCGGTCGCATCACCGTTGACAGCGCTCCAAGAAGCGGCGGCCCGCTATTTGGCGGAAATCAATCCGAAAGTCGTCGCCATCACCGGCTCGAACGGGAAGACGTCAACGAAAGACATGATTGCCGTCGTGCTCGGTGAGACGTTCAAGACGCACAAGACGGCCGGGAACTTCAATTCGGACGTCGGATTGCCGCTCACCGTGCTCCGGATGCCACGCGACACCGAAGTCGCTGTCCTCGAGATGGGCATGAACGGGTTCGGGCAAATCGAGTTGCTTTCGAAGCTCGCCAAACCGGACATCGCTTTCGTCACGAATATCGGCGAGTCACATGGCGAACAAGTCGGAGGGCGCGAGGGGATCGCCAAGGCGAAGCTCGAGATTAAAGCCGGGTTGAAACCGGATGGCGTCTTAATCGTCGATGCCGACGAACCGCTCCTCCGTGAGGCAGGCGGGTACCGCGTCGGATACGATTCGACCGCGGACGGAAAGCTCGAAGTCGTAGAGGCGACGTTTGACGCCTCGATTTTCCGCTACAATAACGAGCTGTATGAGTTGAAAGTGCTCGGGGCCCATCAAATCCTTAACGCCGCCTATGCGATCGCCTGCGGCCTCAAGTTCGGATTAGGACATGACACGATTCAACGAGGTCTCGACCGCGTCCAGTTAACGTCGATGCGGATGGAAAAACGGATGTTCGGCGATGCCCACTTGGTCAATGACGCCTATAACGCGAGCCCGACCTCGATGATTGCCGCCGTCGAGACGATTAAAACGTTAGAAGGGTTCTCACGCCGCGTCCTCGTCCTCGGGGACATGTATGAACTCGGGACGGACGAGGTCGCCCAGCACGAACAAGTCGGCCACGCCATCACGGCCCCGGTCACGGATTGCATCCTCATCGGAGAAAAAGCGAAATGGATCGCGGCAGGTATCACCGACCCGCGTGTGAACGTGACAATGGTGCCGACGGTCGAGGAAGCGAAAGTCCTCCTCGGCAGTTATCAACGCCCCCAGACTGTGATATTGTTAAAAGCATCGCGAGGACTGGCGCTCGAGCGTCTAGTTCAATAAACAGAGTAGTGAGGTACGAACATGTTAATCAGTTTAATCGTCTTAATCAGTTCATTATTGACCGTATTGGTCGTCATGCCGCGGGCCATCCCGGCACTTCGTAACTTAAAGTTTGGCCAAGAAATCCGTGACGAAGGTCCGGGTTGGCACCAAAAGAAATCGGGTACGCCGACGATGGGCGGCATCGTCATCTTGCTCGCCCTCATCATCGGTTTTCTCGTCTCGGTCGTCTTCGGTGAAGCCGTCGCCGGGTTCGGTACGCTCTTGTTCGTGACCCTCGCCTTCGGGGTGATCGGTTTCCTCGACGACTACATTAAAGTCGTCAACAAACGCAACCTCGGTTTGACGTCGCTTCAGAAATTGATCGGTCAAATCGTCGTCTCGGTCTTGTTCGTTTGGTTCCTCTCACTCGGTGGGGCACTTGATACGACGATTCAAATCCCGTTCACTTCGATCGCGTTTGATACGGGCTGGTTGTACGTCGCCATTGTCATCTTCTGGCTCGTCGGTTTCTCGAACGCGGTCAATTTGACGGACGGCCTCGACGGTCTCGTCTCGTTCTCGGCCATCCCGACGTTCGCTTTCTTCGGCATCTATGCCCTCGGGCAAGACGAAGTGGGCATCGCTTGGTTCGCCTTCAGTGCGGTCGGCGCCTTGCTCGGTTTCCTCGTCTTCAATAAATACCCGGCGAAAATCTTTATGGGGGACACGGGCTCGCTCGCCCTTGGTGGTGCGGTCGCCGGCCTTGCCCTCATGCTCAAGCTCGAGCTGTTGCTCGTCTTCGTCGGTATCATCTTTGTCATCGAGACGCTCAGCGTCATCTTGCAAGTGCTCTCGTTCAAGACGACGGGCAAACGAATCTTTAAGATGAGCCCGATTCATCACCATTTCGAAATGGTCGGTTGGTCAGAATGGCGCATCGTCTTGACGTTCGGTGGAATTAGTTTGATCACGGCAGTCTTGTCGTTACTACTCATGTAATGGATGGTGGAAGACATGCAACAACAGTGGAACGATAAACGAGTCCTCGTACTCGGCGCGGCACGGAGCGGCATCGCCGCAGCCGCTTACTTAAGAAATGTCGGCGCGGACGTGACCCTCAATACCGGGAGCGAACCGTCAACGGAAGAACGGATGAAAATTGAAGCGCTCGGCATCAACGGCGTTTTCGGTGCCCATCCGCTCGAATTGCTCGACACGACGGACATGATTGTCAAAAACCCGGGAATCCCGTATCACATCCCGCTCCTTCAAGCAGCGCTTGAGCGGAACATCCCGATTTATACAGAAGTGGAACTCGCCTACTTGGCGACCGATGCCACGTTCGTCGCCATCACCGGCTCGAACGGGAAAACGACGACGACCACGCTCGTTCATGAATTGCTCAAAGGGGGAAGTCGTCCTGTCCATGTGGCAGGGAATATCGGTTTCCCGGCAATCGAAGTCGCATCGAAAGCGAAGCAGGGCGACATCATCGTCATCGAACTATCGAGCTTCCAACTGATGGGCGTTGAGCAGTTCCATCCGCAAGCGGCGGCACTGTTGAACTTGTCACCGGCGCATTTGGATTATCATGGTGACTTCGAATCGTATGCCGACGCCAAAGGGAACTTGTTCCGGAACATGACGGCATCAGACCGTGTCGTCGTCAAAGGCAGTGACACCGAAGTGATGAAACGCGTCCCGGCCGATCTCGATGCTTCGACGTTCGGTTACGACAGCGGGGATGCGCATGTCACCGACGGCTGGATTACGTTGCACGGCAAGCGGGTCATCCGGGTCGAGGATCTCGCCCTCGGCGGGGCCCATAACGTGGAGAACGTGTTGGCAGCCTTGTTGCTCGTTGAACCGTTCGATATCCCGGCCGAACATATCGATCGTGCGTTGCGCACGTTCGGTGGCGTGGCCCACCGAACGGAAAGTCTTGGCCAAGTGCTCGGACGCCGGGTTTATAACGACTCGAAAGCGACGAACAACGTGGCGGCCGAAGCGGCATTGAGCGGATTCGATGCTCCGATCGTTTGGGTGTGCGGGGGACTTGAACGTGGAGCCGAATTGGATTCACTCATTCCGGCGCTCGGACGCGTCAAAGCCATCGTCTCGTACGGTGAGACGGCAGGGCGTTTCCAAGCACTCGGTGAAGCCGAGCAGATTCCATCGTTCGCGGTCGATACGCTCGACGCAGCCGTCCCGCTCGCATTTGAACAGTCAGCCCCAGACGACGTGATTTTATTGTCACCGGCCTGTGCGAGCTGGGACCAATATAAGACGTTTGAAGAGCGCGGCGAACATTTCGTCCGCCTCGTCCATGCATATGAGGAGGCCAATCGATGAAAATCATGATTTCTGGTGGAGGAACGGGTGGTCATATCTACCCGGCACTCGCTCTCCTTGATACGCTCAAACAGCGCCATCCGAACCTCGAGGTGCTCTACATTGGCACTGAGAACGGTCTCGAGGCCGATCTCGTCCCACGCGCTGGTGTGCCGTTCAAATCGATTCGAATCGCCGGGCTCAAACGGTCGTTGTCGCTAGATAACGTCAAGACGGCCTATTGGTTTGTCCAATCTGTCCTGACGTTGCGTAAAGAGATGAAGACGTTCCGTCCGGACGTCGTCATCGGCACGGGCGGATTCGTCTCAGGTCCGGTCGTCTTCACCGCACAACAACTCGGCATCCCGACGATTCTGCATGAACAGAACAGCATCCCAGGCTTGACGAACAAGTTCTTGTCGAAGAAAGCCGACCGGGTCGCCTTGTCGTTCGCCGGTTCGGAATCACAGTTCCCTGATGCGAACGTCCGCGTCATCGGTAACCCGCGCGGGAGCGAAGTGTTGAAGACGACGGTGAACGAAACGTCCGTCCGGGCCGAATATGGTATCGATGAACGTCCAATCGTCTTGATTTACGGCGGCAGCCGCGGAGCCGAGGCCATCAACCGGGCCGTCATCGAGGCCATCCCGGAACTTGCGACCGAACCGGTGAACGTGCTCTACGTGACCGGGAACGTCCATTATGACAACGTCGTGGCGAAGGCGCCAAAAGCCGATAACGTCCATGTGTTGCCATACGTTTACGACATGCCTGAACTGCTCGCGTGTGCGAGTCTCGTCGTGTCGCGGGCCGGTGCCTCGACCATCTCGGAATTGACGGCGCTCGGTTTGCCGAGCATCTTGATTCCGAGTCCGTACGTGACGGCCGACCATCAGACGAAAAACGCCTCGGCGCTCGTCGAAAGCGGCGCGGCCGAACTGATTAAAGAAGGGGATTTGTCGGGCGAGACGCTCGTTCGCTCGATCCGACACGTATTGGCCCATCATGATGAGATGGCCGCAGCCTCGAAACGGTTAGGATTCCCGCACGCCGCGGAGTCGCTCGCCGACCTCGTCGAAGAAGTCCGCGCTTGAAAGGAGAGTAGCCATGGAGACACGTCAGAATACCGTTCGTAGTTTGGAAGACCGAATCCCGTATATGAAAGATCAACGTCGTAAGAAAGCGAACCGACGTTTGTCGACGATCCTGTTGTTGTTCGCGGTGTTGATTGCGCTCGTCGTATATATGCAGACATCGGTGTCTGACGTGAAAGCGGTGAACGTGAACGGCCTGTCCTGGTTGACAGAAGCGTATGTGCTCGCCGAAACGGATATCGACACGTCCACGAAAATCGTTCAAGTGTCGCCGAACGGGATTGAACGGGAACTTCGTAAAGTGCCTGGCGTGAAAGACGTCTCGGTCGATCGCTCCTGGTATAACGTCGTGACGATTGACGTCGAAGAAGAGAAAATGATCGCCTATTCACGAACGGACGAAGAGGAAGTCGTCGTCCTCGCTGACGGTTCTTTGCACCCGACTGGATCGATTACGGATCCAGAGAAGCTAAAAGACGGTCCGTTGTTGCGTGAATTCACCGATGCGGCGGAACTCGAGAAAATCGCGAGTGAGCTCGAGCAAGTCGATGACGCGATGCGGGCCAGGATGTCAGAGATTGTCTTCTCGAAACAGAAAGGCGAACCGACACGATATGAGATTTATATGAACGACGGCAACACGATTCAGACGCCGACGTTCAAGCTCAGTCAAACGGTATCCAAGTACGGCGAAATCTATGAGAATATTCCAAAAGGACAGCGGGGAACCGTCGTCATGGATGGCGGATATTATTTCGTTCCGTACGAAAAACCGAAAGAATAATCTGAATTTTTACAGCCCTTAGACACATAAGGGCTGTTTTTTTATCGATTGTAATCGAATTGACACCCCAAAACCGCGTAATTTGTAGGATTCTACCTTTTCTCACTATCTTATTTGTTGTAAACTTAGACGTGAGATATCTTGCCGGACCTAACAATATTTTTGGATATCTGTAACAATGTAACGGAATTCAAGCACAGAAATTAAAGCGCGGAGGTGTTTCCCTTTTGGAAGCGAATGGTTATGTGGCCGCATTGGATATAGGAACGTCAGAAATTAAGCTCGTCGTGGGTGAACTACTCGGGGGAACGCTTAACATTTTGGCGGAGGGGTGTGCCCCGTCTGCAGGAGTAAAACGTGGCGCCGTCGTCGACATCGATAAGACGGTTCAAGCCATCAAGCAAGCCGTCGAACATGCCGAAGCGGCGCTCGGTGATCAAATTCGGTCGGTATACGTTGCCATCGAAGGGGAACATATCCAAATCGCCCCATGTCATGGAATTGCATCGGTCAAACGAGAAGACCAAGAAATCACGGACACAGACGTCATCGAAGTCATCAATTCGGCGCAAGTCATGCGCTTGCCGGATGAGATGAGTGTCATCGATGTGATTCCGTCTTCCTTCACGGTCGACCAACAGACAGGTGTCGTCGATCCCCGGGGCATGCTCGGTTATCGCTTAGAGATGCACGGCAAGATGGTGACCGGTTCGAAGACGATTTTACATAGCATTCGTCGTTCCATCGAACGGGCGGGACTGAAACTAGAAGGTTTCGTCCTCGGCAACTTGGCGCTCGGCATGAGTGCGGCATCGGTCGATGAAATCGATTTAGGCATCGGCTTGGTCGATATCGGTCATGAAAAGACGACCGTCTCGGTCTTCTATCGAGGCGACCTCGTCTACTCATATATCCTTCCGGTCGGAGGCGATCATATGACGCGCGACTTGGTGTACAAGCTCAACTGTAAATACCAAGACGCCAAAGTGGCGAAAGAAGAGTACGGACTTGCCCTCGAAGAGATGGCGGACGCCTCAGAAGGGTTCTCGTTCACGAACATCAACGGGGAAGTCACGTTCGAACCGCAGTCAGAAATTAGTTACGTTTTAGAGGCAAGAATAGAGGAAATGTTCACGCTTGTGTTGAATAGAGTGCAAAAGGTAGGCGTTCCAACGCTCAGCGGAGGTTATCTCCTCTGTGGTGGGGCCGCTGCTTTACCTGGCATCCAAGAACTAGCGACTCGTGTCATGGGTCAAAAGACGAGACTGTATCAGCCATCGTCGATTGGCGTCAGACATCCGAAATACGCGACCGCGGTCGGCGTCCTCAAGTACGTGCTCATGAGCGATCACCACGTCTCGAAGTCACGACTTGAAAAGCCGGATGACCGTGTGGCCGTCGCAAAACCAGACGGCACGTCTCAAACCGGGAACGTCCAAGACCACGACGATGATGTGGAACCGGACGACCGCGAGACGAAAAACGGTTTCGGTCGATTAATGGAAAAATTATTTGGCGTGTAAATTTGACGTTGTGTTAACAATTGGAAATTACGTAGGGGGATACCTGAAATGATGTACTTTGATGAGGCGATTGACGCCGTAGCAAAAATTAAAGTAATTGGAGTCGGGGGCGGCGGGTCAAACGCTGTCAACCGCATGATCGAGCACGGAGTACAAGGTGTCGAGTTCATCGCCGTCAACACGGACGCGCAAGCACTCAACATGTCGAAAGCGGACGTTAAGCTTCAACTCGGAGCGAAATTGACGCGTGGCCTCGGTGCCGGCGCGAATCCGGATATCGGTAAAAAAGCGGCGGAAGAGAGCCGCGAGCAGTTGATTGAAGCGCTCGATGGCGCGGATATGGTCTTCGTCACAGCTGGTATGGGCGGAGGAACCGGAACGGGGGCAGCACCTGTCATCGCCGAGATTTCAAAAGAAATCGGAGCGCTCACGGTCGGTGTCGTCACGAAACCGTTCATGTTCGAAGGACGCAAACGGATGCAACACGCCCAACACGGGATTCAAGCGTTCAAAGAAAAAGTCGATACACTCATCGTCATTCCAAACGACAAGTTGCTTGAAATCGTCGAGCGCAACACGCCGATGATCGAAGCGTTCCGTGAAGCGGATAACGTCCTTCGCCAAGGTGTCCAAGGGATCACGGACTTGATCGCCATTCCTGGTCTCATCAACCTTGACTTCGCTGACGTCAAGACGATCATGACGGAAAAAGGTTCGGCACTCATGGGTGTCGGTGTCGCCACTGGCGAGAACCGTGCCGTCGAAGCAGCGAAGAAAGCCATCTCATCTCCACTTCTCGAGTCTTCAATCGAAGGCGCGAAAGGTGTCTTGATGAACATCACAGGCGGACTTAGCCTCAGCTTGTATGAAGTCACGGAAGCAGCTCAAATCGTTCAAAGTGCCGCAGATGAAGAAGTGAACTTGATTTTCGGTTCGGTCATCAACGAAAACTTGAACGACGAGATTATCGTTACCGTGATCGCAACTGAATTCGCAGAAGAAGCGCAAGGGACGAACCCGTTCCTTCAACAACCGAAGAAACAACCGGAAGCTGAAGTGAACCGTGAGGCTCAACCGAAAGCGCAAGAAGCTGCGCCACAAGATGAAGGGAACTTCCATAGACCGGTCTATGGTGGGGACGTCCCAGACGAGACGATCAACATCCCAGCGTTCGTAAGACAACGCCGTAACTAAACAACAGGGGGTGCCGGTTCTCGGCATCCCCTTTTTCTAAAAAAGGAGAATCATATGCGACTGTTACATACATGGGAAACCGAAACGTATCGCTATCAGGCTTATGTGACGACCCGGACGGACGGACATAATGAAGGCAACGTCGGACTCCACGTCGGCGATGACGCAGATCAGGTCGTCGCCAATCGGGAGTACTTCTTTGACGCGGCCGGTCTTGCCCTCGCGGATTCGGTGTGGGCCGACCAAGTCCATCAGACGAACGTCGAAGTCGTCGGTGACGCCGACCGCGGCAAAGGCGCGTATTCCTATGACGAGACGATTCCGGCGACGGACGGCCTCATCACGACGGCCGACGCGTTGCCACTCGCCCTCGTCTTTGCCGACTGTGTCCCGCTCTTCTTCTGTGCCGAGGACCATGGCGTCATCGGTGTGGCCCATGCCGGGTGGAAAGGGACGGTCGGGAATATCGTCGCCGCGATGACGGATGCGTTCGCCACGCTCGGCGTTCCGGCCGAAGCCATCGACATGTTCGTCGGGCCGGCCATCACAGCCGAACATTATGAGGTCGACCGCCGCGTCCTGGATGCGGTCGAAGCGGTCTCACCGGCTGCGTATGCATCAGCGGTCATGGACGAACGAGCGGGCCATGCCCGTCTATCCCTGCAGCAAGTGAACGAGACGCTCGCTGTGGAACGAAATATCGAGGTCACCCAATCGAACTTGTCGACCGTTTCTGATCAGACGTTTTTCTCGTATCGGAATGGAGACGCCAAGCGTCGTTTTGCGGCCGTCCTCGTCAAGGAGAAGAAATCGTGAGTATAGCCAATAATGTGAAGCAAGTCAGACAGACGATCGACGCGCATCGGGCCGATCAAGCGGTGACGCTCATCGCGGTCACGAAATCGGTCGGTCCCGACGTGGCGAACGCCCTCTATGCAGAAGGCATCCGCGACTTCGGCGAAAATCGTCCCGAAGGATTGCTTGAGAAAGTCGAGCAGTTGCCGGCTGATGCCAAGTTCCATTTCATCGGCAGCCTGCAGACACGTAAAGTGAGACAAATTATCGACCATGTGGCAGCGATTCATTCGCTCGACCGCATCTCGCTCGCCGAAGAGATCGATAAACGCGCCCAAGGCGTGATCGATTGTTTCGTGCAAGTGAACGTATCGGGCGAAGCGTCAAAACATGGTCTCGAAAAAGAGGAAGTCATCCCGTTCATCGAGAACTGTAAACAGTATCCTCACGTGCGGATCATCGGCCTGATGACGATGGCCCCGTTCACAGAGGACGAGACGGTGATTCGGGAGACGTTCCGAAACTTGAGACAGTTGCGCGATGACGTCGCGCGTCATGCCTATGCGCATGCACCGTGTACCGAACTGTCAATGGGTATGTCGAACGACTACACGTTGGCAATCGAAGAAGGCGCATCGTTTGTTCGTATTGGAACCGTACTTGTGCAATAATATATTTTAAGGAGGAATCCGTTATGTCAATCAAAAACAAAATGAAGGACTTCTTTGGACTCGAGGAAGATCCGAACAACCAGTTCGAAGGAGACGAGTATGCTGTCGCCGAAACGAAGACACAACCGATGACGGAGGCAATCGTCAAAACGGAGGACCGTCCGAAAACATCGAACAATATCGTCGCGTTGAACACGAAGAAGAAAGAACGTTCAAAAGTCGTCTTGGCCGAGCCGCGTGTATTCGCTGAAGCCCAAGACATCAGCGACCAGTTGAAAGAAAACCGGGCCGTCATCGTCAACCTTCAACGGATGTCGAAAGAGCAGTCTCGTCAAGTCGTCAACTTCTTGTCAGGTGTCGTCTATGCGTTAGAAGGGACGATGACGTCGATTGGACATAACACGATTCTATGTACTCCGAACAACATCGAGTTGACGGGGTCAATCTCGAACTTGATTTCGGAGGACGAACTCAACAGTAAAGGGTGGTAACTGAATGGAAAATGCTATACCTGCGTTAGGCAACACGATCGTTACATTACTTGGATATTATAGTTGGGTCTTGATTGCCTATATTTTATTATCGTGGTTCCCAAATGCGCGTGAATCAAAGTTTGGTCAAATCTTGTCATATCTTTGCGAACCGTTTTTGAATCCGTTTCGTCGCATCATCCCACCAATCGGCGGGATGCTCGACATCTCCCCAATCGTCGCTTTATTTGTGCTACGGATGGCGCAATTTGGAGTGCGTGCGATTTTCGGTATTTAAATGAGCGTCTTCGATCATTATCGACCGAATGAACGGGCATTTATCGAGCAAGTGCTCGATTGGGTTCAACAAGTCGAGGACAACTATATGTTGAAAGTGACGGACTTTTTAGATCCACGCGAGCAACAAATCGTCCGGCAACTCGTCGGAAAGCAGCTCGCGATTTACGAGGATGGCGGATTTGTCGGCGCGGAACGGCGTCGTCTGATCCTGGCTCCGGATTATTACGAGCTCGACCCGAACGATTTCGAGATTGCGATTCGTCAAATCGACTATCCGACCAAGTTCGTCGAATTGACGCACCGTCAAGTGACGGGAACGCTCTTGAACGCCGGGTTGAAGCGGCAGAAGTTTGGCGACGTCGTCCTTGATGATGGCATCGCCCAGTTCGCCACGACGCGTGACGCGGCTAGTTTCATCGAGATGAACGTCGATCGGGTCGGCAAGGCTCGGATTCGCATCTCCGAAGTGGCGCCTGAGGCTGTGCTCGTCGTACCTGAAGTCAAATGGAGCGAGGAGTTCGGTATCGTCTCATCACTCCGGTTTGACACGGTCGTCAGCGAAGTGCTCGGTTTATCTCGGCAAAAAGCGCAGGCGCTCGTCAAACATGGAGACTGTAAAGTGAATCATAAACCGATTGATGATCCGAGCTTCATCCTTGAACCAGACGATTTGGTCTCAATCCGAGGGTATGGCCGTGTCAAACTGACGGCGATTCTCGGCTCGACAAAGCGTGAGAAAATAAAAATCCAGTATGGCATCATACGTTGAACTTAGGAGGAAAGTCGAATGGCGTTGACACCGATTGATATTCATAATAAAGAGTTCTCGACTCGTTTTCGCGGGTACGATATCGATGAGGTCAATGAATTTTTAGATCAAATCATTAAAGAATTTGAACTATTGATTCGTGAGAATAGAAGGTACGAAGAGCTCGTCAACGATATGCAAGCCCGTATCGACTACTTCTCCTCGATGGAAGACACGTTGAACAAATCGATTATCGTCGCCCAAGAGGCAGCTGAAGAAGTGAAGACGAACGCGGCCAAGGAAGCGAGTCTCATTTTGAAGCAAGCCGAACGCGAGGCGCTCGCCCGTGAGGAAGAAGCGTCACGCAAAGAGCAACTCGCCGAACGTGAAGTCATTCAAATGCTCAAGAAAGTCGAATTGTACCGGACCCGGTTCCGCGTCCTCGTCGATGCTCAGATGGAGCTCTTGAACAGCACGGAATGGGACACGATTGTCGGGGAGCCGCCGGTCCAGACGGTTCTTGACGATACGACCGAACTTGCGTATAATGACGACGAAGTCATACCAACAAAACATCACGGATAATACACAATACGTCGATTAGGACACGTCGATAAAGTCATACCTACGAAGCGACTTAGGGAAGGTGCAAGCCTAAGAGAAAGACTTTATCGGTATCCCCTATGAGTGTCGGGCTGAAGTTAGTAAGCGCGACCGCCTGACCTCGTTATCGGTTACCAAGAGCGGTCTCGGGGTTTTCCCTGAGATTAGTAGGGTGGTACCGCGAGTCGACCAACTCGTCCCTATTAGGGGCGGGTTTTTTTGTTGTCAAAAAAAGATGCAGGAGGAGTTTCAATGAACTACAAAGACACACTATTGATGCCTGACACAGAGTTCGCGATGCGCGGAAATCTGCCAAAACGTGAGCCAGCGATGCATGAGGCTTGGGAACAAATGGACCTATACAACCGCGTCCAAGAGAAAAACGCCGGGAAACCGCAATACATCCTTCACGACGGACCTCCGTACGCGAACGGCGACATCCATATGGGCCACGCGCTCAACAAAGTATTGAAAGACATCATCGTCCGTTTCAAATCATTGAACGGCTACCAGTCACCGATGATTCCGGGCTGGGACACACACGGTCTCCCAATCGAGAACGCGCTTCAAAAAGCGGGTGTCAACCGCAAAGAAATGACGGTCGCCGAGTTCCGTGAGAAGTGTGCAGCGTATGCGATGGAACAAGTGAACTCGCAACGTGAACAGTTCAAACGCCTCGGGTTGCTCGCTGATTTTGACAACCCGTACATCACGCTCCTCCCAGAATACGAAGCGGCTCAAATCCGTCTCTTCGGGACGATGGCCGAAAAGGGCTACATCTATAAAGGGAAGAAACCGGTCTATTGGTCACCCTCTTCTGAATCGGCGCTCGCTGAGGCAGAAATCGAATATTACGACAAGAAGTCACCGGCCATTTACGTGGCGTTCCAAGTCGTCGACGGGAAAGACGTTCTTCAGACGACCGATCATTTCGTTATCTGGACGACGACACCGTGGACAATTCCAGCCAACCTCGGGATCGCGGTCAGCGACGAGTTGACGTACACGCGTATCGAGCATGACGGCAAAGGGTATATCGTCGCCGAATCGCTCGTGGAAGAAGTGACGACGGCACTCAAGTGGACGGATTACACGGTGAGCGGTTCTTGGAACGGACGTGAGTTCGAGTACATGACGGCGCAACACCCGCTCTACGACCGGACCTCGCTCGTCATGATCGGCGATCACGTCACGGCTGACGCGACAGGTCTCGTCCATACGGCACCTGGACACGGGGAAGACGACTATCGTGTCGGACAAGCGTACGGACTCGACGTCTTGTGCCCGGTCGACGACCGTGGTTATATGACGGATGAGGCGCCAGGTTTCGAAGGCTTGTTCTATGAAGACGCGAACAAACAAATCGGGATGAAGCTCGAAGAGAACGGCTACTTGCTCAACTTGAAATTCATCAAACACTCGTACCCGCACGACTGGCGTACGAAAAAACCGGTCATCTTCCGCGCGACTCCGCAATGGTTCGCCTCAATCAAAGACTTCCGGGCCGATATGCTCCGTGAAATCGAAGAAGTGAACTGGGTGCCGGAATGGGGCATGACACGTCTTTACAACATGGTCCGTGACCGTGGGGACTGGGTCATCAGCCGTCAACGCGCCTGGGGTGTTCCAATCCCGATCTTCTATGCCGAAGACGGCACAGAAATCATCACGAACGAGACGATCGACCATATCGCCAACTTGTTCCATGAACACGGCTCGAACGTCTGGTATGAGCGCGAGGCGAAAGACTTGTTGCCAGCAGGCTTCACACACCCGAACAGCCCGAACGGCGAGTTCCGTAAAGAGCTCGACATCATGGACGTTTGGTTCGACTCAGGTTCGTCACATGCGGGCGTACTCGAACAGCGCGACAACTTGCGCCGCCCGGCCGACTTGTACCTTGAAGGATCGGACCAATACCGCGGCTGGTTCAACTCGTCACTCTCGACGGCTGTCGCGACGACTGGCAAAGCGCCGTATCGCAATGTGCTCAGCCATGGTTTCGTTCTCGACGGAGACGGACGCAAGATGTCGAAGTCACTCGGTAACACGATTGCACCGAACGACCTCGTCAAACAGTACGGAGCAGAAATCGTCCGTCTTTGGGTGTCGTCGGTCGACTATCAGTCAGATGTCCGAGCGTCACACGATAACTTTAAACAAGTGTCGGAAGTATACCGGAAAATCCGCAACACGTTGCGCTTCTTGCTCGGTAACTTGAACGGCTTCGACCCGTCGATGCGTGTCGCGTTCGAAGACATGCCGGAAGCGGACCGCTTCATGGCGACAAAACTCAAACAGCTTCAAGCGAAAGTCGTCAAAGCGTACGACACGTTCGACTTCATGGCCGTTTATCACTTGAGCCATAACTTCTGTGTCAACGAGTTGTCGTCATTCTATCTCGACTTCACTAAAGATATCCTGTATATCGAGCGCGAAGATGACGCACGTCGTCGTGCCGTTCAAACGGTCATGTATGACACGGTCGTCACGCTCACGAAATTGCTCGCTCCAATCCTTCCGCACACGGCGGATGAGGTATGGCAAGAAGTGCCGGCGAAACAAGCGGATAGCGTCTTCTTGACGGACCTAGACGAAGTAGCGGCATTGTCGGAAGACGAGAAGGCGTTGCTCGCGAAATGGTCGAAATTCCTCACGTTCCGGGATGACGTCTTGAAAGCGATCGAGATCGCCCGAGGTGAGAAATTGATCGGGAAACCGCTCGAAGCGAAGTTGCTCGTCGCGCCGAAAGGTGAGACGAAGCAGTTGCTCGAGACGATCGACAACGTGCGCCAATTGCTGCAAGTGTCACAGCTCGATTACGTCGACTCGGCGGATGTCGATTATGCGACAGCCGAAATCAGCGTCTTGAAAGCTGACGGTGCCCCTTGTGCCCGCTGCTGGACGTACTCGACCGAACTCGGTCAAGACGAACAGCACCCAGAGCTTTGCCCGCGTTGTACAGAAGTCATCGCATAAGCCGGACCGGAGTGGCGATCGTCCACTTCGGTTTCTTATGACTTGAAAGGAGAATCTGATGAAACGTTACTACGGATTAGCACTTTTCCTCATTTTGCTCGACCAAGTGACAAAATGGATCGTCGTCCAGACGATGACAATCGGACAGTCGATTGAACTCATCCCTGGGTTGCTGTACTTGACGTCTTACCGCAATAAAGGTGCGGCTTGGGGCATGCTCGAAGGGCAGATGGTGTTTTTCTTCATCGTCACGGCCATCGTCGTCGTCGGATTGATTTACTTCCTGCACAAAGAAGTGAACGGGTTCGATCTGCTCGGTTATAGCGTCGGGTTACTGCTCGCCGGTGCCATCGGGAACTTTATCGACCGTCTCTTCCGCGGAGAAGTCGTCGACTTTGTCGACACATATCCGTTCGGATACAATTTCCCCATCTTTAACGTCGCCGACATGGCGCTCACGTTCGGTGTCATCTTTATGATTATCGGCGTCTTGTTCGAAGAAAAATTAAACAAAGAAAGGGGACAATCGTAATGGAAACTTACACATTTGTCGCCGAAGAAAAGGCTCGTATCGATAAATGGATGAGCGAACAAAGTGACTGGTCACGTTCGCAAATCCAAGACTGGATCAAGGCGGGAGATCTGCTCGTCAACGGGAAGGTCGTCAAGCCGAACTATAAGCTGCAAGAAGGCGACGAAATCGTCGTGACGGTACCAGATGCCGTCGAGCTTGAAGTATTGCCTGAGAATATCCCGCTCGACGTCGTCTATGAGGACGAGGATGTCATCGTCGTCAACAAGGCCCGCGGCATGGTCGTCCATCCGGCGGCCGGCCATACGTCAGGGACGCTCGTCAACGCGCTCCTCTACCACTGTGACGATTTGTCAGGCATCAATGGTGTCAAACGCCCAGGTATCGTCCATCGCATCGACAAGGATACGACAGGTCTGCTCATGGTCGCGAAGAACGATGTGGCCCACGAATCGCTCGCGAACCAGTTAAAGGATCGTAAAATCAAGCGTGAATATATCGCCCTCGTCCACGGCGAAGTCGCCCATGAACTCGGGACAATCGAGGCGCCAATCGGGCGTGACACGAACGACCGTCAACGGATGACGGTGACGGACAAGAACGCGAAAGAAGCGATCACACACTTCCGTCTGCTCGAGCGGTATAAAGACTTCACGCTCGTCGAGTGTAAATTGGAGACGGGACGGACGCACCAAATCCGCGTTCATATGCGTTATATCGGCCATCCGCTGGCTGGAGACCCGAAATACGGTCCGCGCCGAACGATTCAATTGAACGGTCAGGCGCTCCACGCGGCGACGCTCGGTTTCTTCCATCCGCGCACGAACGAATGGCTTGAATTCGAGGCGAAACTCCCGGCCGACTTCGAGGCGGAGCTTGCGAAATTAGACAAAATCGAGAAAACGCGTTGACTTTCAACCGATTCCGATTTATAGTCTAGGAAGCATAACACCTTTAAACCCAGTCCAGAGAGGCTGTGAAAGGATTGTGGCCGCGGCCACGACACGTCGATTATTTGAGGCAGAGGTCTGCCCTCATATATGAAGACTTCCTTTTCCAGCCGGATGAGGAAGTCTTCTTTTTTTATATTATTTGTGAGAGGGGGGAACCAGTTGAAACGTTCCACCATTTTGGATGAAGCGGCGATCCGTCGCGCACTTACCCGAATCGCCCATGAGATTATCGAGCGGAACAAAGGGACGGACAACGTCGTGCTCGTCGGGATTAAAACCCGAGGCGAGACGCTCGCCGACCGACTCGCCCGCCGTATCGAAGAGATCGAAGGTAAATCGATCGCCCTCGGCAACTTAGACATTACGCTCTACCGGGACGACTTATCGAAGAAATCACTCGACCCGGAAGTGAAGGCGACCGAGTTACCGCATGACATCAACGGCAAGACGGTCGTCTTGATTGACGACGTCCTCTACACAGGCCGGACAGTGCGGGCCGCCATGGATGCGCTCGTCGACCACGGTCGGCCGGACTATATCCAGCTCGCCGTCTTGATTGACCGCGGCCACCGCGAATTGCCGATTCGCCCCGACTTTGTCGGCAAGAACGTCCCGACGTCGAAGTCGGAACAAGTCGTCGTCAGACTCAGTGAAGTCGACGCGACCGACGAAGTATTCATCAAACAGCAATAACCTAAAAAACCTTTAAGGTGGTCCAGAGAGGCCAGGAAGGAGAACCACATATGAAACCCATCCTCAACATCCACGAGCGTCCCGCTCACTTACCGCAATGGCTGCTCTTCAGCCTGCAACACGTCTTCGCCATGTTCGGAGCGACGATTTTAGTCCCGATTTTGACGGGGTTGAACACGTCCGTCGCCCTCGTCGCTTCCGGTGTGGCCACGCTCTCATTCCTAGCCATCACACGATTCAAAGTCCCAACGTATCTCGGATCGAGCTTCGCGTACATCGCGCCGATTATCGCCGTCAGTCAACAGTGGGGTGTCGAAGCCGCCTTGTTCGGAGGCATCATCGCCGGTGCCGTCTACGGTGTCGTCTCGCTCATCATCTATAAGACAGGCGTGAACTGGTTGCTGCGTTTGTTGCCGCCGGTCGTCGTCGGTCCGGTCATCATGGTCATCGGTTTATCGCTCGCGCCGGTCGCCATCGACATGTCGATGAATAAGGATGGGGCTTACAACGGCACGTTCATCACGATCGCGCTTCTCACGCTCGGTATCACGATTCTCGCCATGACGACGCTCAAAGGTGTCTGGGGCGCCGTGCCGATCTTGTTCGGCATCATCGGCGGCTACCTTATCGCCGCGCTGTTCGGCATCATCGACTACTCGGCAATCGGTCAAGCGAGCTTGTTCCAACTGCCTGACTTTACGATGGTGTTCGTCGACTACATGCCAATGTGGCAGGTCGGGGCATTGCTCGCCATCGTCCCGGTCGCCCTCGTCACGATGACGGAACATATCGGCGATCAGATGGTCACGTCGAAAATCATCGGACGTGAGACGATGAAAGACCCAGGTCTCCATCGGACACTCCTCGGTGACGGGGTCGGGAAAGCGGTCGCCTCGGCGCTCGGTGGTCCACCATGTACGACATACGGTGAGAACAACGGGGTCATGGCCATCACGAAAGTGTATAGCGTCTACGTCATCGCCGGAGCTGCACTCATGGCCATCAGCTTCGGATTCCTCGGACACGTCGAAGCGTTCATCTCGACAATCCCGAACCCGGTCAAGGGCGGCATCTCGATCCTCTTGTTCGGGGTCATCGCCTCGAACGGTCTCCGGACGATGGTCGAGAGCAACGTCGACCTTGCCGAGAAACGTAACCTCATCATTGCCTCAGTCATCCTCGTCATCGGACTCGGTGGGGCGATGGTCCAACTCGGTAGCTTCCCGGTCCAAGGGATGGCGCTCGCAACGGTCGTCGGGATTCTCTTGAACGCCTTCTTGCCAAAAGCGGAGAGCGTGGAAGAACCTGCTGCCGAAACAACTGAAGACACACGACAAGCAAGTAACTTTTAATTCGATCCCGTGAGGTCGGCAAAGTGAAGGCTCGTTTATTTGGGTGTGTTCTGCCCAGATAAAGGCGTCCCTTCACGTAGGTGAAGAGGCGCCTTTTCTCTTTGCCTTCATATAAAAGGAGGAGACGAACATGAACATCATCAAACAACAACCGAAGCATTTTGTCAGCCTGGACACGCTATCCCTCGACGAGATTATGGGCTTGATTGAGGAGTCGCTCCGCTATAAACAAGGCAACATGCCTCCGCTGTTCGACGGGAAGACGGTCGCGAACCTGTTCTTTGAAAACTCGACGCGTACGAAAAACTCGTTTCAAATGGCCGAACGGCACTTGAAAGTCCAGGAAATCCCGTTCGACGTGGCAACGTCATCGGTGACGAAAGGGGAGACGCTCTACGACACGTGCAAGACGCTCGAGGCGATCGGGGTCGACGCCCTCGTCATCCGCCATCCGGAGTCGGGTTACTACCATGAACTCGTCGAAAAATTGAATATCCCGGTGTTGAACGGCGGGGACGGGAGCGGGGAACACCCGTCCCAGTCACTCCTCGACCTCGTCACAATCTTTGAAGAGTTCAAGACGTTCGAGGGCTTGAATATCGCCATCTGCGGTGACCTCGTCCATAGCCGTGTCGCCCGCTCGAACGCCTCGGTGCTCAAGCGGCTCGGCGCGAACGTCGTCGGCTGCAGTCCCGCTTCCTGGTGGGACGAGTCGATGGGGCTCGAGCATCGCGACCTCGACGACGTGTTGGCCGACTGTGACGTCATCATGTTGCTACGCGTTCAGCACGAACGTCACATCATGGGCGATATCTTCTCGAAAGAAGATTATCATGTGCGCTACGGCTTGACGCCGGCCCGCGTCGAGCGGATGAAGCCACACGCCATCATCATGCATCCGGCCCCGGTCAATCGGGACGTCGAGATTGCCGGTAGTTTAATCGAACATCCGCAGTCACGCATCTTTCCACAGATGACGAACGGCGTTTACGCCCGGATGGCCATCTTAAATCGAGCATTAGGGGGACAATTATGATACTTCAACACGCAACTTGGTATGACGGGAACACGAAACGGACGACGACGCTATTGATTGAGGACGGCGAGATCCGCTCGATCGACTATAACGGTACGAGCGAAGGACATGATGTGATCGATGCGACAGGGATGCTGCTCATGCCGGGACTCGTCGATGTCCACGTCCACTTGCGCGAACCAGGCGGGGAGAAGAAAGAGACGATTAAAACTGGGACCGAGGCGGCTGCGGCCGGAGGGTTCACCACCATCTGTGCGATGCCGAACACGCGTCCCGTCCCGGACGACCGCGAGACGATGGACCAGCTGTTGGCTAAAATCGAGCAAGACGCCATCGTGCGCGTCCTGCCATACGCCGCCATCACGAAACGGCAGCTCGGCACCGAACAAGTCGACATGGCCTCTCTCGCAGATTCGTTCGCTTTCACCGATGACGGGGTCGGCGTCCAATCTGCGGCGATGATGCGCGCGGCGATGCGGGAAGCGAAACGACTCGACAAGGCAATCGTTGCTCACTGCGAGGACAATACGCTCAAGGCCGGTTCGGTCCACGAAGGCCGGTTCAGTGAAGAACATGGCATCCAAGGCATCCCGAGCCTCGCCGAGAGCATCCATATCGCTCGCGACGTCTTGATCGCCGAAGAGACAGGCTGTCACTATCACGTCTGCCACGTCTCGTCCCAACAGTCGGTGCGCGTCATCCGCGACGCCAAACGAGCCGGTATCCGGGTCACGGCCGAAGTGACACCGCATCATCTCGTCCTCTGTGAAGACGACATCCCGGGCCTCGACCCGAACTTTAAAATGAACCCGCCGCTCCGGAGCGCGGACGACCGGGAGGCGTTACTCGAAGGTTTGTTCGATGGCACAATCGATATGATCGCGACCGACCACGCCCCGCACACGGCCGAGGAAAAGGCGGCCGGTATGGAACGGGCCCCGTTCGGGATTACCGGTTTCGAGACGGCGTTTCCACTCCTGTACACGACGTTTGTCAAAACGGGACAGATGGAAGAGGCGGCGCTCATCGAGTGGATGACGAAACGACCGAGCGACGTGTTCGGATTGCCGTACGGTGTGATTGAAGTCGGCCGGGCGGCGGACTTCGCCCTCATCGACCCGGAGACGGAGCGAATTGTCGATCCGACGACGTTCCGCTCGAAAGGGAAGAACACACCGTTCGCTGGGAAGAAATTAGTTGGCTGGCCGGTAATGACCATCGTGGCTGGAAAAATCGTATATAAGGGGAGATTCGATGAAACGAACATTATGGCTTGAGGACGGTACTTCATTTGTAGGAACAGCGTTTGGTGCAAGTGTGGAGACGATCGGGGAAGTCGTCTTCCAGACCGGGATGACCGGGTATCAAGAGATGTTATCCGACCCGTCTTACTGTGACCAACTTATCGTGTTGACAAATCCGTTGATTGGGAACTATGGCGTCAACCGCGAAGATTTCGAGACGACCATCCCGATGGCGAAAGGGCTCATCGTCAAAGAAGTGTGCGACGCACCGTCGAATTTCCGCTCGACCGCGACGCTTCATGATACGCTCAAACGCTTCAACATCCCAGGGTTGGCAGGAGTCGACACACGTATGTTGACGCGTCACTTGCGCTCACTTGGCGTCATGCGCGGTGTCATGGTCGACGGCGACTCGACGTGGGAGACGGTCAAACACCGCTTCGATGTTCTCCAGCCGACCAATCAAGTCGAGCGTGTCTCGACGAAGCGGGCGTACGTTAGCACCGGCAGCGGCCCCCGGATTGCCCTCATCGATTTCGGCGCGAAGCTCGGCATCATGCGTGAACTCGTGAAGCGCGACTGTGAAGTCGTCGTCTTGCCGCACGACGTGACGGCTGAAGAAGTGATGCGCTATGAACCGGACGGCGTCATGTTGTCGAACGGACCGGGGGACCCGAAAGACGTCCCGACGGCTCTACCGCTCATCGAACGCCTCATGCCGACACTCCCAATTTTCGGAATCTGTCTCGGCCATCAGTTGATCGCGCTCGCGAGCGGTGCCAACACGTTCAAGCTCCCGTTCGGCCATCGCGGTGCCAACCATCCCGTGCTCGAACTTGAGACTGGAGCGGTGACGATCACGTCCCAAAACCACGGCTACGCCGTCGATGAAGCGTCACTCGCGACGACAGGACTCGTCGTCACGCACCGCGCCGTCAACGATGGCACGGTCGAAGGTGTGAAACATCTGCATCATCCGACGTTCTCGGTTCAATACCACCCTGAGGCGGCACCGGGACCATACGATGCCAACGACTTATTTGACCGTTTCATGCAACTCGTTCAAGAAAACAAACAGAAAGTAGGAATGTGACATGCCAAAACGACCAGATATTCAGAAAATCCTTGTAATCGGATCCGGCCCAATCGTCATAGGACAGGCGGCAGAATTTGACTATGCTGGTACCCAGGCGTGTCTTGCCTTGAAAGAAGAAGGATATGAAGTCATCCTCGTCAACTCGAACCCGGCGACAATCATGACCGACCCGACGACGGCGGACCGTGTCTATATTGAACCGCTCGAACCGGAGTTCGTCGAACGGATTATCCGTCAAGAACGTCCGGACGCGCTCCTCGCCACACTCGGCGGCCAGACCGGCCTCAACTTGGCGATGGAACTCGATCGTCGCGGAGTGCTTGAAGATTGCGGCGTCGAATTGCTCGGGACAAAATTATCGGCCATCGAACAAGCTGAGGACCGGGAACAGTTCCGCGACCTCATGTATAAGCTCGGACACGGGGTCCCGGAAAGTGAGATCGTGCAGTCGCTCGAGTCGGCTTGGGGCTTTGCCGACCGGATCGGCTATCCGATTATCATCCGTCCGGCGTACACGCTCGGAGGAACCGGTGGCGGGATTGCCCATGACCGGAATGAATTCGAACAGTACGTCGAATCAGGACTGAAAGCGAGTCCAGTGACACAAGTGTTGCTCGAGAAATCGATTGCGGGCATGAAAGAAGTCGAGTATGAAGTGATGCGTGACTCGAGCGACCAAGCCATCATCGTCTGTGCGATGGAAAACTTTGATTCGGTCGGGGTCCATACGGGCGACTCGATCGTCTTCGCTCCGACGCAGACATTGTCGGACCGCGACTATCAGATGCTCCGCAGCGTCTCGCTCGACATCATCCGCGCCCTCGGCATCGAAGGGGGATGCAATATCCAGTTCGCCCTCGACCCGGACAGCTTCACATACTACGTCATCGAGGTCAACCCGCGTGTCTCGCGCAGTTCGGCGCTCGCCTCGAAAGCGACGGGATACCCGATTGCCAAGTTGGCTGCGAAAGTGGCGGTCGGGTACAAGTTGTCAGAATTGAAGAACCCGGTGACGGAGACAAGTTACGCCTCGTTCGAACCGGCGCTCGACTATGTCGTCGCTAAGATTCCGCGCTTCGCTTTCGATAAGTTCGAGACGGCTGACCGCCGGCTCGGCACTCAGATGAAAGCGACCGGGGAAGTGATGGCGATCGGCCGCAACTTGGAGGAAGCGCTCCTTAAGGCTGTCCGTTCGCTTGAACTCGGGACAGAAGACTTGGCCGTACCACGGCTCGCACAATTGACGACGGATGAGCTCAATCGCGAGTTGACGACGCCGACTGATGAGCGACTCTGGATGCTTTATGAGGCACTCCGTCGCGGTTATTCGACGGAACAGCTGCATGAGCTGACGAAAATCGACCGTTTCTTCCTATCGAAACTCGCACGGATTTGGCAACATGAAGAGACGCTCCGGCTTGAGCCGCTCACGAAAGAACGACTCGTCGAAACGAAGCGTCTCGGGTTCAGCGATAAGATGATCGCCCGCATCATAAACGAGAACGTGGAGACGGTGACGTCGCTTCGGAACGACTGGGGCATCCGTCCGGTGTACAAGATGGTCGACACGTGTGCGGCTGAGTTCGCCTCGGAAACACCATACTTTTACGGGACGTACGAAGTTGAGAACGAGGCCGTGAAGACGGACAAGCCGTCGATTCTCGTCCTCGGCTCGGGCCCAATCCGCATCGGTCAAGGTGTCGAGTTCGACTACGCGACCGTCCACTCGATTCAGACGATTCGTGACGCAGGTTATGAAGCGATCATCATAAACAACAACCCGGAGACGGTGTCGACCGACTTCTCAATCTCGGACCGGCTCTACTTCGAACCGCTTACGACCGAGGACGTACTCGAGGTCATCCGCAACGAACAGCCACTCGGCGTCATCGTCCAGTTCGGTGGCCAGACGGCCATCAACTTGGCAGCCTCGCTCGAAGCAGAAGGGGTCCAGATTTTAGGGACATCGCTTGAAGACATCGATCGCGCCGAAGACCGGAAAGCGTTCGAAGCGACGCTCTCGGCCGAACAGCTCGCCCAACCTCCAGGCAAGACGGCGGTCACGGTCGAAGAGGCCGTCGCGTGTGCCGACATGCTTGGCTATCCGGTACTCGTCCGCCCATCATACGTCCTCGGCGGCCGGGCGATGGAAATCGTTTATGAGCGCTCGGAGCTCGAGCGGTATATGCGCCACGCCGTCGTCGCCTCGAAAGACCGTCCCGTACTGATTGACCGCTACTTGACGGGCATCGAGATTGAAGTCGACGCCATCTGTGACGGGACGGACGTCTACATCCCGGGCATCATGGAACATATCGAACGGGCCGGGGTCCACTCGGGCGACTCGATTGCCGTGTACCCGCCGCAGCGGTTGAGCGAAGCGTTGAAACAGAAAGTCGTCGATTACACGATTAAACTCGCCAAGGCGTTCCGGATCAAAGGGTTGCTCAATATCCAGTTCGTCTACGCGGACGACTTATACGTCATCGAGGTCAACCCGCGGGCGAGCCGGACCGTCCCGTTCATCTCTAAAGTGACGGGCCTTCCGGTCGCACGCATCGCCACGCAGACGATTCTCGGAACGAGTTTGAAAGACCTCGGTTTAGGGACCGGCTTACATCCGGAAGCGGACGCGATTTCGGTCAAAGTCCCGGTATTCAGTTTCGCGAAACTGAAAGAAGTCGACCCATCACTTGGGCCGGAGATGAAATCGACCGGTGAAGTCATGGCGACAGATCGCACGCTCGAAAAGGCGTTATATAAAGGACTCGTCGCCGCCGGCATGACGATCGCCTTGAAAGGGAACGTCCTGTTGACGGTCGCCGACCAAGACAAGGAAGAGGCGCTCGACATCGCCCGCCGTTTCAACCGACTCGGATTCCGCCTGATGGCCACGTCTGGCACGGCGCATGCGCTTTCGACAGATGGCTTGCCGGTCCACCCGGTCGGGAAAATCAATGAGGCCGGAGAGACGATGCTGAGCGTCATCGAACGAGGGGAAGTCGATATCGTCTTGAACACGACGACGCGTGACGCCCTTGCGACGAAAGACGGGTTCATCATCCGTCGGGCCGCGGCCGAGCAAGGGGTGCTCTGCCTGACGTCGCTCGACACGGTCGAGGCGCTGCTCCAAGTCATCGAGAGCCTGTCGTTCCAAACGACGAGTTTACCGGCCTTCACGACATTCGGGGTGACCGTATGAGACAACTCGCGACCATTTTATCGAACCGATTGATTGCGCCGGCGACGATGGAGATGAAAATCGAGATCGCACCGCAGGCCGTTGCGCCGGGCACGTTCTTCCATGTGAAGACGTCAGAGCTGTTGCGCCGGCCGCTCTCGGTCGCGAACGTCGAAGACAACGTCGTCACATTCCTGTATAAAGTGATCGGCAGCGGGACGGCAGATTTGGCCGCGCGTCGGACGGGAGACGTCTTAGACGTCCTCGGACCGCTCGGCAACGGTTTCCCGCTCGAACAGACGGGTAAACGGGTCGTGCTCGTCGGTGGGGGCATCGGGGTGCCGCCGCTCTACTACACGCGGCGCCTGCTCGCCGCCCGTGGCATCGAGACGGTAGCAATTCTCGGGTTTGATACGAAAACGAGCATTTTTTATGAAGACGCGTTCCGTGAACTGGGGGAGACGATCATCACGACGGTCGATGGAACGTATGGAGAAATGGGATTTGTGACAGGTCCGCTCGCGCGGGTCGACGCCGATGTCTTATTCAGCTGCGGGCCGGAACCGATGCTGAAAGCGGTCGCCGCGTCACATATCGAAGAGCGATATATCTCGATTGAGAATCGGATGGGGTGTGGCATCGGCGCTTGTTTCGCTTGCGTGTGCGAAGCGCCAGGCGGTTACGTCAAAGTGTGCAGTGACGGACCGGTATTTCGGGCAGAAGAGGTGACACTATGAGACTACACGTCGATTTGCCAGGCTTACAGTTAAAGAATCCGATTATGCCGGCATCAGGCTGTTTCGGATTCGGGGAAGAGTTCGCCAAACTCTATGACTTATCGATGTTAGGCGGTATCATGATTAAAGCGGCGACAGGCGAGTCACGATTCGGCAACGGGACGCCGCGGGTCGCCGAGACGGCACAAGGCATGTTGAACGCCATCGGCCTCCAAAACCCGGGTGTCGACGCCATCATCGAACACAAATTACCGTTCTTGTCCGCGTTCGATACCGAGATTATCGCCAATGTGGCCGGCTCGACGCCCGAAGAGTACATTCATGTCGCGCGAGAGCTCAGTGCCGACCCGACCATCAAGGCGCTCGAACTGAACATCTCGTGCCCGAACGTGAAGTGCGGGGGGATGCAGTTCGGGACCGATCCCGACATGGCGGCGGAATTGACCCGACTCGTCAAAGCGGCGTCAACAAAACCGGTATACGTCAAACTGTCACCGAACGTCACGTCAATCACAGCGATGGCGAAAGCGGTCGAAGCGGCCGGGGCCGATGGCATTACGATGATCAACACGCTCGTCGGGATGCGCATCGACGTCACGACCGGGCAGCCGATTCTCGCCAACCGCATCGGTGGTTTGTCTGGACCGGCCGTCAAACCGGTCGCCATTCGGATGGTCTATGAGGTCGCCCAAGCCGTCGAGATCCCGATTATCGGGATGGGCGGCGTGCGGACGGTCGACGACGTCTTGGAGTTCATTTATGCGGGTGCTTCGGCAGTCGCGGTCGGAACGGCCAATTTTGAAAATCCTTACGTCTGTCAGGAAATCATCGAAGCGTTACCAGGACGACTTGACGAACTTGGGATCGATCATATTTTAGACATCAGGGGGAAAGCTTATGAACAGACTGTATCTCGCGCTTGATGTCGAAACGGGCGCCGACGCGTTCCGATTATTGGAACGAATCGAACAAAAACCGGCCGTCAAAGTCGGGATGGAACTGTTCTATCGGGAAGGGGGCCGCTTTGTCGAGCAACTCGTCGACAGCGGGTACCCGGTCTTTTTAGACGTCAAAGTTCATGACATCCCGGAGACGGCACGGCGGACGCTCCGTCAAATCGGCCGCCTCGGCGTCGAGTTGACGAACGTCCATACGCTCGGCGGCGAGACGATGATGCGTTACGCCTTGGACGGTTTACGCGAGGTGACCGATACGACGAAATTGATTGGGGTCACCCAGTTGACGTCGACCGATGAACGAATGCTCGCCGAAGAGCTACACATCGAAGGGGGATTGGAACAGGCCGTCCTTCGCCAGGCTGCCATGGCCGACCGGGCCGGGCTCGACGGAGTCGTCGCGTCCGTGCATGAGGCCCACTCGATTCGCCAAGCGCTCGGCTCGTCATTTTTGACCGTGACGCCCGGTATCCGGGTGAACGAAACAACGGACGACCAAGTCCGGATCGCCACGCCGAAAGCGGCTCGTGACGCAGGCGTGTCGGCCATCGTCGTCGGCCGACCCATCACCCGGGCCGAAGACCCGAACGCTGCCTATGCATACTACTTACAAGAATGGAGTCGAACTTATGAGACAAATCGCTGAAGCTTTATTACAAATCGAGGCCGTGACCCTGTCACCGGAAAACCCGTATACGTGGTCGAGCGGGATGAGGAGTCCGATTTATTGTGACAATCGCTTGACGCTCAGCTATCCTGACGTCCGCAACCTCATCATCGATGCGCTCGTTGAGGTGATCCGTCCGCTCGATGTCGACGTCATCGCCGGGACAGCGACAGCGGGAATTCCCCATGCGACGCTTGTCGCCGACCGGCTCGGGTTGCCGCTCGTCTATGTCCGTTCGAGTGCGAAAGGACATGGGAAAGGGAATCAAATCGAGGGCCGGTTTGAACCGGGGGCTCGTGTCGTCGTGATTGAAGACTTGTTGTCGACCGGCTCGTCGAGCATCGAGGCCGCCAAAGCGATTGAGGAAGCCGGCGGGGAAGTCGTCAAGATTCAAGCGATTTTCTCCTATAGTCTGAGCCGCCTCGCCATCAATCTGTTAGACTCGGGCTTCACTGCGCATGCACTGATTACACTTTCGGATTTGCTCGACGTTGCCGTCAAGAAGCGAATCATCAGTAAAGAAGAATATGCTTCCTTACGGGACTGGCGAAACGATCCGACAGGTTGGAGCGAACGTGTCTTATCTTCATAATCTGTAACGAGAATCCACCTCCGGGCGGATTCTTTTTCTATTCGGTACATGGCATACTGAACATGTTAGAATAGGGAAAGCAGTCAATAAAGGAGATGTGTATGGCGTATTCTAGAATGAAGGGAAAATCCTTGAAAGTCCGTTTTCAAGCGATCCCGAAACATCGTAAACTTGCGTTCGGACTCGTCCTCACCGTCTTGCCCCTCATTTTCTTCTTGAATTTATTCATATTCAGTCACGTGTTGGCACTTGGGGACACGTACGAGGACCGCTATCAAATGAAGAAACTTCGGCTCGAGACGGCGCACGGCAATGTCGAATTCGTTCGTAGCACGAATGAGAAAATCCACATTGATGTGTTACAGACGAACTCGAAAGAGCGTCACATCAAAGTCAAATCGGTCGGCGATACGATTTCGGTCGTCGAGCGCTACGGCCAATTCAGTCAATTCGGTAGTCGGGCGAGTGATGAACCATCCCGTTATAAAATCCGAGTCGCCTTGCCGAGCTCGATGACATCGATTGAAGTCGAGGCCGAGCAAGTGACCGGCCAAGGATTGATTGCCAAGACGATCGTCTTGGAGGCGAACGCCGTTAATGTAAAAAAACTCGAAAGTGATCGGCTTCGCGTCGAAACACGGAGTGATACGACACTCGAAACCGTCCGTGTCGTCACGGGAGATATCCGTTCATATCGGAACGCGACCGTGAGCGACATCGTCGTCAATCAAAGCATGACGATTCAGACGGAGGCGGGGACGCTCGCGTACGCGCCGCGTAATGCGACCGGACAAGTGAACGTCACGACCACAGGCAACGTGACGGCGTCGGAACGGTTCAACGAAATCGGGGGCGGCGTGTACCATCTGTCGAACTCGAACCGACCAAACATCGAACTCATTTCCGAGACAGGAAAGGTCGAGCTTAAATGATGAACAAACGTTACATCCCAAAAGTCGGACTTCGAACTTTGAAAACCGGCATCGCCGTCGCCATCACCATCGCTTTGTCCTGGTACGTGTTCGGCATCTATTCAGGCATGGGGGCCATCGCGGCCGTCGTCGCGATGCAACCGACCGTGAAGCGGTCATCGAAAATCGTCTTCAGCCGCATCTTCGGAACGATGGTCGGGCTCATGTGCGGTCTCCTGATCGTCTATGCGTTCGGGGTCAACCCGATTTCAATCGGGCTCGCCGTCATCGTCGCTCTCACGCTCAATACGACGTTCGATAAGACGCACATGTCGACGTATGCGGCGTTCGCGATCGTGCTCATGCTCGAGAACCCGACGACCGACTTCTTCCACTATGCGTGGACCCGTTCATTGTTGACGGCCGTCGGTGTCTTCGTCTCGCTCGGTGTCAACTATGCGTTCATGCCGCCTCGTTACGAGGAGCGGTTGCTCAGTGAGATTCGGAAGACGTCGGCGTATATGTTCCAGCACTGGCGCGAGCTCGTCGGGTCCCCGTCCGAGTTGCTCGAGACGCGGGCCCGTATCCTCGGCCATCAGGAGCTGCACATGATGCTCCAAGAGGATATGAAAGTGACGAACGTGAAATTGAAGCATTTGACGATGAAGCAATACCGGTTATTGATTCACCTTGAGGACAAGCTCGTCTTGTTGCTCGAGAGTCTCGCTGAACATCGGGAGGCGCTATTGGTCATGGACGAGGAAGAACGCCGGGTGTTCGAGTCCGAGTTTTTATACCTCCTCGCGCATCATCACGATATCCTTTATACGTGTGACAAGCCGCATGCGCTGTTCACGTTGCCGCATGAGGATTTATCCGTTTCTGAAATTTTACACGGGCACTTGCTCGACTATCATGAACAGCTCGAAGCGTTCAAACATAATCCGAAATAAACGAAGGCCCCGTTTTAGCGACGGGGCCTTTATTTGTTGTCAATGTAAGTGAAGATGTCATATTTACACATGCCTTTGGCGACACCCTCCGTTCCTGGGGCGATGCGGATGCCTCCGCAGTGCGTGCCGCACTTTACAGGGTCATCCTTGCATCGCTATCCCCTAGGAGTTCGGGTGCCGGCCTTGGCATGTGTCTGCTCGCCTGTCGATCAGACGTGTACCAATCCTTTCGTTCGTCCGCCGGCGTCCCGACTCCTGCAGGAAAGCAACCCAACGGAGACCCAGCAGCGACATTGAGTCGCGATGCGGCTCCGGGGTTGCCTGCGGAAAGCGTAGGCGCCGAGAGGACGAGTGACCATGGGCTAACAAGAAAAAGCCACGTCATGTGACGTGGCCAGAACTCATTGCTGGAGTGATTTGACGAGCCGCTCATCCGGCGTGACGTACACCGTCTGCTGGTCCGTATATATGACGAATCCAGGCTTGGCACCGCTCGGCTTTTTCACGTAACGTGCTTTCGTGTAATCGACCGGCACACCGCTCGAGGCACGGGCCTTCGAGAAATAAGCGGCGACGGTCGCCGCCTCGAGCAACGTCGTCTCGTCAGGTTCGCCCGAACGGATGATGACGTGGGATCCGGGAATATCTTTCACATGAAGCCAAATCTCGTCGCGACGGGCGAACTTGAACGTCAAATGATCGTTTTGCGTATTGTTCTTCCCGACGAAGAACTCTGTCCCCGTCGACGACGTATACGCCTCGAGCGAAATTTTCTTCGTCTGTTTCTTCTTTTGATTCCGTTGCTTCATGTAGCCGCCTTCGGCCAACTCTTCTCGAATCTCGACGATGTCGGCCGGTGAGGCGACGTCGAGCTGGGCGACGAGCGTCTCTAAATACTCAATTTCGGCGTCGTTCAATTCGATTTGTTTCTGTACTTCGACTTTGGCGACTTTCAACTTGTTGTATTTCTTGTAGTACGCTTGTGCGTTCTCGTTCGGTGTCTTGAGCTTGTTGAGCGGGATGTCGATCATGCCGCCTTCCTCGTCGTAATAATCGACGACGTGGGCGACGGTCATGCCTTTCTCGAGCTGGAACAAGTACGTTGTCAACAGCTCCCCGTATTTCTGAAGTTCGTCGGACCGTTCCGTCGCCTTCAAATCGTCAAGCAGTCGCTTACGTTTCAACAGGTTTTTCTCAAGCTCGGACTTGAGCAGACGCTCGACATCGTGGGCTTGTTGTTTGACACGGTCGCGGTTCGCTTTCTCATAAAAGAAACGGTCGAGCACGTCTTTGCTCGTCTCATAGCGCTCTTCAGAAGTGATCTCACCGGACGTGAGCACGATCGGACTGAAGCGCTCTTTGCCCGACGCGAGCTGTTGGAAGACGTAAGGGCCTTCGAGGTCGCTCATCACGCTGACGAACGACTCCTCGATGCTGGCCCGGTTCGGGAGTTTGGCCCGGTGGACGATCTCTTGGGCGATTTGCGGGCTGAGCCCGGCGAAACTGGCCACGAGCTGCTTGTCGAGCGAGCCGGCGTTCCAGTCGATACGTTTCACACCGGCTTCACGCTCCGTCAACGGATCACACTTGTCTTGGGCCGGTGGCAGTAAGTACTCGCTGCCCGGCATGATTGTCCGGTATGTGTTTTGTGACGGCGGAAGATGTTTGATGGCGTCTAAAATCTTGCCGTCCTCGTTCGTCAAGACGACGTTCGAGTGACGCCCCATCAGTTCGATATACACTTTCTTATTCTCTTCGTCGCCGAGCTCGTTTCGTGAACGGATCGACAGGACGATGACACGGTCACGTCCGACTTGTTCGATTGCCGTGATGAAGCCGCCTTCGATGTGTTTTCGGAGCATCATACAAAACATCGGCGGTTCTTGCGGGTTCTTGGTCGGGTTGTCGGTCAGTTGGAGCCGTGCGTACATCGCATTCGCCGAAACGAGCAATTGGACGCTTTGGCGGTTCGAGCGGACTTGAATCATCAAATCGAGCGAATACGGTTGGTGCACGCGATTGATGCGCCCCCCGACGAGCGCTTGTAATTCTGTTACAACACGATATGTCATTAATCCATCATATGCCACTAGTCTCATCACCTTTGTTCTTTTTCTGTCTCTACGTTATCAGATTCACGGAAAATATGGTACGATGAAGTAGGAAATCCGAACTTCTTCTTGCCGGAACAATTGATTGACTGCTATTATAATTAAATGTGATGTTAGAAGATGGAGGTCTTGCAGTGAATTTTAAAGAACGAGGATTATTAATCGTCTTGTCTGGCCCGAGCGGCGTCGGGAAAGGTACCGTTTGTCGAGTACTCCGTGAAGAGAAGGACAACAACCTTCAATATTCGGTCTCGGCGACGACCCGCAAACCGCGCGAAGGAGAAGTGGAAGGCGTACACTACTTCTTTAAGACGAGAGAACAATTTGAACACATGATCGAGCATAAACAATTGCTCGAGCACGCTGAATTTGTCGGCAACTATTATGGGACACCGGTTGAATGGGTTCGTGAGACACTCGAAAGCGGGAAGGACGTCATCCTCGAGATTGAAGTCCAGGGCGCTTTCCAAGTGAAAGAGCGTTTCCCGGAAGCGGTCTTTTTATTCTTGGCTCCGCCAAGCCTGCAAGAACTACGTAACCGCTTAGTCGGTCGAGGCACGGAATCGGAAGACGTGATCAAGCAACGCTTGCTCGTCGCCCGGGAAGAAATTGAATTGATGGATGCATACGATTACGTCGTTACGAATGATGAAGTGGATAAAGCGATCGATCTTATCAAAGCGATCGTGACGGCCGAACATTGTAAACGTGAACGTGTCGCGTCTCTCTATAAAAAAGCCATGATGGAGGTCATTTAATGTTATACCCTTCGATTGATGCCTTACAACGTATCATCCCGTCGAAATACACAATCGTCACGGTGGCCGCGAAGCGGGCCCGCCAAATCCAGGACGGAAAAGCAACAAAAATCGCCGCGCCAAAATCGTATAAGCCGGTCGGTCAAGCGCTTGAAGAATTGTATTCGGGTGACACGACAATCATCACGAACGAAAAAAACAACGGATGAAGTGTGACCCAAGTCGGATACGACTTGGGTCTCATTGTCTATAAGGGGGAGAATTGTGAATGTTGAACGATCGGAATATCTTGCTTTGTGTGAGCGGCGGTATCGCGGCGTATAAGGCGTGCGCGCTCACGTCGAAACTCGTCCAGGCCGGTGCGAACGTTCGAGTGGCGATGACCGCGTCAGCCGAAGAATTCGTCGGCAAAGCGACGTTTCAGGCGCTCAGCCGAAATCCGGTATACACCGACGTGTTCGAGGAACACGATCCGACCAAAATCGCCCACATCGACGTCGTCGATACGAGTGACTTGATCGTCGTTGCACCCGCCACGGCGAACATGATTGCGAAACTCGCAGCCGGTATTGCCGATGACTTCATCACGACCTCGATTTTAGCGGCCAAATGTCCCGTCATCGTCTCACCGGCGATGAACGTCAATATGCTCGAACATCCGGCCACGCGCCGCAATATCGAGACGCTCAAAACGTTCGGCTATCAAATCATCGAACCGGGCGTCGGCAATCTCGCGTGCGGGTGGATCGGTGGCGGACGCCTTCCGGAACCGGAAGACCTCGTCCGTATCGTCGAGAGCCAGTTCGTCCCGAAACATCTGCTCGGGAAACGCGTGCTAATCACGGCCGGTCCGACGGTCGAACGCATCGACCCGGTCCGCTTTTTATCGAACGACTCCTCTGGCAAGATGGGCGTCGCGCTCGCCGCGGCTGCCCGCGATATGGGCGCATACGTCACGCTCGTCCACGGACCGCTGCAAGTACCCGTACCGGACGGCGTGACCGCCATCGCCGTCGAATCAGGCACGGATATGCTCGAGACGGTGCTCGCGCGTTTCGATGACCAAGACCTCGTCATCAAATCGGCCGCCGTCGCCGACTATCGCCCGAAGACGGTCCATAGCGAGAAACATAAAAAAGTGCACGGCCCGTTGACGATCGAACTCGAAGAGACGACCGATATCTTGAAGACGCTCGGGGAGAAGAAGACGCATCAGCTCCTCGTCGGTTTTGCGGCCGAGACGGAGAATCTCGAGCAACACGCCCGCGATAAAATCGCCCGTAAACGGGTTGACTATCTCGTCGCCAACGATGTGTCCCAGCCAGATATCGGCTTCCGCGCCGATGACAACGAAGTCACGTTGTTTCGGGCGGACGGGGCTCATGTCCGCTTACCGCGACAGAGCAAACGTGAACTCGCTGTCGAGTTGCTCACACATTTTAAGGAAGATTTGCGATGATCGCCCACGTCCATGTCGATGCGCCCGTCATCACGATCGACCGTCCGTTCGATTATGAAGTGCCGCCCCAGTTCGAGACGTTAATCGAACCGGGCATGCGTGTCTCGGTCCCGTTCGGCTCACGACGCCTGCTCGGAATCGTCACCGGTGTCTCAGAAGGGACGCGCGAAGGGTTGAAACCGCTCGAAGCCCTATTAGATGAAGAATCATCACTGACGGACGAGTTGCTCGACTTATCGACCCATGTGAAAGAGACGACGCTCTGTTTCCGGTCGTCGGCACTCCTCGCCATGTTGCCGGCAGCGCTGAAAGTGAGTTACGACAAAGAGATTAAAGGCGAGACGCTCCCGGACGGCGTTCGAGCCGGCACCCATCTTTCGGAGTATCCGAAAGAGACGCAGTCCATCATCTTGGCGCTCGCCAAAAAAGGGGACATCTTGCTCGCGCCGGTGTTAAAAGAGAAACGGACGGTGAAGACGGACCTCGTCATCGAACTCATCGATGCGACGCTCATCCCGGCCCGGGCGAAGAAACAACAAGAAGCGATTCAGTTGCTAAAGGACGTCCCGCGGATGTATTGGTCGTCGTTACGTCAAATTGGCTTGTCGCGCGCACAACTGCAAAAGATGGAGTCGCTCCGTGCCGTCAAAGTGACCGAGGTCGAACTGAACCGCGACCCGTACGCCACGATTGAACAGGTCATCGAGACGGTCGAACTGAATGAAAGTCAAGCCACGGCTGTCCATGCCATCCGCGATGCGGAAGCCGGGGAGACGTTACTCTTGCACGGTGTCACCGGCAGTGGGAAGACCGAGGTCTATTTAGAAGCGATCGGTCAAGTCGTCGATGACGGCAAGCAGGCGATTTTGCTCGTCCCGGAAATCTCGCTCACGCCGATGATGGTCAAACGATTCAAACGTCGCTTCGGAGACCGGGTCGCCGTGCTCCATAGCGCCTTGTCACAAGGAGAGAAATATGACGAGTGGCGCAAAATCAAACGACGTGAAGTCGATGTCGTCGTCGGGGCACGCTCGGCGATTTTCGCACCGCTCGAAAACATCGGCCTCATCATCTTGGACGAAGAGCATGAGACGACGTACAAGCAAGAAGAGAACCCGCGCTATCACGCGCGTGACGTCGCGATTTGGCGGGCCGAGTACCACGAGTGCCCGGTCGTCCTCGGAAGTGCGACCCCGTCACTCGAGTCTTACGCCCGCGCCCAAAAAGGCGTCTATCGCTATTTGCAACTGAGCGAACGGTACGGTGGCGAGATGCCGCCTGTCCATATTATCGACATGCGGCGTGAGCTCGCCAAAGGCAACACGACGATGTTTTCAGAAGATTTATTTGTCGCCATCAACGACCGCATCGCGAAAAAAGAACAGTGTGTCATCTTGCTCAACCGTCGTGGTTTCACGACGTTCGTCATGTGTCGCGACTGTGGGGAAGGGCTTACCTGTCCGCACTGCGCCGTCAACTTGACGTATCACCAACACGGCGACCGGCTCAAATGCCACTACTGCGGCTATGAGATCGGTATGCCGTCGAAGTGCCCGTCGTGTGACAGCAAGAAAATCAAACAGTTCGGCACCGGGACGCAAAAGATCGAGACCGAGCTGTTGAATCGCATCCCTGAGGCGCGGATCATTCGGATGGACCAAGACACGACGTCACGCAAAGGGTCGCACGAACAACTATTGAAACGCTTTGAGGATGGGGAGGCCGACATTTTGCTCGGTACCCAGATGATCGCCAAAGGGCTCGATTTCCCGAACGTCACGCTCGTCGGCGTGCTCGCGGCGGATGCGACGCTCGGCATGCCCGATTTCCGGGCGACCGAGCGTACGTTCCAACTCGTGACCCAAGTCGCCGGTCGGGCCGGACGCGGTAGTCTGCCGGGTGAGGCGTACGTTCAGACGTACAACCCGGACCATTATGTCATCGAGACGGCGAGTGAACATGATTATGAATCGTTTTACGCCCGGGAGATGCAACTGCGCCAAGTCGGTAATCATCCCCCATATTGGTACGTCACGCTCGTCACGTTCGCGGCGGAAAGTCCGCTCGTCGCCCAAGCCGAGGCCGAGCTGTTCGCCGCCGATTTCGTCGAGGCGCACGTGGCCCAGTCGCGACTGAACGGGCCGATGCCGGCACCGTTGTCGAAACTGAAGAACTTGTTCCGCTATCAGTTGTTCATCAAGACGAAACATCCGGAAGCGTTATATCCGGTCCTCGCCACGCTGCAACAGGCACGGGCAAAGGCGATTAGCAAAAAAGAATATCAATTGAGTATCGACGTAAACCCATACGTATTCATGTGAGGTGGAACCAGATGTATAAAGTAGTAGAGATTCCAAATGAGATTTTACGGGTCACGTGTGATCCGGTGACAAAGTTTGATAAAAAATTGCGTCAGACGGTCGATCGACTGTTCGACACGATGTATGAATATGATGGGGTCGGCGTGGCCGCCCCACAGGTCAATTTGAATCAACGGCTCGCTGTCGTCCATACGGATGATGAGACGGGACCGCTCGTGTTGATCAATCCGGAAATCATCGAGACGTCCGGGACCGAGATCGGTCTTGAAGGCTGCTTGAGTATCCCGGGTGAGTTCGGTTTCGTCGAACGGCATGAGACGATCGTCGTCAAGACGCAGGATTTGAAAGGCCGCACCCAACAAGTGAAGGCGAGCGGATTCTTCGCTCGGGCGATTCAACATGAGATCGACCATTTGGACGGAGTATTGTTCACGGACAAGCTCGCCGTGCCGGACAAAGGGACGGATCAGCGTATCGTCTTCATGGGGACGCCGACGTTTGCCGTATCCGTACTTGAGCGCTTGCTCGAAGAAGGATACAATGTCGTAGGTGTCGTCTCGCAACCGGACAAACCGGTCGGCCGTAAACGCGAACTGAAACCGACGCCGGTGAAAGAGTGTGCCCTGCGCCACAATATCCCGGTGTTACAGCCTGAAAAGGTGCGGACCGATTTCGCGGATATCTTGGCACTCGAACCGGACTTGATTGTGACGGCGGCGTACGGACAAATCGTCCCGACCGAACTGTTAGAAGCACCAAAACATGGCGCCATCAACGTCCATGCCTCGCTGTTGCCGAAATATCGAGGTGGCGCGCCGATTCATCAAGCCATCCTCGATGGGGACAAAGAGACGGGTGTCACCATCATGTATATGGTCGATAAGCTCGATGCTGGCGACATGATTGCCAACACGGTCGTCCCGATTGAAGAATTGGACACGGTCGGTACGTTGTTCGACAAGCTCGCGGTCGCAGGATCAGACTTGTTGCTCAAGACGCTTCCTGCCTTCCTCGCTGGTTGGATTGAAGCCGTACCGCAAGACGAGCGTGACGTCACGTTCGCACCGAACATTAGCCGAGAGCGGGAACAGATTGACTGGACCCGTGCCGGTGCAGATATTTATAACCACATCAGAGGGATGAATCCGTTCCCGACGGCGTATACGACGATTGCCGGGGAACGGGTCAAACTGTTCTTCGGGTCGAAAACGACAGGGACGGGTGAACCGGGAACGATTGTACGACTTGAAGAGGATGGATTTGTCGTCGCGACAGGCGACGCGGTCGCCATTAAAGTGGTCGACTTGCAACCATCTGGTAAAAAACGAATGGACGGGGCCACATTTATGCGTGGGGCCGGCCAAAAGTTACAAGTCGGCGATCGACTAGGAGGATAATATGAACGTACGAGTTGCAGCACTGGATACGCTAATCAAAATCGAACAAGGCGGCGCCTATTCGACGATTGCGGTCAACGATTTATTGAAACAGAAGAAATTGGCGACGAAAGATGTCGGCCTATACACAGAGCTCGTCTATGGGACGCTCGGCCGGAAACGGACGCTCGATTATATTTTAGAGAAGCGGGTTCAAAACCCGAAAAAATTGGACCGTTTCGTCTTGCCGCTCTTACGGATGAGTGTCTATCAACTGTTTTACCTCGACAAGATTCCGGATCGGGCCGTCTTGCACGAAGCGGTAGAGATTGCGAAAAAACGGGGCCATTCGGGTACCGGTAAGTTCGTCAACGGCGTGTTGCGCAACGTCATTCGGGACGGGTTCCCGGATTTGAGCACGCTTCCGGACGCTGAACGGATTGCCATCGAACATAGCCATCCCGATTGGCTCGTCGCCGAATGGGTGGAAACGTACGGTGTCGAAGCGACCGAGGCGATGTGTAAATTAAACAATGAGCCGGCTCCGGTCACGGTTCGGGTCAACCGCCAGCGCGTCACGGTCGAAGAGATGATTGAACGGCTCGCCGAAGTCGATGTCGTCGCGACACGCTCGGAGCTGTCAGCGGACGGACTCATCATCGAATCCGGAAACGTTCACTCGACAGCGTTCATCGATATGGGCTTGTTGTCGATTCAAGATGAGAGCTCGATGATCGTCGCCGATGCGCTTCAAGCCGGGAAAATGGAACGCGTCCTCGATGCGTGTGCCGCACCAGGTGGAAAAGCGATGCATACGGCAGAACGCATGGACGGTGGAACGCTCGTCGCCCTCGACTTGCATCCGCATAAAGCGAAGTTGATTGAACGTCAAGCGAAGCGTCTGCATATCGATGGAGTGACCGCACTTGCCCTCGATGCCCGCCAGGCCGGGGATAAATTTGAACCGGAGAGCTTCGACCGGATTTTACTCGACGTCCCATGCTCGGGACTCGGTGTCATCCGTCGCAAGCCCGATATCAAATGGACGAAAGACAAGTCCGCCCTCGCCGGACTGCCGAAAGTCCAACGTGAAATCATTGACGCCGTCTTGCCACTGCTTAAACGAGGTGGTACGCTAGTGTACTCGACATGTACCATCGACCCTACTGAGAATGAACAGCAGGCAGATTACATTTTGTCGAACGGATTGACGTGGGATGAGACACTCCAAGACCGTCTTCCACAAGTATTGCACCCGATGATGTCATCGGACCGCGCTGAACTCAAATTACTCCCGACGTCGTTCGGGACGGACGGTTTCTATATCGCCGCATTCAAGAAAGAGGTATAAACATGAATCCAAAAGCAGTTGAAAAAAATCCATTAGTCGGTGCCAAGCCGTCACTCTATTCCCTCACGTACTCAGAGCTCGAACAATGGCTGATTGAGGCAGGAGAAAAATCGTTCCGCGCGAAACAGTTATATGACTGGATGTACGTCAAGCGTGTGACATCGTTCGACGATATGACGAACGTCTCGAAACCGCTCCGCGAGAAATTAGACGCGGCGTTCCAATTGACGACATTGAAAGAACTCGTCCGTCAAGAATCAAAGGACGGGACAATCAAGTTCTTGTTCGAGCTTCAAGACGGTTATTCTATCGAGACGGTACTCATGCGCCATGAGTACGGAAACTCGGTCTGTGTCACGACGCAAGTCGGCTGCCGCATCGGTTGCACGTTCTGTGCTTCGACGCTCGGTGGTTTGAAACGTAACTTAGAGGCCGGTGAAATCACGGCCCAAGTCCTCGACGTCCAGCGCGCGCTCGACGCGAGCGAAGAGCGGGTCGACTCGGTCGTCGTCATGGGAATCGGCGAACCGTTCGATAACTACGACGAATTGATGCGCTTCTTGCGCACGGTCAACCACGATGACGGCTTGAACATCGGTTCACGTCACATCACCGTGTCGACGAGTGGGATCGTACCGAAGATTTACAAGTTTGCCGATGAAGGCATGCGCATCAACTTCGCAATCTCGCTTCACGCACCGACGACGGAGATTCGGACACGCCTTATGCCGATCAACCGTGCTTACAACTTGGACAAGTTGATGGAAGCCGTCAACTACTATACAGAGAAGAGCGGTCGCCGCATCACGTTCGAATACGGTTTATTCGGCGGGGTTAACGACACGGAAGAACACGCGCATCAACTCGCTGACTTGTTGAAAGGCGTTAAATGCCACGTCAACTTGATTCCAGTCAACCACGTGCTCGAGCGCGATTACGTCCGCACACCACGTAAACAAATTTTTGCCTTTGAAAAAGTGCTCAAAGATCGAAAAGTGAACGTGACGATTCGTCGCGAACAAGGTTCGGATATCGATGCGGCTTGTGGGCAGCTTCGAGCGAAGGAGCGCGAACAAGAAACGAGGTAATCACGAAGATGGAATTAGCATACCGAACCGACCGAGGCCAAGTGAGAGCACAGAACGAGGATGCCGTCTTGATTTTAGGGGACGAACATGCCGGAATTGCTCTCGTGGCCGACGGGATGGGGGGACATGAAGCCGGGGAGGTCGCGAGTCAGCTCGTCATCGAGCAGTTTCGCCGTGCCTTCTCGACGCTTCCGGCCTCGCCGATGGAGATGGAGAATTGGTTCCGCCAAAACGTGGAACTGGCCAATGATCAAGTGCTCGATTTCTCGAAACAAGCCAACCTCCTCATGATGGGGACGACGATTGCCGGTGTCTGTTGGCACGACGAGACGATCGTCATCGTCCACGTCGGGGATAGTCGTGTATATGCCTTGAGAGATGATAAGCTGCAGCAATTGACGGAAGATCATTCCTACGTGAACGTGTTGAAACAACTCGGCGAATTGACCGAGGAAGAGATGCGCGTCCATCCGAAACGTAACATTATCACCCGTTCAATCGGCTCGAATGAGCATGTCGAACCTGATCTGCAAGTGTTTGCCGAACCCGAGTTTGACACGATTTTAATCTGTACGGACGGCTTGACGACTCATTTGACTGATGAGGAAATCAAGCAAGTCTTGAAACGTCCCGTCTCGGCGGACGTCAAGGCGGATCAATTGATCGATCAAGCCAACCGTTTGGGTGGGAGTGACAACATCACCGTTGCCCTCGTCCAGTTCACAGATAGAAAGAGAGGATGAATCCGATGCGAAGTGGAGAACGAATCAACGATCGTTATCGGATCGAACAGCAAATCGGCAGCGGCGGCATGGCAAATGTCTACCGGGCTCACGATGAGATTTTAAACCGAACCGTCGCCATCAAGGTGTTGCGATCTGAATTCTCGCATAACGAACAATTTATACGCCGGTTCGAACGGGAAGCCCACGCGGCGACTAGTCTGAACCATCCGAATATCGTCGCCATCTACGACGTCGGAGACGAGCGTGACATCTATTACATCGTCATGGAACACGTCGATGGGATGACGCTCAAACAATATTTGCAAGAAGAGTACATATCTGTCGACGAGGCGCTTCGCATCATGGGACAGATTTGTGATGCCATCGACCATGCCCATGCGAATCGAATCATTCATCGGGACATCAAACCGCAAAACATGATGATCGATCAGAGCGGCAACGTCAAAGTGACGGACTTTGGGATTGCGGTGGCCATGTCGAACGCGACGCTGACCCATACGATGTCAGTGCTCGGCTCGGTCCATTACTTTTCTCCAGAACAGGCGCGCGGAAAGTTCGCCGATGAGAAGTCAGATATTTATTCACTCGGTGCCGTCCTGTATGAACTCGTGACCGGACGCGTTCCGTTCATCGGGGAGACGCCAGTCGCCGTCGCACTTCAACATTTGCAAGACGACCCGATTCGACCGATGGATTTGAACCCGAACATCCCGCAAGCGCTTGAGAACTGCATCATGCAGGCGCTGGCGAAATCACCGGGCGCCCGTCACACATCGGTCGCCGCCTTTAAGAAGGATTGCATGACGGCGCTCGACCCGGAACGTGCGAACGAACCGAAACGCCTCAGTACGGAACAGGACGCATTCGATCAGACGCTCGTCATGTCACCGGTCGTCCCGGACGAACCGAACGTCAAAGAGACACCGGAACAACCGGTCGCACCGACCGAACCTGAGACAGCGAACCCGAAGCCGAAACGGAAGAAGAAGTGGTGGCTTTGGCTCCTACTCCTCTTCTTGTTGATTGGCGGCGGAATCGGGGCATATGTCATCGCCGATGAGATGTCCCGTGCCGTCGTGCCAGACGTCGTCGGGATGACGAACGACGAAGCGACGACCGAACTCGAAACAGCCGGTTTTGTCGTCGAAGCGACAGAGCGGGCGAGCGATAACATCGCCGCTGGCGACGTCATTTCGCAGACACCGCAAGCCGGTCGGAAACCGAAACGCGGAACGACCGTGACGATTGTCGTGTCGGCCGGGAAAGAGACGGTCGCGATGCCGGACGTCGAAGGATTGTCTCAGTCGGCGGCCGAGCGGACGCTCAAAGACCTCGACTTTGCGGATATCGAAATTCAATCCGAGGCGTCGGAGACGGTCGACAGCGGCGATGTCATCTCCCAGTCGATTGCTCCGGACAACGAGGTCGTCCCGTCTGAAGAGACGGTGACGCTCGTCGTCTCGACCGGTAGCAATAAAGTCGAACTCGCCAATTTAGCCGGGTATACGTTTGAGGAAGCGACGACGTACGCCGAACAGAATAGCTTGAAAATCGTCAAACGAGACGAGTATTCAACGAGCGTGCCCGCCAACCAAATCATTCGTCAGTTACCGACGGCTGGAACAGCCGTCGACCCGGGGACGGAATTGACCGTCATCGTGTCGCAAGGGGTCGAACCGACCGACGTCTCGATTGAACGGGAAGTCAACGTCGAAATCGATCCGCCTGCTGAAGGCGAAGAACCTGTGGCACTCGAGGTCGTCATTCGGACGGTAGACGCCCGTGGCGAAGTCGAAGTGTTGCGTGATAAGATAACGGAGACGACGACTTACTCGTATACGCTCGTCATTGCACCGGACGAAGTCGGAACCGCGACGATCGAAGTCGACGGGGAAGTCGTCCGGACGGATACGGTGACGTACGCACAAGCAAAAGATTCACAATGAAGAGGTGGCGCGCGCGTCGCCTCTTTTTCTAAGGAGGTCATAGGATGAAAGGTACGATTATTCGATTACAAGGCGGGTTTTATGATGTCATGACGGAAGAGAAACAAGAGATCCGTTGTCGCGCCCGCGGCAATTTCCGCAACCGGAACATCTCGCCGGTCGTCGGCGACGATGTCGATATTCAAGACCAAGGGGACGGCACAGGCTATATCTTGGCCGTCGATGAGCGGTCGAACCATCTCGTCCGCCCGCCGATCGCTAACATCGATCAAGCGTTCTTGCTGTTCTCGGTCAAGGAACCGGCGTTCTCGTTCCATCTGCTCGACCGTTTCCTCGTCTTAATCGAATCGAAGCAAGTCCATCCGATTATTGTCTTAACGAAAATGGACTTGTTGACGGAGTCGGAACTCGAAACGATTCAAGCGGCAGCGGCCTTATATCGGTCAATCGGCTATGAGGTCATCGAGACGTCGACGGAGACCGGGTCGGGGATTGAACAAATTCGTGGGTCGTTTAAAGAGAAGACGAGCGTGTTTGCCGGACAGACCGGAGTTGGCAAGAGTTCGCTCTTGAACGCGGTCGCGCCGGAACTAGAACTCGCGACCGGGAAAATCTCGAAGTCGCTCGGCCGAGGCAAGCACACGACGCGTCACGTCACGCTCATCACGCTCGCTGACGGGCTCGTCGCTGACACGCCTGGTTTCTCAAGCCTCGAGTTCCCAGAAGAACTCGAAGTCGAGGAGATGCGCTGGTGCTTCCCTGAGTTCGTCGAGCGGCATGACGACTGTAAGTTCCGAGGCTGTGCCCATTTGAACGAACCGGGTTGTGCCGTCAAAGCGGCCGTCGAGGCGGGAGAAATCGCTTCCACCCGTTATGAGAATTATGTTACGTTTATGGCAGAGTTAAACGATAGACAACGGAGGTACTGACATGATTAAAATTGCACCCTCGATTTTAGCGGCGGACTTCGCCAACCTAGAGGCAGAAGTGAAGGCGGTCCAAGAGGCCGGCGCGGATTATATCCATTTTGACGTCATGGACGGTCAATTCGTCCCGAACATCTCGATCGGTCTCCCGGTGCTCGCGAGCTTACGGAAGAAGTCGGACATGGTGTTAGACGTCCACTTGATGATCGACCAACCGGAGCGCTTCGTCGAAGACTTCATCAAGGCGGGAGCGGACATCGTCACCGTCCACGTCGAAGCGACGAACCATTTGCATCGCGTGCTTCAACAAATTAAGGCGGCCGGAGCCAAGTGTGGCGTCGTTCTCAACCCGCATACGCCGCTGTCATTGATTGAACACGTGCTCGGTGACGTCGACATGGTACTTCTCATGACGGTGAACCCTGGCTTTGGGGGTCAGAAGTTCATCGAATCGGTCGTGCCGAAAATCGCGGCGTTGAACGAGATGCGCCAAGCGCGCCGTCTCGACTTTGAAATCGAGATTGACGGAGGCGTCAACGCGGAGACTGCGAAATTATGTATCGATGCCGGTGCTGACGTGCTCGTGGCCGGCTCGGCCATCTATAACGAGCCGAGCTATAAAGACGCAATCGATAGCATTCGCAACGCATCTCGTGTATAATCGTCCATAGAACAACAAATATTGTCGCAAGGGGTGTCACATTCTGTGGCTGAGAGGCATACGCTAACCCTTTGAACCTGTTCCGTTCACACGGACGTAGGGATGTGGCGAAAATGCACGTTGCTACTCGATAGCAGCATGGCGTTTACGTCATGCTGCTTTTTGTCGTTCGCTCATATTTTAAGGAGGGAAATAGATGAAACAACGTTTAAAATTACAGGCGCTCATTGAAATCTCATTGTTCGCCGCACTCGGTTTGATTTTTGATTTGCTCATCCCGTTCCGGATGCCGCAAGGCGGGTCAATCAGCTTGGCGATGTTGCCGATTTTCGTCATGGCGTATCGTCACGGTTTGAAAGGCGGACTTGCGACCGGTGCACTTGTCGGAACGCTGCAACTGCTGTTCGGGGCCTATATCTTCACGCCGGTCCAGTTCCTGCTCGACTACACGTTCGCTTACGGTGTCGTCGGGATGGCGGGGCTGTTCGCTGGTCAAGTGAAACGAGCCGCCAAGGATGAGGCGAAAAAGACGCTCGTCGTTTATTTGGTGCTCGGCGCGCTCCTCGGTTCACTGCTTCGTTACGGGGCCCACGTCTTGTCGGGGATCGTCTTCTTCGCCGAATACGCGGAAGGTCCGGTCGTCGCCTACTCGTTCGCCTATAACATGACGTACATGCTCCCGTCCTTCCTCGTGTCGGCCGTCGTCCTCGTCCTCTTGTTCGTCTCGGCACCGCGCTTCGCGACGCTCGCGACCCGGGACGTCCGCTAATGCGGGTGTTGATTGTGGCGGCCAGCCCGGAACCAATCTCGGGACTCCCGCGTGACGTCGATTACATCATCGGCGTCGATGGGGGGTACGAGACACTGTTGAACCACGGGCTGAACCCAGATCTCGTCGTCGGCGATTTCGACTCCTTCACGGGCGAAGTGCCGATCGACGCCGTCCGTTATCCATCTGAGAAAGATGTGACCGACCTCGAGATCGCTCTCGAGGCGGCACGGGGGCATGGCGCGACGGAAATGCTCGTCTACGGTGCGCTCGGCGGCCGGCTCGATATGACGCTCAGCAATATCGGTCTGCTCGAGGCGTATCCTGAGATGCGTCTCGTCACGGCAGGGCAGACGGTACGACTCGTCGGGTCGGGACGCTATGAACTCCCGCGTCAAGACGGTCACTATTTGTCGCTCATCCCATGGAAGCAGGCGAACGTGACCATCCGCGGCGTCAAATATCCGCTCGACCGTCACGATGTCGTCAGCCATGAGGCGCTCACCATCTCGAACGAATGGGACGATGAAGCGGCGGACTTGATCGTGCACGACGGTATGGTGCTCGTGCTGTCTATCAAAAAATGAACACAAAAAAATCCCATCGGCGAATGCCGCTGGGATTTATTTCGTTCGTGTATAAAAATTATACGCGTTCAACGAGACCTGATTTAAGAGCGCGAGCTGAAACCCAAACTCGTTTAGGTTTACCGTCAACGAGAATACGAACTTTTTGTACGTTTACACCCCAAGTGCGTTTTGTCTTGTTGAGTGCGTGCGAACGGTTGTTACCTGATTTAGGTGATTTACCTGTTACGTAGCATTTACGTGCCATGCGTTTCCCCTCCTTTTTTATGTGGGTTCGTCCTAATAGACACTCGTTTATATTAGCACGGGTTTTTTCACGATGCAACTAGAAAATCATAGGATGACAAGAAAAAAACTTGACATTACTGGAAAGGATTTTAATAATGAATGAGGGTTACGGCTACAATTGACCGAGTTTATGGAGCAGGTTCTTTTAATAACTAGGTACTTATTGTAGAATGTAGTGAAGGAATCATTCCGAATAAAGGAGGCTACTCCATATGGCAATTGAAATGAAGACAACATATGGCAATATTGACATCACGAACGACGTGGTCGCGACACTCGCAGGCGGTGCGGCGATGGAATGTTTCGGCGTTGTGGGAATGGCGTCTCAAGCTCAATTGAAAGACGGGATCGCAGAACTATTGAAACGTGAAAACTACGCCCGAGGCGTGGTCGTACGTCAAGATGGAGAAGACGTACATATCGACATGCACATCATTGTAAGCTACGGGACGAAAGTGTCGGAAGTCGCATACAACGTGCAAAGCCGTGTAAAATACACGCTCGGTGAAACTTTAGGATTAAACGTTTCGTCGGTAAACATATTCGTACAAGGCGTTCGTCTGACGAATGACTGACGAGAACGAAGGAGGATTTGGTGTGGGTTTAAAACGTTTAGATGGATTGGTGTTCGCGAACATGGTCGCGAACGGTGCAGCCAACTTGAGCCAGAATGCGGATTATGTAGATTCGCTTAACGTCTTCCCGGTGCCGGACGGCGACACGGGGACGAACATGAATTTGACGATGACATCGGGTGCGAAAGAAGTGGCCGCACTCAACTCGGCGAATATCGCTGACGTCTCATCGAAGTTTGCACGCGGTCTCTTGATGGGGGCACGTGGGAACTCGGGCGTTATTTTGAGCCAGTTGTTCCGTGGTTTCGGTAAAGCAATCGAAGGCAAGACAGAAGTGTCGACAGTCGATTTCGCCGAAGCGTTGAAACGTGGCGTCGATACGGCATACAAGGCGGTTATGAAACCGGTTGAAGGAACGATTTTGACGGTTGCTCGTGAAGCGGCCGACGAAGCGCTCCGTGCTTCAGAGTCGACGAGCGACTTCAACGAGTTCATGGAACTCGTGATTGTCGAAGCGAAAGCTTCACTCGAACGGACACCGGACTTATTGCCGGTCTTAAAAGAAGTCGGCGTCGTCGATTCAGGCGGCCAAGGCTTGCTCGTCATTTATGAAGGGTTCCTCGCTAGCCTCGAAGGCAAAGAACTTGAGAAACCACATGCACCGGTCATGGATGCGCTCATTGAAGCTGAACATCATGCCCACGCTGCACAAGGATTCATGTCGACGGAAGACATCGAGTTCGGCTATTGCACGGAAATCATGGTCCGGTTCCAAGACGAGAAATTGAAGGACGCGCCGTTCAACGAGGACGCGTTCCGCAATGAATTGTCTGAACTCGGTGACTCGCTCCTCGTCGTCGCAGACGAAGAGTTGCTCAAAGTTCACGTTCACGTCGAGACGCCAGGTGACGTCATCACGAAAGGACAGCGTTACGGGGAACTCGTCGCTGTCAAAATCGAGAACATGCGTCAACAGCACTCGACCATCTTAGAAGAAGAGCATGGCGCCAACCAGCACGGCGTTCAAACGGCTGCTCCGACGGCTCCGAAGGCGAAAGCGCCGTTCGCGATCGTTACGGTCGCGATGGGCGAAGGTGTCAGCGAATTGTTCCGTTCACTCGGGGCGGCCCACGTCATCGAGGGCGGTCAGACGATGAACCCATCGACGGAAGATATCGTCAAGGCGATTGAAGCGGCCAACGCGGATCACGTCTTCATCTTCCCGAACAACTCGAACATCATCATGGCTGCTGAACAAGCGGCCTCGGTCGCACCTTGCGGCGTCTCGGTCATTCCGACGAAGACGGTGCCACAAGGACTCGCGGCAGCGATCGCCTTCAATCCGGAAGCGGATGTGGAAACGAACGAGAGCGTCATGAAGGCTGCGGCAAGCGCCGTCAAGTCTGGTCAAGTGACGTATGCGGTTCGTGATACGAGCATCGACGGTGTCGAGATTCGTAAAGACGACCACATGGCGATTGCCGAGAAGAAAATCGTCGCCTCATCGGCTTCGAGCCTCGAAGCGGCGAAAGCGCTTGTCGACGCGCTCGTGGATGCCGATGACGAAATCATCACGATTTTGACGGGCGAAGGTTCGTCAGCGGAAGACGTCGCAGCACTCTCGGCGTATATCGAGTCGAAGAACGACGAGATTGAAATCGAGGTTCATGACGGGAAACAACCGCTCTACTCCTACATTTTTAGTGTGGAATAAGCTGTAACTCAGCCCTACCTTCTGTATAATGAAGGTAGGGTTTTTTTGAAAGGGGGAAATGCGATGAAATATCGCAGTGTGTTTGATATCATCGGTCCGGTCATGGTCGGTCCTTCGAGTTCGCATACGGCCGGAGCCGCACGCATCGGCCTCATGGCTGGGAAGTTGTTCGGGCGTACGCCACGGCTCGCGCACATCACGTTTTATGGGTCGTTCGCCGATACGTATCGGGGGCACGGTACCGATGTCGCCATCGTCGGCGGCATCATGGGCTTCGATACGTTCGATTTGCGCATCCCGCAAGCACTCGATATCGCCAAAGAGCGCGGCATCGAGGTCGTCTTTGAGACGAGCGATGCGTTGACAGACCATCCGAACACGGCCCGGGTCCACCTCGAGGACGAGGATGGAACGTTCGAAATCGTCGGGATTTCAATCGGCGGCGGGACGATCGAGATTACCGAGTTGAACGGATTCCCGCTCAAACTGTCAGGCGGTGGTCCGGCACTCGTCGTGTTGCACCATGATCGCTTCGGGGCGATCGCGGCCGTGACCGGCATCTTGGCCCGGCATGAGTTGAATATTGGGCATATGGAAGTGAGTCGTCACGAGAAAGGCAAGCAAGCGCTTATGGCGATTGAGATTGATGAACATCTGTCAAAAGACGTGTTAGCGGAAATTGAACGGTTACCTCAAATCGAGCGGGTAGCCATCTTTGGGGAATAAGGAGAAACCAATATGTTTAAATCAGTAGAAGAATTAGTCAGAACGGCAACAGAGCGAGGCATTCCGATTTCAGAAGTGATGATCGAGCAAGAAGTGCACGTCAGACGCTCGACGCGGGAAGAAGTCGTCGGCATGATGGAGCGCAATCTAGAAGTGATGGAAGAAGCGGTCGCCCGGGCACTCGAAGGCGTGACGTCCGTGACGGGTCTCACGGGGAACGATGCCGTGCTCATGACCGACTATATCCGTTCCGGCAAATCGCTCGCCGGAGACTTGATTTTAGATGCGGTCGCAAAAGCGATCGGCACGAATGAAGTTAACGCGGCGATGGGACGCATCTGCGCGACCCCGACCGCCGGAAGCGCCGGCGTCGTACCGGGTACGTTGTTTGCGGTCAAAGAACGTCTGGAGATGGACCGTGACGCGATGGTCCGCTACTTGTTCACGTCAGGAGCGTTCGGCTTTGTCGTCGCAAACAACGCCTCGATTTCAGGAGCGGCTGGTGGTTGTCAGGCGGAAGTCGGCTCAGCGACCGGGATGGCCGCCGCGGCCATCGTCGAAGCGGCCGGCGGGACGCCGGAACAATCGGCGACGGCGTTTGCAATCGCACTGAAAAACATGCTCGGTCTCGTCTGTGACCCGGTGGCGGGGCTCGTCGAGGTGCCGTGCGTCAAACGGAACGCCATGGGCGGGGCGAACGCCATCGTTGCAGCCGATATGGCACTCGCCGGGATCACGTCACGCATCCCTTGCGACGAGGTCATTTCCGCGATGCATGAGATTGGCCAGATGATGCCGACCGCGTTGAAAGAGACAGCGCGTGGTGGTCTCGCCAATACGCCGACGGCACGCCGTCTCGAACGAAACATCTTTGGAGAGAAAGAAAATGTCAAGAAGTGAGGCGTTGACGACGCTGAAAGGGGTCGGGCCAGAGATGGCCAAAAAATTAGAGACGATGGGTCTCGAACGAATCGAGGACGTGCTGGAGCACGTCCCGTTTCGTTATGAAAATTATAATAGCGGCACGGTGACGACGGCCATTCACGGCGACCTCGTCAAATGGAGCGGCACCGTCCAGGCGGCACCGCTCGTACGCTATTACAGTAAAGGCAAGAACCGTCTCCAATTCCGCTTGTTGCTCGAGGAGCGCTACGTCGTCCACGTGACGATGTTCAACCGGGCCTTTTATAAAGACAAGCTCGCGCTCGGCGCCACGGTGACGGTCAAAGGGAAATGGGATATGAACCGGATGACGATCAGTGCGACCGACCTCGAGTTCGGTGAGCTCTCGGATGGGTTGCAACCGATTTATTCGCTCCGGGCCGGACTGACCCAAAAGAATTTCGGACGCATCGTCAAACTCGCATTCGAACAGACGACCTCGTTCGAGAATCGCCTGCCCGAATCGATTCGGCAACGTTATCGTCTCGAGGACCGGGAGACGATGTTGAAAGGGATGCATTTCCCTGATTCGGTCGAGACGTATAAACAGGCACGCCGAAGTTACGTCTATGAAGAGTGTCTGCTCTATCAATTGAAACTCCAGGCGTTCCGTAAGATGGAGCGGGCGGGGAAAGGGCGCGCGCTCACGCTCGACAAGCAGCGGTTGAACGAGTTCGTCAAACAGCTCGCGTTCCCGTTGACAGGGGCACAGACACGTGTCATCCGGGAGATTGTCGGCGACTTAGAAAAGCCAGAACGGATGAATCGGTTGTTACAAGGGGATGTCGGGAGCGGAAAGACAGTCGTTGCCGCGATCGCCTTGTATGCGACGGTGTGCGCCGGCTATCAAGGGGCGCTCATGGTCCCGACGGAGATTTTGGCCGAACAGCATCTCGCCTCGTTGCAGGCGCTGTTCGAACCTTACGGGATGCGCGTCGGGCTACTGACGAGTTCGGTCAAAGGCAAGGCTAGGAACGAATTGCTCCAGGCGATTAAAGACGGCGACGTCGATATCATCGTCGGGACGCACGCCTTGATTCAAGGGCCGGTCGAGTTTTCGCGTCTGCATCTGGCCATCACCGATGAGCAACACCGGTTCGGGGTCGAACAGCGGAAAATGCTCCGTGACAAGGCGGAACTCGCCGACGTGCTCTATATGACAGCGACGCCGATTCCACGGACGCTCGCCATCAGCGCTTTCGGGGAGATGGACGTCTCGACGATTGATGAGATGCCGGCCGGGCGGAAGCCGATTGAGACGTATTGGGCCAAGACCGATCAAATTGACCGGGTCCATGCGATGGTGAACCGTGAGCTCGCCCTCGGACGTCAAGCGTACGTCATCGCGCCGCTCATCGAGGAATCGGACACGCTCGAAGTCGAGAGCGCGACCGCGCTCTACGACATGTTACGGGAGCGCTTCCCGAATTATGCGGTCGGTCTCATGCACGGTAAACTGTCGAGCACCGAGAAAGACGAGGTCATGAAGGCTTTCGCTAGCAACGCCCTCCAAATCCTCGTCTCGACGACGGTCGTCGAGGTCGGGGTGAACGTGCCGAACGCCTCGCTCATCATCATCCACGACGCCGAACGATTCGGCTTGGCGCAACTGCACCAGCTGCGTGGGCGTGTCGGTCGAGGCGCCGATCAATCTTATTGTATATTGGTAGGGGATCCAAAGTCCGACGTCGGGAAACTTCGTTTAAAGACGATGACCGAGACGAATGACGGATTCGTGCTCGCCGAGAAAGACTTGGAACTCCGCGGGGCCGGTGACTTCTTTGGGACGGCCCAGAGCGGTCTGCCAAGCTTCCGCGTCGCTGATCCAGTACTCGATTTAAAAGTGATGGAAGTGGCGATGCAAGACGCCGTCCGGCTGCTCGGGAGCGAGGCGTTTTGGAACGAGGCGACGTATGCCCCGCTCCGACACTATTTGAAACGACTCGACTTACTCGTCGGAGAACGATTGGAATGACAAACAACACTTGAAAATAAAATCTAAAGAATATATACTGCTATTAGTACCAGGTATTAAGTTCTTTAGCATAGAGTTTAGGAGGGAACTGAATGCGGGTACCTAAGAAAGAGCGGCAACGCTTATTGCAAGAAACGATTGATCGCAACCCGTTCATCAAAGACGAAGAGCTGTCGAAACAGTTTGCAGTCAGTATTCAAACGATTCGACTCGATCGGATGGAGTTAAAGATTCCGGAAGTGAGAGAACGGATCAAGCACGTTGCCTCAGAACACCTCGATGAAGTGAAGTCGCTCGCCATGAGCGAGGTCATCGGTGATATGATTGACTTGAAGCTCGATGAATCGGCCATCTCGGTTCTCGACATTGAGAGAGAACACGTCTTTAGCCGCAACGAGATCGCCCGGGGACACGTATTGTTCGCCCAGGCCAACTCGTTAGCGGTGGCGCTCATCAATGATGAATTGGCGTTGACCACTAAAGCGGACATCCGGTTTAGTCGCCAGGTCCATCTTGGAGAGCGAGTCGTTGCCAAGGCTCGTGTGATCAAACTACGTCGGGACGGAAGAACGGACGTCACAGTGGATAGTTATGTCGGCGAAGAGTGTGTCTTTAGCGGAGACTTCACGATCTATCGTCGCGGTGAGGAGGAACAGGCATGAAATTAGCAATCGATGCAATGGGCGGGGATCATGCCCCGAAAGCGATCGTGGAAGGCGTCAAACAGTTTGCCGACGCGTTCCCGAATGAGCAGATGGAACTGTTTTTAGTCGGAGATGAGGTCAAACTCGCCTCTTATGGGTTGACCGACCCGCGAATCAAAATCGTTCCGGCAAGTGAAGTCATCACCGGAGACGATGAGCCGGTCCGGGCCGTCCGCCGTAAAAAGGACAGCTCGCTCGTCGTGGCGGCCAAACTCGTCAAAGACGGAGAGGCCGACGCCCTCGTCTCGGCTGGGAATACCGGCGCCCTCATGGCGGCGTCACTATTCGTCATCGGACGGATTCCCGGCATCGAGCGTCCCGCGTTGTCACCTACGTTCCCTACATATACGGGTAGCGGTGTCGTCATTTTAGACGTCGGGGCCAACCCGGACGCTAAGCCTGAGCACTTGGTCGACTATGCGATCATGGGCTCGCTCTACGCTGAGCACGTCCGCGGCGTCAAGCGCCCGCGCGTCGCGCTACTGAACATCGGGACCGAGGCTGGGAAAGGAAACGCCCTCACGAAAGAGGCGTACCCTCTCCTTGAACAAGCACCGGTCCACTTTGTCGGCAACGTGGAAGCACGTGAGGCGATGTCCGGTGACGTGGACGTCATCGTCACCGAAGGGTTCGCCGGAAACATTTTGCTCAAAGGTGTCGAAGGTTCGTCATCGATGCTCATGAAGATGATGAAAGAGCAGTTCACGAGCGATTTCGTCTCGAAGCTCGCCGCTCTCGTCTTAAAACCGAAGTTGAAACGATTGAAACAAACATTAGATTATCGGGAACACGGTGGAGCCGGGTTATTCGGCATCAACGCCCCGGTCATTAAAGCGCACGGTTCGAGCGATGCGCTCGCCATCATGAGCGCGCTCAAACAGGCGAAAATCATGGTCGATCACGACGTCGTCGCGAAGATCAAGCAAGCCAAAGCCACAAACTAATTCAAAGAAGGTGAGTACATGGGGAAAACAGCATGGGTATTTCCAGGACAAGGGTCACAAGCCGTCGGCATGGGCCAAACGTTCCTCGACAATCCTGAGCAACTGCACGCGATCGGCCGTCGCCTCGGATTTGATTTACTCGACGCCATGGCGGCAGGATCAAAAGAAGAGCTTCAACGGACAGAACTGGCCCAACCGGCCATCGTGGCGCATGCGGCATCACTCGCACAAGCTCACGCCAAAACAGGGGCCGCGCCAGACATGGTGATCGGTCACAGCGTCGGAGAATATGCGGCACTCGTCATCGCCGGCGTCATCGATTTGGAAGAGGCGAGCGTGCTCGTCCACGAACGCGGTAAGCTCATGTCAGAAGTGAAGGATGGGGCGATGGCAGCCGTCATCGGGATGACCGATGTCGACGAGGCGTTCCATGTGACGGAGAAAATCAGTGCTAGCGGGAACCTTGTACAAATCGCCAACTACAACTGTCCGGGTCAGTTCGTCATCTCGGGACACGTCGACGCGGTCAAACAAGCCGAGACGGACTTGAAACAGGCCGGCGCGAAACGCGTCTTACCGCTCAACGTCTCTGGTGCGTTCCACAGCTCGTACATGATGCCAGCCGCGACGCGGTTCAAAGACGTGCTCGCTTCGTCACCGTTCAAACCGGCGGCGATCGGGGTTATCTCGAACGTCGATGCCGAGGTCCACACCGACCCGGAGAAATTGAAAGCACTCCTCACCGAGCAACTGTACGCATCGGTCCGATTCGAGGCGTGTGTCCGCAAAGCGATCGACGCTGGCGTCGACACGTTCATCGAATTCGGTCCGACGTCGCCATTGTCGGGTCTCATCAAGCGAATCGACGCGAACGTGACGATCAAACAGGCGACGACGCTCGAAGAGGTGGCCGCGTTAGGAGGAGAAGTACGTGCATGACCAAGTAGCAATCGTGACAGGCGCGTCCCGGGGGATCGGGGCCGCCATCGCGAAGCGTTTAGGGGAAGACGGCTTTCGGGTCGTCGTGAATTACTCGGGTAGTGTTGAGAAAGCAAAGGCTGTCGTCAGTGAGATTGAAGCGAACGGGGGCGAGGCCATCGCCGTCAAAGCGGACGTCTCAAACGCGGATGACGTGAAGGCGCTCATCAAGACGACGGTCGACACGTTCGGCCGCATCGATTGCCTCGTCAACAATGCGGGCATCACGCGTGACGGTCTACTCATGCGCATGAAAGAGGCTGACTTTGACGATGTCTTGTCGACGAACTTGAAAGGTGCGTTCTTGACGTCGCAAGCCGCGACGCGGACGCTCTTGAAATCGAAGTCGGGCCGCATCATCAATATCGCCTCGGTCGTTGGTATCACGGGCAACGCCGGACAGGCCAACTATGCGGCGGCGAAAGCCGGGCTGATCGGCCTGACCAAATCAGTCGCGCGTGAACTCGCCGGACGCCATGTCACGGTGAACGCCGTCTGTCCTGGATTTATCCAGACGGATATGACCGATGCCTTGACCGACGCCCAGCGTGAGGCGACGCTCGGACAAATCCCGTTCAACCGCTTCGGCCAAGTCGAAGACGTGGCGAACGTCGTCTCATTCCTCGCTTCACACCAAGCGGCTTACGTGACGGGTCAGACGATCGCCGTTGACGGCGGGATGACGATGGCTTAAAATCAGAACTTTACCAATCGAATCACATTTTATATACTTTAATTTGGAGGGATTTTATCATGACAACAGAACAAATCTTAGTAGACGTACAAGCAGCAGTGGCAGAGAAACTCGGGAAAGATGTATCTGAGATCACAGCCGACAAATCATTCAAAGACGACCTCGGTGCGGATTCGCTCGAAGTTATGGAAATGGTCATGGACCTTGAAGACAAATTCGATATCACAATCGAAGATGAAGATGCAGAGAAACTTGCAACTGTCGGCGACGTTGTCGCTTACATCGAAACTAAATTGTAATCAAGCCTCCCACCGCTCGTCATGAGCGGTGGGCTTGTGCTTATTCACGGAGGGAATTATGACAAAGGACAAGCGACGGTTTGACCGTCAAGGGTCGGCGCAACGACGCCGACGAAATGAGCTCGAACGGTCTCGGATTCTCGAGCAGTTCAAGACACTTGAAGAACGGCTATCTGTTCGATTCACGAATCAAGATTTATTGATGCAAGCGTTCACCCACTCCTCATACGTCAACGAACAACGCGGTCTGAAAAAAGACAATGAGCGCTTAGAGTTTCTAGGCGACGCGGTGCTCGAGTTGACGGTGTCTCGGTTTTTGTATGAGACGTATCCGGAGCGCTCCGAGGGGGAATTAACGAAGTTGCGGGCGGCCATCGTCTGTGAGCCGTCACTCGTCAACTTCGCGGAAGCCTATGCTTTCTCTGATTTTATCTTGCTTGGGAAAGGCGAAGAGTTGACCGGCGGTCGCAAGCGTCCGGCGTTACTCGCCGATGTGTTCGAATCCTACATCGGTGCGCTCTATCTGGACCAAGGGATTGAACCAGTCGAACAGTTCCTCGCCGAAGCGGTTTTTCCGAAAGTCTTAGCCGGTGTGTTTGAAGAACAGACTGATTATAAGAGCCAGCTCCAAGAGAGCGTGCAACGCGAAGGGCTCGGGCCCGTCTCGTACACGATTATCGAAGAGCGCGGGCCGGCCCATAGCCGGGAGTTCGTCGCCCACGCCCGTCTGTCTGACGACATCGTCGGGGAAGGCATCGGCCGATCGAAGAAAGAAGCCGAGCAGCTTGCGGCGAAAGAAGCGTTAATCGAATTCAATCGGCAATACGCCGGCCTCTAATACAAAAGGAGTGGACCTCTCAACGGGTCCACTCCTTTTTGTATCATCTAGTTACGTCAATTGCCCGAGTTCTTCGACGATTCCATCCACTTCAGAAATCGACAACGATGAACGATTCATCACGTAGTCGTAAATCTCTTTGACGGCCGAGGCGTCGGCACGGTTATATTCTTCCGCTTTGATAGCGCCGCGGTTGATGATGTTCATTTTGTCGAGAATTTCCTCAATCATTTGTTCGTTAGTCATCGGTCGTACCCCTTTCTACAGTTCTTTTTAGAATAGCATGATTCTAGCATTTTGACGAACTGGCAACTGTGGTAAAATAAACAAATGAATGCTTACTGAGGATAGGATGGTCACGATGCACTTAAAACGAATCGAACTCGCTGGCTTTAAATCGTTTGCCAAGCGGATTGAACTGGATTTTCGTCCCGGCGTCACAGCCGTGGTTGGACCGAACGGGAGCGGAAAATCAAATATATCGGACGCTGTTCGCTGGGTACTCGGTGAGCAGTCGGCCAAATCGCTCCGCGGAGCGAAAATGGAAGATGTTATCTTTGCCGGCAGTGAAGGGGAGAACCATCGTAACGTCGCCGAAGTGACGCTCGTGTTGGACAATACGGACGCCCATTTGCGGCTGCCGTATGAAGAAGTGAGCGTCACGCGCCGCGTCACGCGGAGCGGCGACAGCGACTACTTTATGAACAAGAAGCCGTGCCGTCTCAAAGATGTGATTGACCTGTTCATGGATACGGGTCTGTCGCGTGATGCGTTTGCCATCATCGGCCAAGGCCGGGTCGAGCAGGTCATCTCCGGGAAACCGGAAGACCGCCGGGCCGTCATCGAAGAAGCGGCCGGTGTCTTGAAATACCGCCAGCGTAAAAAACAAGCGGAACGGAAACTGCAGGACACTGAATTGAACTTGTCCCGCGTCGACGATATCTTGTATGAACTCGCCGACCGGGTCGAACCGCTCCGTGAACAAGCCGCGCTCGCCCGTGAGTATCAAGTTGCAAAAGCTCGGCACGATGAGCTCGAGACAGGTATTCTCGGTGCCGAGATTACGGAACTCGGAACAGGAATCACCCGTACGAACGAACAACTCGGGACGGCGTCCGCCCATCTCGCCGAGCAAGACGGCGCGTTGAACGCGATTGTGGCGGAACGGACGGAGCTCGAGGCGACACTCGCCGTCGATCGGGAAACGCTCGATACGCTCCACCAGGACGAACGGACGCAGGCGACCGAACTGGAACGATTGACCGGCGAAATCAAGCTCGCGAAAGCCCGGGAAGAGCACGGGGCGGAAACGAAAGAACGTCTCGAGCGCCAGCGGGTCGAGTTGGCCGAAGAGGCCGAACAGTTGACGCAGAAATTGCACGTGGCCGAGGCGGATTTGGCGTCTCAAACCGAGGCGTTACATACCGTCGAATCGGCACGCGTCAAACTCGACACACAATTGACGGCAGCGACACGCGATTTTAACGCGGAAATCGAACAGCTCCAAGGCGAGGCGTTCGAACTGGCGACGACTCGCGCCACGCTCAGCAATCAACAGAAGCGGGAACGCCGGGATATCGAACAAGCCGAGGAAGCGAAAGCCCGCCTCCTGCGTGAGAATAAGGATCGCCTCGATGTGCGGACCGAACAGACGGCTTCGCTCGAGGCCGAGCAGGCTCGTCTCGACGAAGCGCGGACGACGTGGGAGACGCTGCTCGCGCAAGAAGCCGATTTGACCGAACAAGAGACGACACTGCGGGACAAGCTGGCCCGGGCCGAGCAGTCGTACCACGACCTCGACCGCCGGCGTCAGAAGACCGAGGACCGCATCGAATTGCTCGAGCGGATGAAGCAGTCATATGAAGGCTATTTCCATGCCGTTAAATTCGTGTTGAAAGAACGGGGGCCGGGCGTGCTCGGTGCGGTCGCGGAATTGATTCGCGTTCTCCCGTCCTACGAGGCCGCCATCGAGACGGCGCTCGGTCAGACACAACAACATATCGTCGTCGAGACGGATGTGGTCGGTCGCCGAGAAATCGATCGGCTACGGAAGGCGAATGCTGGACGGGCCACGTTTGTGCCGATGACGAGCGTGAAGGAACGTTACGTCCCGAGTGAAGTCGCGCACCGGCTCGAATCGCTCGACGGATTCGTCGGCATCGCCGCCGACCTCGTCGAGACGGACCCGGCCTATGACAAATTGAAACGGTCCCTTCTCGGTGCCGTCATCGTCGCCAGCTCACTCGAAGTCGCCAACCGGATCGCCCAGACGACCGGGTATCGCTATCGCATCGTCACGCTCGACGGGGACATCGTCAACGTCGGCGGTTCGATGACCGGGGGTAGCCGGAAGCAAGGCGTCGCCTTGTTCACGCAATCGCGTGAACTCGATGACTTGAAGCACGGATTGACGCAAGGGCTGGCCATGCTCCATGAGCAACAGTTGCGCGTGACGACGTATACCGATGAGATGTCCCGGTTGCGGGAGTCGCTCCAGTCAATCAGACTCAAGAAGCGCGAGGCCGAAGAGACGCTCCGGTCGACGGAACAGGCGTACCGAAGCTTGGAGAGGGTGTCACAAGACGCCAAGGCGCAACTTGAACTGTTCGATCATGAAATGGCCCGCTATGCCCATACGATTGAAGCCGCAACGAACGAATTGACGCGGCTCGCACAAGAGCTCGAGGCGACCGATGCGTTGCAAGCCTCGATTCGGACCGAGCTCGAGGCGCTCCGCGGTGAGCAGGCGAAAGGTGCCGCGACGACGGGGCAACTGCAAGAAGCCATCCGTCAAAACGAACTCGATCGCCAACGGCACACGCTCGACCTCGACCGGGTCCGCTCGGAAGTCGAACGGCTCGAGGCCGAGGTCGCCAAACAGACGGCACGCCTTCATCAAATCGAACGTGAGCTCGAACATGTGGCGAGCGGCCGGGTCGTCTCTTCAGCCGAACTCGAGCTCGAACATGTCGAGGCGGTCAAACAGATGGATGCGCTCAAAGCGCGCCTGACGCAACAGTTGAACCAGCTCCATGCCGAAGAAGAATCATACCGAATTCTAAGGCAGCGCGAACAACAGGCGACGGACGTGCGTCGTCGACTCGATGCGGACGTCCGTAAACTCGAGACCGACGTGAACGAACTGGAGTTGAAACGGAAGTGGAAACTCGATGCGCTCGACGAACGTGGACTCGTCTTCGATTTGCTGCCGACGCTCACGATCCCGCTCGATGAGGCGAAAGAGGAGTTCAAACTGCTCGTCCGCCAAATCGAGGAGATCGGTCCGGTCAATTTGAATGCGATTGAGGAGTTCGACCTCGTCAATGAGCGGTTCATGTTCTTGTCTGAACAGCGGGACGACCTCGTCAGCGCCAAAGAGGATTTGTACGACATCATCAACGAGATGGACCGTGAAGTGACACGATTGTTCAAAGAGACGTATACGCTCGTCCGCGGTCACTTCAAACAGACGTTCCAGGAACTGTTCGGTGGCGGCGAGGCCGATTTGAAATTGGTCGACGAGTCCGACTTGCTCAATACGGGCATCGATATCGTCGCCAAACCACCCGGGAAGAAACTGCAGACGCTCAGTCTGCTCTCGGGGGGAGAACGGGCCTTGACGGCGATCGCGCTCTTATTCGCGATTTTGAAGACGCGTCCGGTGCCGTTCTGTGTGCTCGATGAAGTCGAGGCAGCGCTCGATGAGGCGAACGTCCATCGGTTCGGGGAGTATATCCGGACGCTGTCGATTGATACGCAGTTCGTCATCATCACGCACCGGAAAGGGACGATGGAGGCGGCGGATACGCTCTACGGCGTGACGATGCAACAAAACGGGGTCTCCGAGGTGCTTTCGGTCGAACTATCTGAAGCGAAGCGCGTCGTTGAGACGGAAGAAGAGATGGAGGAATTAAGTTGAGTTTTTTTAAGAAGCTAAAAGATAAATTGACGACCTCGACGCAAGAAGCGTCACAAAAGTTTACCGATGGATTGACAAAGACCCGCGACGGGTTCGCGAATGCCGTCAACGATCTCGTCTATCGGTTCCGCGAAGTCGATGAGGATTTCTTCGATGAACTCGAGGATCTGCTCATCCAGGCGGACGTCGGGGTGACGACGACGATGGACCTCGTCGAAGATTTGAAAGAAGAAGTGAAGCGCCGCAACTTGAAAGATCCGGTCGCTGTCCGCGATGCGCTCGTCGAAGTCGTGGCGAAGCGACTCCAAGAGGACGAGTCGGACCGTGAGTTGAACATGCAAGACGGATTGACGGTCATCTTGTTCGTCGGCGTCAACGGCGTCGGCAAGACGACGACGATCGGCAAGCTCGCCCATCAATTGAAGTCGGAAGGCCGTTCGGTCATGCTTGCGGCGGGCGACACGTTCCGGGCAGGTGCCATCGACCAGCTCCAAGTATGGGGCGAACGCGTCGGAGTCCCGGTCATCCGTCAAGCCGAAGGTTCGGATCCGGCCGCGGTCGTGTTCGACGCCGTCCAGGCAGCGAAATCACGCGGTGTCGACGTCTTGATTTGTGACACGGCCGGACGTTTGCAAAACAAGGTCAACTTGATGAACGAGCTTGAAAAAGTGAAGCGGGTCATCGAGCGTGAAGTGCCGAACGGACCGCATGAAGTGTTGCTCGCGCTTGACGCGACGACAGGGCAGAACGCGATGGTCCAGGCGAAAGCGTTCAAACAAGCGACGAACGTGAGCGGCATCGTCTTGACGAAGCTCGATGGCACGGCCAAAGGCGGTATCGTGCTCGCGATTCGAAACGAGCTCGATATTCCGGTCAAATACGTCGGGCTCGGCGAGAAAATCGATGATTTACAAGCGTTCGACCCGGAACAGTTCGTATACGGATTATTCGGGGACATCTTCGAAGAAAAACAACAGACAAACGATGACCTCGCCTAAGTTTCTCTGTTAAGAAAAAAACTTGACAAGAGCTAGGGACGGCTGTACTATTGGTAGTTGTAAAGGGATTTCACTTAACATGTGGAGGTGGAGGTCATGTCGCTCGAAAAGACGAATCGAATGAACTACTTGTTCGATTTTTATCAAGCACTACTCACACCGAAACAGCGCAACTATATGTCTCTTTATTACCTAGATGACTACTCGCTCGGAGAGATTGCGGAAGAGTTTGAAGTCAGCCGTCAAGCGGTCTACGATAACATAAAGCGTACCGAAGCGATGCTTGAGCAGTATGAGGAAAAGTTGGCCTTGTTCGAGAAGTTCGAACAGCGGCAACAACTGCTTCAGACGCTCAAACGTCAAGTCGAGCATTCGCCCGACGCGACGGAAACGATTTCGGCGCTTGAGAATTTAGAGTAGGGGGCTGAAGCATGGCATTTGAAGGATTATCCGAACGGTTGCAATCGACACTGGCGAAAATGCGGGGGAAAGGTAAAATTTCCGAAGCAGATGTCAAAGAGATGATGAGAGAAGTTCGTCTCGCTCTCCTTGAAGCCGATGTCAACTTCAAAGTGGTCAAACAGTTCGTCAACGACGTGAAAGAACGGGCCATCGGCCAAGACGTCATGAAATCGTTGACACCGGGCCAACAAGTTGTCAAAATCGTTCATGAAGAGCTAACGACTTTGATGGGGAGCGACGTCGTCCCGATCACATTTAACCCAAAACCACCGACAGTCGTCATGATGGTCGGGTTACAAGGTGCGGGGAAAACGACGACGACCGGAAAGCTCGCGAACTTGATTCGCAAAAAGCATAACCGGAGTCCACTTCTCGTCGCGGCGGATATTTATCGGCCCGCGGCCATCAAACAGCTCGAGACACTCGGCAAGCAACTCGATTTACCGGTGTTCTCACTTGGCGACCAAGTGAAGCCGGAAGAAATCGTCACAAAAGCGCTCGAGTACGCCAAAACCAATCATCACGATTTCGTGTTGATCGATACGGCCGGTCGCCTTCACATCGACGAGACGCTCATGGGCGAACTCGAAAACGTGAAGACGATTGCCAAACCAAATGAAATCTTCCTCGTCGTCGATGCGATGACGGGTCAAGATGCGGTCAATGTGGCCGACAGCTTCAATGAGAAACTCGGAATCACCGGCGTCGTACTCACAAAGCTCGACGGTGATACACGTGGTGGGGCAGCCCTTTCAATCAAGGCAGTCACGGGAGCGCCGATTAAGTTCGTCGGTCTCGGTGAAAAGTTGGATGCCCTCGAACCATTCCACCCGGAACGCATGGCGTCACGGATTCTTGGGATGGGGGACGTGCTCACACTCATTGAAAAAGCCGAGTCACAGATGGACCAAGATGCTGCGAAGGAGCTTGAAAGCAAAATTCGCGATGCATCGTTCACGTTCGATGATTTTATCGAGCAGTTGGGTCAAGTGAAAAACATGGGCCCAATTGATGAATTGCTCTCGATGTTACCTGGTGCAGGTAAGATGAAAGGGTTGAAGAACGTCCAAATCGACGAGAAGCAACTCGATCATGTCGAGGCGATCATTCGCTCGATGACAAAGCATGAGCGCTCCAATCCTGAAGTGCTCAACGCGAGTCGTCGCAAGCGGATCGCAAAAGGGAGCGGTCGTTCCATCCAGGAAGTGAACCGTCTCATCAAACAGTTCGATGACATGAAGAAGCTCATGAAGCAGATGTCAGGACAAATGAAAGGGAAGAAAAAAGGTCTCGGCCTTCCGTTCTTCTAAGAAAACTTTTGTCAGTCGGGCAAAAAAACAGTATACTATTAAAGTTGTCAATTCTTAAACACATGATGGAGGTATATTACCATGGCAGTTAAAATTCGTCTCAAGCGCATGGGCGCAAACAAATCACCTTTCTACCGGATCGTTGTAGCTGATTCACGTTCACCACGTGATGGCCGTTTCATCGAGCAACTCGGTCACTACAACCCGGTTGCAAAACCAGAAGCAGAAGTTCGCATCAACGAAGAACTCGCTCTCAAATGGTTGGCAGACGGCGCGAAGCCATCTGACACAGTACGTAACTTGTTCTCTAAAGCAGGGATCATGGAGAAATTCCACAACGCGAAAAACGCGAAGTAAGGATGTGGCCGACCTTTTATGAGGTCGGCCCATTTTTTTGAGGAGGCATAACAATGGAATGGTTATACGTAGGTAAGATCGCCAATACCCACGGCTTGAAAGGGGAACTGAAGTTGCTCGCCGCGACCGATTTCCCGGCCGAACGCTTCAAGAAAGGCGAGACGCTCTATTTGGACGTCGATGGCAAGAAGCTCCCGTTCGAGGTGACGACGTATCGTCCGCATAAGCAGTTCCATCTCGTGACGTTCAAAGGGCTTGAGAATATCAATCTCGTCGACAAGTATAAAGGGATGAAACTATACGTTCACGTCGAGCACGTCCATGAGTTACCGGAGCATGAGTTTTACTATCATGAGATTATCGGTTGCGAGGCCGTTGTCGACGGTGAGGTCATCGGTGTCGTCGACGATATCTTCGAGACTGGTGCCAACGACGTCTGGGTCATCAAACGCCCTGGCAAGTCGGACGCCCTCATCCCGTACATCGAATCGGTCGTGAGCGACATCGATGTCGAGGCGAAACGTGTCGTCATCACCCCGATTCCGGGAATGATTGACGATGAAGATTGATGTTTTAACGTTATTCCCCGAGATGTTCGCCCCGCTCGATCATTCAATCGTCGGACGGGCCCGTACCCTCGGACAAGTCGAGATGGCGTTCACGAACTTCCGTGACTTCTCGACGAACAAACACCATAAGGTCGACGACTACCCGTACGGAGGCGGGGCGGGCATGTTGCTCACCCCGCAGCCGATCTTTGACGCCTTCGACGCCATCGACAAGAAGCGTCCCCGCGTCATCGTCACGACGCCGACCGGACGCCGTTTCGACCAACAGATGGCGGAAGCATGGGCGTCCGAGGAACACTTGATCTTTTTATGCGGCCATTATGAAGGGTTCGACCAACGGATTCATGATGAGCTCGCGACGGACGAAGTGTCAATCGGTGACTTCGTCATGACCGGCGGTGAGCTCGCCGCGATGGTCATGATCGATGCGACGGTCCGTCTCATCCCGGAAGTACTCGGCGATCAGGCGAGCCATGAAGATGACTCGTTCTCGACAGGGCTACTCGAATATCCGCACTATACACGCCCAGCGGAGTTCCGTGGTCTGAAGGTGCCTGACGTCCTCTTGTCGGGCAATCACGCCAAAATCGAAGCGTGGCGCCGAGAGCAGTCGCTCCTGCGCACGTATCGCCGGCGACCGGACCTGCTCGAGCGCATCGAACTGTCGAAGGCAGATAAAAAATTCATTGAATCGTTGCGCGATTGACCGAATTGTGCTATGTTTGAGCATGTGGGTTAACCCCACCAATTACCGATGTTCCGCTGTTGGATGCTTGGGCAGATGAAGATATGAACATTGAAGAAAAAGGAGAACTATTCATGAACACACAAAAACTGTTCCGTGAAATCACAGAAGAACAATTCAAATCAGACGTACCTGCTTTCCGTCCTGGTGACACAGTACGTGTCCACGTTAAAGTCGTAGAGGGAACGCGCGAGCGTATCCAGATCTTCGAAGGCGTAGTCATCAAGCGTAAGGGTGGCGGCATCGGCGAAACATTCACAGTTCGTAAGATTTCTTACGGCGTAGGTGTTGAGCGTGCATTCCCGCTTCACTCACCACGTGTCGCGCAAATCGAAGTCGTTCGTTACGGTAAAGTCCGTCGTGCGAAACTCTACTACCTCCGCAACCTTCGCGGTAAAGCAGCACGTATTAAAGAAATCCGTCGTTAAGATGGGGATTAAGCTTGTCGCTTGCGACAAGCTTCTTTTTTTCTAGTACAATAAGTTCAAACGGACAGAGGAGTGAGGCAAGTTGAAAGAAGTGTTCAGTTGGCTTAAGGCGATCGTCGTTGCGCTCGTCATCGCGTTCGTGATCCGGACGTTCATCTTTGTACCTGTCATCGTCGAAGGAGAGTCGATGATGCCGACGCTCCAAAATGCCGATCGCATGATCGTCAGCAAAATCTCGAACTACGTCGGTGAGCTCGACCGGGGCGATATTATCGTCTTCCACGCGACAGAATCGAAAGACTATATCAAACGCGTCATCGCCATTCCTGGCGACACGCTCGAATATCGGGACGACACGCTTTATTTGAACGATGAGGCGGTCGAAGAACCGTATTTAGAGGATTTCCAGGCACAGATGAACGGCTTTCCTCTTACCGAAAACTTTACGCTCGAACAAGTGACGGGCGAGACGGTCGTCCCTGAAGGCTCGTACTTCGTCATGGGTGACAATCGTCAAAACTCGAAAGACAGCCGTGAAATCGGCTTTGTCCCGAAAGAGGACGTCGTCGGCAAAACGAACTTCGTGTTCTGGCCGCTCGGTGATTTCGGGACCGTACAAGAATAAGGTGGTGTTTGTTTGGCAATTCAATGGTTCCCTGGCCACATGGCCAAGGCACGAAGACAAGTAACAGAAAAGTTAAAGCTCATCGATGTCGTCATCGAACTCGTCGATGCACGTGTTCCACAATCGAGCCGTAACCCGATGGTCGATGAGATCACGGAAGGCAAACCGCGTCTCATCGTCTTGAATAAAGCCGATATGGCCGATCCGGTCGTCACTGACGCCTGGCTCCGCGCCTTGAAGCGCGATGACATCGAGGTCGTCGCCGTCGACGCGAAACATAGCAAAGGCTTGAAACAGCTCATGTCGGGCGCCGAGAAGCTCATGCAAGAGAAGCATGACCGTATGCGTGAGAAAGGCCGGAACCCCGGCCCGATCCGCGCGCTCATCATCGGCATCCCGAACGTCGGCAAGTCGACGCTCATCAACCGTCTCGCCGGACGTAACATCGCTGTCACCGGCGACCGTCCGGGTGTCACGAAGCGTCAGCAATGGATCAAGATGAAAGGCGGCGAGATGGAATTGCTCGATACGCCAGGGATTCTTTGGCCGAAGTTCGAGGACCAGATGGTCGGCTATCGCTTGGCGGCGACCGGTGCCATCAAGGATGATATCTTGAACCTTGATGATATCGCGCTCTATACGGCCCGCGAATTGTCGGCCCGCTATCCGGACCAGTTGAAAGAGCGATTCAAAATCGATCAACTGCCGGAAGATGCCGTCGAACTGCTCGAATTGATTGGGAAGAAACGTGGACTCGTCAGCGGCGGTTACGTCGATTTCGAGAAAGCGAGCGAATTACTATTGAACGAACTGCGTCATGAGAAAATCGGACGCGTCTCCCTCGAGACGCCGGCCGACCATGACATGGCGTGAAGTCCTGTGCAAACAGGGCTTTTTTGAATAGGAGGAACGGAATGACGATTCAAGCGATTAAACAACGGCTACAGACGGTCCGATATGAAGAGTGGGAGCAGGTACGGGCCGAGTTGAAAGACGACCCGCGGACGGGCGTCCAGACGCTCATCCGGCAACGGGAGCGACAGTTCGCACAAGAACATGCCCTCCGTGCCGACTATACGGCCCGTCAGGCGTTCGAAGACGATTGGAAGGCCCAAGGGTTCCGTCTCATCGGCGGCGTCGACGAGGTCGGTCGAGGGCCGCTCGCGGGACCAGTCGTCGCGGCGGCTGTCATGTTGCCCGAAGGGTTTTATCATCCCGGCCTGAACGATTCGAAAAAGATGTCGAAACGGGCGCGGGAACTGGCATACCGCATCCTCATGGACGAGGCATCGGTCGGTGTCGGCATCGTCGACGCTGACGTGATCGACCAGGTCAATATTTATGAGGCGACGAAACTGGCGATGGTGGAAGCGGTCCGGCAGCTCGGAACGGTCGATGCGCTGTTGATTGACGCGATGCGCCTCGACCTCGACATCCCGCAGCAGTCGCTCATCAAAGGGGATGCCCGGAGTGTCTCGATTGCGGCAGCGAGCGTCGTCGCCAAAGTCGTTCGCGACAACATGATGGAGGATTACGCTATTCTCTATCCCGGGTACGGGTTCGAACGGAATGCGGGTTATGGCACGAAAGACCATTTGACCGGCCTCGCGGAACACGGCATCACACCGATTCACCGGAAGTCGTTCGCACCGATTAAACAGATGTAGGAGGGGAAACGATGCGCATCGATCACCAAGGCGTCCTGCCGTTCAAGGTCACCGAACAAAATTCACGGCAACTGCTCGTCGGCAATACGGTCGTCGGCCGGGTGCTCCAACTGTTGCCGGGAGGCGAGGCGGTCATGCAGCTGCCGCAAGGCATGTTCCGGGTCGGGGTGAACGCCGACGTCAAAGAGAACGTGACGTACAAGATGGTCGTCACCGAGCTCGAACCGAAACTCGTCTTGAAGGTCGTGCCGCAACAAATCGAGGCGCAGCAGGCCCAACGGTCACCGCTCGCCCAGCTCGGCAGCGAGCTCGGGCGCCTGGCTCGCCAACCACTCGCTACGCCCGAGCCGCTCCAGGCGCAAGGCCGGCAGCTGCTCGAGAGCGGGGCCGGTGCTGACGTGAAGCAACTCGTTGGCGAGCTGTTCAAAGCGAAAGGCGACCCGAAGTTCGAACAGTTCGTCCGGGCCCAGGAGACGTTCAACGCCGTGCAGACCCCGCCGTTCGTCGTTCAAGCATTTCACATACCGCATTTAGGGCCGTTTGAACAAGTGCGGTTCCGTCTCGAGGCGCCGAAAGGCGAGGTCATCGACTCCGACCACGCCCGTATCGTTCTATTCCTCGAGACCCCGAAGTATGGAGAGACGGGCATCGATTTGCTCGTCCAGAAGCGGCACGTGTCGGTTAAAGTGTTCAACGAGCAACATGACTTGAGTCCGTTCGTCAACGCCTACGAGCCGTTGCTCGGTCGGGCACTCGAAGCGATCGGCTATGAGCTGTCCCGCTTCTCGTTCGAAGCAAAGCGTGAAACGGTGCCGGACACGTTCGCCCCACTCGGAAAGGTGGACCAACGCGTATGACCGATCGCAAACAAGCCATCGCCTTGTCCTATGAGCAATCGATGGAGTCACCGCGCGTCGTCGCCAAAGGGGGCGGACTCGTCGCCGAGCGCATGCTCGCGCTCGCGCAAGCGAACGGTGTGCCGATTCATGAGGACCCGGCCTTACTGTCACTTTTGTCCGCGCTACAGATTGAAGAGCAGATTCCAGACGACCTGTACCAGGTCATCGCCGAGCTTTTCGTGTTTCTTTATCAGATGGAACAAGGAAAAATCGAGGATGTCTAGGGGTAGATGTGAAAAAAAGATGAAAACTTAAAGCAAGAACGATAGACAGCGCTTTCAGTTTTTCGTTACAATAGACGTGCCGATATTAAAGGGGACTAAGGGGGAAACGAAATGAATATCCATGAGTATCAGGCGAAAGAATTGCTTCGGGCGTTTGGAGTGGCCGTACCTACGGGCTATCCAGCGTTCACGGTTGAAGAAGCAGTCTCAGCCGCCGCCAAGCTAGACGGTGAACTAAAAGTTGTCAAAGCTCAGATTCACGCAGGAGGCCGCGGTAAAGCCGGCGGTGTCAAACTTGCGAAGTCAGATGAAGAAGTCAAACAGTACGCGTCAGAGATTCTCGGCAAGACGCTCGTCACGCATCAGACTGGACCAGAAGGAAAAGTCGTGCAACGCCTTTACATTGAAGAAGGCTCTGCCATTGACCAAGAATTTTACTTAGGACTTGTGCTTGACCGTTCGATCGGCCGAATTGTCATCATGGGTTCATCAGAAGGCGGTATGGACATCGAGGAAGTCGCTGAACATACACCTGAAAAGATTCATAAAGAAGTCGTCGACCCAGTCGTCGGACTCCGTTCGTTCCAAGCACGCCGTCTCGCGTTCAAGATGGAAGTGCCGACCAAACTCGTCAACAAATTCAGCGACATGGTCATGAAATTGTATAAAGTGTACGTCGAGACAGATTGCACGATCGCGGAAATCAACCCGCTCGTCACGACGAAAGACGGCAACGTCATCGCACTCGATGCGAAGCTCAACTTCGACAGCAACGCGCTTTATCGTCATAAAGACATCGTCGACCTTCGCGACACGACAGAAGAAGATCCGCGTGAAGTCGAGGCGTCAAAACACGACCTTAGCTATATCGCGCTCGACGGTAACATCGGTTGCCTCGTTAACGGGGCTGGCTTGGCCATGGCGACGATGGATATCATCAAGCATTACGGCGCCGAACCCGCTAACTTCCTCGATGTAGGCGGCGGTGCAACGAAAGAAAAAGTAACGGAAGCGTTCAAATTGATTTTGTCAGACGACCAAGTCAAAGGAATCTTCGTTAACATCTTTGGTGGCATCATGAAGTGTGACATCATTGCTGAAGGTATCGTCGCGGCGACGAAAGAAATCGGTCTCGATTTGCCACTCGTCGTCCGGTTAGAAGGCACGAACGTGGATGCGGGACGACGCATTCTCGATGAATCTGGACTTGCGATCACTTCGGCGAGCTCGATGGCTGACGGTGCAGAAAAAATCGCGGCACTCGTTCGATAAGGAGGAAACGACATGAGTATTTGGGCGAATCAAGATACAAAAGTAATCATTCAAGGGATCACGGGGAAACAAGGTCTGTTCCACGGCGAACAGATGCTGGCATATAACACGAAATTGGTCGGAGGGGTGACACCTGGTAAAGGTGGCACGACCGTCCTTGACGGCGTACCGGTCTTCAACACCGTATCCGAGGCAGTCGAAGCGACTGGCGCGAACGCGTCAATCATCTACGTGCCACCTGCGTTCGCAGCCGATTCGATTATGGAAGCGGCCGATAGCGGCATCGAGTTGATCATCTGTATCACAGAAGGTATCCCGGTCATCGACATGATTCAAGTGAAGCGTTACCTCGAGGACAAACCGGCCCGTCTCATCGGACCGAACTGCCCGGGGATCATCACGCCAGGGGAAGCGAAACTTGGCATCATGCCAGGCTATATCCACACGAAAGGCCACGTCGGCATCGTCTCGCGCTCAGGGACGCTCACATACGAAGCGGTCCATCAGTTGACGACTGCCGGAATCGGACAATCGACAGCTGTCGGGATCGGTGGAGACCCGGTCAACGGAACGAACTTCATCGACACGCTCCAAGCGTTCAATGAAGACGAGGACACGAAAGCGGTCATCATGATCGGTGAAATCGGTGGAACGGCTGAAGAAGAAGCTGCTGAATGGGTGAAAGCGAACATGACGAAACCGGTCATCGGTTTCATCGGTGGACAAACAGCCCCTGAAGGCAAGCGGATGGGCCATGCCGGCGCCATCATCTCAGGCGGAAAAGGTACAGCTGCTGAGAAAATTAAGACGTTGAACGCCAACGGGATTGAAGTCGCCGAGACGCCTGCCGTCATCGGAGAGACGCTCATCCGGGTGTTGAAACAACAAGGTTTGTATGAAGCTTGCGTGACGGGTCAACCGACAACGTAAACCATTCGGAATGAGGGATGCGCGGCATCCCTCATTTTTTTAGAGGTGATTGTGATGAATCAAACAATCGCTCGATTCGCAGCCGAACGGTTGCCGGTCGAGTTCGTCCATCATTACTTGTCGCACGCGCATATGAACATGCAGCAGTTCCATCCGAGCGTCCGAAGCAAAGCAGAACGGGCGCTTCGTTCCACGGTCACGTACGACCGTTTTTTGACGTGGGAGGATGAATTGTTCCCGTCCGCGCTGCTCCATATCCCGAATCCGCCATATTGTTTGTTTTATCGAGGTGATTTAGAGGTACTACATCAACAAACGACCGCATTGGTCGGAAGCCGTGAATTGAATCGTATCAGCCGACGACTCGTCGAACATTTCCGTCCTTTAATAGAAGAAACTGTCTCCGTCTCGGGTGGGGCGCTCGGCATCGACGGTCTCGTCCATGAGCTGTCGCTCGATCATGACCGGCCGACCATCGCCATCCTCGGAGCGGGCTTTTCGCACTTGTATCCACAGGTCCATTCGCCCTTGTTCGAGCGGATTTCGCGACACGGGTTACTCCTCACGGAATACACACCGGAAACACCTGTCAAAAAATTTCAATTTTTAGAACGAAATCGTCTCGTCAGCGGACTTGCCGATCGTCTCGTCGTCATCCAGGCTCGTCAAAAGAGCGGGACGATGAACACGGTCGGACATGCCCTCGAGCAAGGAAAGACGGTATTCGCGGTGCCTGGAAGCCCGCTCGATCCGCTCGCGGCTGGTCCGAATCAATTGATTGAAGACGGGGCGATTCCATTGACGACTGCCGATCAAATTCTAACATGTTCAAGGATTGGACGTTGACAAACCATCGACAACATGAATATTATGGTAGGGATTTAAATGACCTCTAAAAGGGGAGCAGATGTATGGCAAAATACTTGGTGATCGTCGAATCACCCGCGAAAGCGAAAACAATTAAACGTTATTTAGGATCGAATTACACGGTCAAGGCATCTATGGGTCACGTCATCGATTTACCGAAGAGTCAACTCGGTGTCGACGTGGAACATGACTTCGAACCGAAGTACATCACGATCCGTGGCAAAGGCCCAGTTTTGAAAGAATTGAAGACGGCAGCCAAAAAAGCGACGAAAATCTTTCTCGCGGCTGACCCGGATCGCGAAGGGGAAGCGATTGCTTGGCATTTAGCACGTGCCCTCGGTGTCGACGAAACGACGGAATGTCGCGTCGTCTTTAACGAGATCACGAAAGATGCGATTAAAGAGTCGTTCAAACACCCGCGTAAAATCAACCATGACCTCGTCGACGCCCAGCAGGCGCGTCGAATTTTGGACCGTCTCGTCGGATACGGGATGAGCCCATTACTATGGAAGAAAGTCAAAAAAGGATTATCGGCCGGACGCGTTCAATCCGTGGCCGTTAAAATGATTATCGACCGGGAGCGGGAGATCAATGCCTTCGACCCAGAAGAGTATTGGACCATCAAACTCACCCTCAACCATGAAGGCGAATCGTTCGAGACTTCGTTTTATGGTAAAGACGGGAAAAAAATGGAGCTCAAGAGCGAGGCAGATGCCGACGCGGTGCTCAAAGCGATTGACGACTCATTCAAAGTCATCGACGTCACGAAGAAAGAGCGGAAGCGCAACGCGTCGCTCCCGTTCACGACGAGCTCGCTCCAGCAAGATGCGGCTCGTAAATTGAACTTCCGTGCCAAGAAGACGATGATGCTCGCGCAACAGCTATACGAAGGGATCGACCTCGGGAAGAAAGAAGGCACCGTCGGTTTGATCACGTATATGCGTACCGACTCGACGCGTATCTCAGATTTGGCGAAAGCGGAAGCGAAAGAGTATATCGAATCCACATTCGGAGAAGAGTACGTCGCGTTGCAGAAGCAAAAAGAGAAGAAAGCCGCGAACGCCCAGGACGCACACGAAGCGATTCGTCCGACTTCGGCGTTACGCGACCCGGCCTCGGTGAAAGCGTACTTGTCGCGTGACCAGCTCCGCTTGTACAAGTTGATTTGGGAGCGCCTCGTCGCGAGCCAAATGGCGCCGGCCATCCTCGACACGGTGAAAATCGACGTCGAGTCGAACGGCATGATTTTCCGTGCCAACGGGTCGACCGTCAAATTCCCTGGTTTCATGAAAGTGTATATCGAATCGAAAGATGAAGATATCGAAGACACGAACCCGGAGAAAGAAGGGTTGCTCCCACCGCTCGAAGTGGATGACCTCGTCAAGTTCGAGACAATCGAACCGAAGCAGCACTTCACACAGCCGCCGCCACGTTACAGTGAGGCGCGTCTCGTTCGGGCGATGGAAGAACTCGGAATCGGTCGTCCGTCGACGTATGCACCGACGCTCGATACGATTCAAAAACGCGGATATGTCGTCCTTGAAGAGAAGAAGTTCGTCCCGACAGAACTTGGCGAACTCGTCATCGAGATGATCGATGAGTACTTCAACGACTTTATCACCGTCCAGTTCACGGCCGACATGGAGACGCTCCTCGACTCGATTGAGAACGAGGAAGTCGAATGGACGGAAGTCGTCGCTCCAATCTATCGCAGTTTCGAGAAACGTCTGAAACGAGCCGAGTCAGAGATTGAGAAAATCGAAGTGAAAGATGAACCGGCCGGCATCGACTGCGAAGTGTGCGGTTCGCCGATGGTCATCAAGATGGGCCGTTACGGGAAATTCATGGCATGCTCGAACTTCCCGAACTGTACGAACACGAAACCGGTACAAGTCGAAATCGGCGTCCCATGTCCGAGCTGCAAAGACGGACAAGTCGTCGAACGACGCAGTAAGAAGGGTCGTCTGTTCTACGGTTGCTCGAACTATCCAGACTGTGAGTTCGTCTCATGGGACAAGCCGGTCGCGAAACCGTGTCCGGAATGTGGTAAGATGATGGTCGAGAAAAAAATTAAAGACGGTGTGAAATATCAATGTACGAACTGTACCCATGCCGAGGTACATCAGTTAGAGGAGGATTAACTTTGCAGCAACGTGTAACTGTGATCGGAGCGGGCCTCGCCGGCTCCGAGGCGGCTTGGCAACTCGCGAAACGCGGAATTCAAGTCGATTTGTATGAAATGAGACCGGTCCGAAAAACACCGGCACACCATACGGACCAATTCGCTGAACTGGTCTGCTCGAACTCGCTTCGAGCGAACGGGCTACAAAACGCGGTCGGCGTCTTGAAAGAAGAGATGCGCACGCTCGACTCGCTCATCTTGAAAGCGGCCGACACGGCAAGTGTACCGGCCGGCGGCGCTCTCGCCGTCGACCGTCATGACTTCGCCGGATTCGTGACGGACACGTTGAAGAACCATCCGAACGTGACCGTGCACAACGAAGAGATCACGGCGATTCCGGACGGGATCGTCATCATGGCGACCGGTCCACTCACGTCACCGGACCTCTCGGCTTCGCTCAAAGCGTTCACAGGTGAAGATTACCTTTACTTCTACGACGCCGCGGCGCCGATTTTGGACGGCGAGACGATTGACCGGGACAAGGTATACTTGAAATCACGTTACGACAAAGGTGAGGCGGCGTACCTCAACTGTCCGATGACGGAAGAAGAGTTCGACTTGTTCTACGACGAGCTCGTCAAAGCAGAGGTCGTCCCGCTCAAAGAGTTCGAGAAAGAGATTTACTTCGAAGGCTGCATGCCGTTTGAAGTTCTTGCCCAACGCGGCAAGAAGACGCTCTTGTTCGGACCGATGAAACCCGTCGGCCTCGAAGATCCGAAGACGGGCAAACGTCCGCACGCGGTCGTGCAGTTACGGCAAGATAACTCGGCCGGCACGCTGTTCAACTTGGTCGGTTTTCAAACCCACCTCAAATGGGGGGAACAGAAACGGATCCTTCAACTCATCCCGGGTCTCGAGAACGCGGAGATCGTGCGCTACGGTGTCATGCACCGGAACACGTTCATCAACTCACCGAGCCTGTTGAAACCGACGTATCAGGCGCGGACACGCGACACGTTGTTCTTCGCCGGGCAGATGACCGGTGTGGAAGGGTACGTCGAATCGGCGGCGTCAGGACTTCTCGCTGGGATTAACGCAGCGAAACTGATTGCCGGTGAAGACCTCGTCGTCTTGCCACGCGAGACGATGCTCGGTTCGATGGCGCACTATATCACGACGACGGACGGCAAGCACTTCCAACCGATGAACGCAAACTTCGGTCTCGTGCCGTCGCTCGAGGATGCGCCGCAGAAGATGAAGAAACAAGAACGGTACGAACGTTACGCGAACCGTGCCCTTGAAACGATTCAGCAATATAAAGAGATTTAAGGGAAAGGAGCCATTTTTTGGCTCCTTTTTTGTGAATTTAAATTTCAATTGTGTAATTTGTACAACACTTTGAAAATTTTCAGATTATTGAGGGGCTATCTATTGTCACCTCTGACGGGGTATGCTATGCTAATTTCGATTTGACGAGAACATGCGTTTTTAAGTTGAAAACGAGGGGGCGAGAGAATGGGATTCGGTGACGATCAACAGTCATTTTTGCGCTATTGCCAAGTCGAACGCCGGCTGTCTCCTCACACGAAACGCTCTTACGAGCAGACGCTCGACCAGTACGCCGCTTATTGCCAATCGACACATCAAAATCCGTATGATGTGCAGTCGGCGCGGCGTTATTTATATGCCCTTTATGAGACCGACAGCGCCACGACGACGGTCGCCCAAAAAGTATCGTGCCTCAAGCAATTCGGGAAATTTGTGGCACGTGAGACGGGTGTCGAGCCTCTGTTCCACGGACTAACGTCTCCGAAACGGCGCAAGACGCTGCCGACGTTCGCCGTGCCTAGCGAAGTCGAACAGCTCATCGCGACCGCGGACGGACAAGATGATCCGTTCCTGCGGGCCCGTGACGTCGCCATCGTCGAGATGTTGTACGGGACGGGCATGCGCGTCGCTGAGTTGTGCGGGATGGACGTGTCGTCCTACGATGCCGACCTCGCCTTCGTGCATGTCGTCGGGAAAGGGAAGAAAGAACGCTACATCCCAATCGGACAGTTCGCCATCGCGGCGCTCGATCGTTACCTCGACGTGCGCCAAACATGCGCTTCCCCCCAAGAAACGGCATTATTCCTCAGTCAAAAAGGGAATCGAGTGACAACAGACCAAATTCGCTACGTCATGAAGCGTCTGAGGAAGCAAGGCGGCCTGCATAAGCCGTTGACGCCTCACTCGCTCCGTCATAGTTTTGCGACGGACCTGCTCGAGCGCGGGGCTGACCTCCGTGCCGTCCAAGAGTTGCTCGGTCACGAGTCACTCTCGACGACGGGTCGTTACACTCACGTCTCGACGGAGCGCTTGCGAGCGGTCTATCAAGCCACACATCCGAGAAAGTAGGAGGTCATCAGATGTTTCACGCAACCACGATTTTCGCAGTCCGCCACAACGGGCAGGGTGCCATGAGCGGGGATGGACAAGTCACGTTCGGAAACGCCGTCATCATGAAAAACAAGGCCAAAAAAGTACGACGTCTCTACGGCGGTAAGGTCGTCGCCGGGTTCGCCGGAAGCGTGGCCGACGCATTCACGCTCTTCGAGAAGTTTGAATCGAAGCTAGAGATGTACAACGGGAACTTGCCGCGTGCGGCCGTCGAGCTGGCTAAAGAGTGGCGCGGGGATAAGATGCTCCGTCAACTCGAAGCGCTTTTGATCGTCATGGACCGTGAGCACCTACTGCTCGTGTCTGGGAACGGCGAAGTGATCGAACCGGATGATGGCATTTTAGCGATCGGTTCGGGCGGGAACTATGCGCTCGCTGCCGGGCGCGCCCTCGTACGCCATTCGCCTGAGAAATCAGCGGAAGACATAGCCCGCGCCGCTCTCGAGATTGCCGGAGAGTTGTGCGTCTATACAAACGACCAAGTCATCGTAGAAACGATCGGAGGCGATTCTGAATGAAACGTGAACTGACACCACGCCAAATCGTAGCGGAACTAGACCGCTTCGTCATCGGACAAAAGGATGCCAAGCGCGCCGTCGCGATCGCACTCCGCAACCGTTATCGTCGCCAAAAATTGAGTGCCGACCTGCGTGATGAAGTGACACCGAAGAACATCTTGATGATCGGCCCGACCGGTGTCGGGAAGACGGAAATCGCACGCCGCTTGGCCAAACTCGTTGGCGCGCCGTTCGTCAAAGTCGAGGCTACGAAATTCACTGAAGTCGGCTACGTCGGCCGCGATGTCGAATCGATGGTCCGTGACCTTGTCGAGGCGTCGGTCCGTCTCGTGAAGGAAGAGAAGAAAGAAGGCGTGAAAGAGCAAGCGGAAGTCGCTGCGACGGAACGCATCCTTGACGCTTTGCAAGGCAAGGCCAAAGTCGAACCGACCGCATCGAACCCGTTCGAGGCGTTGTTCGGCGGCCAAGCTCAAAAGACCGAAGAGCCGACTAACACGCAGTCGTCCGACCGCGCACAGTTGCGTCGCTTGCTCGAGCTCGGTGAACTCGAAGAACGATTAATCGAGGTCAATCTCGAAGAAAAGCAGACCGTCGACTTGTTCCAAGGGCAAGGCATGGAAGGTTTATCGAACTTGCAGGACATGCTCGGTCAAATCGTGCCGAAGAAACGGAAGAAACGCAAGTTGCCGGTCCGCGAAGCACGTCCGCTCATCGTCGCCGAGGAAGCAGAGAGTTTGCTCGATATGAACGAAGTTCATGACGAGGCCGTGCGCCGTAGTGAGCAGATGGGTATCATCTTCGTCGATGAGATCGACAAGATTGCGACGAAGTCGCAAGATCATGCCGGCGTCTCACGAGAGGGCGTCCAACGTGACATCTTGCCAATCGTCGAAGGATCGACCGTCGTCACGAAGTATGGACCGGTCAAGACGGACCACGTGCTCTTTATCGCCGCCGGAGCATTCCATATGGCGAAGCCGTCCGACTTGATTCCTGAGCTCCAAGGACGTTTCCCGATTCGCGTTGAACTGAGCAGCCTGACCGAAGAGGACTTCGTCAAGATTTTGACGGAGCCGTCCCAGGCGCTCATCAAGCAGTACACGGCACTCCTCGAGTCAGAGGAGATTAGCGTCGAGTTCACGCATCCAGCCATCGAAGAGATTGCGCGCATCGCGACGCACGTCAACCGAGAGACGGATGACATCGGGGCCCGCCGTCTGTATACGATTATGGAGCGCGTCCTCGAGGACTTGTCGTTCGAGGCGGCCGACATGCCACAAACGCATGTTCAAATCACACCGGCCTATGTGAAAGAGAAAGTCGGCTCGATTGCGGAAGATCGAGACCTTAGCCAATTTATACTATAAGATTCTGTATGCACATACAGGGAGGAAAATAAGAATTATGAACTTACTAGACAAAACACGCCAATTGAACACGATGCTTCAACAAGAGGCAAGCGCGCACGTAGACTTTAAAGAAATGGCGGATAAGATGCGCGAAGTACTCGAAGCAAACACGTTCATCGTCAGTCGTCGGGGCCGTTTGCTCGGCTTTGCCATCAAACAACAAATCGAGAACGAACGCATGAAGGCGTTCTTGGTCGACCGTCAATTCCCGGAGCCATACGCCTCAAACTTGTTCAACGTCAAAGAGACGACGGAAAATATCGGCATCGACAGTGAGTATACGGCGTTCCCGGTCGAGAACCGTGAGTTGTTCCTCGACTCGATGACGACGATCGTTCCAATCATCGGTGGCGGCGAGCGTCTCGGTACACTCGTGCTCGGTCGGCTCAACAACGAGTTCACGGAAGATGACCTCGTCTTGGCCGAATATAGCGCGACTGTCGTAGGGATGGAGATTCTTCGTGAGAAAGCGGCCGAAGCGGAGGCGTCAGCCCGTAAAAAAGCGGTCGTCCAAATGGCGATCAACTCGCTCTCATATTCTGAGCTTGAAGCGATCGAGCACATCTTCGAAGAGCTTGGTGGCAACGAAGGTTTACTAGTTGCTTCCAAAATTGCCGACCGTGTGGGAATCACTCGTTCGGTCATCGTTAACGCACTCCGTAAATTGGAAAGTGCGGGTGTCATCGAGTCACGTTCTCTCGGTATGAAAGGAACGTATATTAAGATACTGAATGACAACTTCTTGTTCGAATTACAAAAGTTGAAATCGAATTGAAATAAACTAGATTCAACTGACGAATACTAGAAAGTCTATCGAATTAGGACTTTAGACTTATAAAGTCGCTCCCGACGTAATGGGAGCGACTTTTTTTAGTGCAAAAGTAATTATTTTCAGAATTCGTCGTAAATTCGACAAAAACAGAAGACAGCATTTACCTGTTTTAATAAAAATATCTTTCAACACTGTTACAGATTTGTTTCAATGAAATAGTGGATTTTCCAAATAAGGTATATACATGCATTCTTTTAGTGAAAGCGAGTGAAACGCATGAACTGGATCGGTAGCGACTATCAATTAATGAAGCAAGCGATCAATCATTCGGTCGTAAATCAAAAAGTCATCAGCCATAACCTATCGAATATCGATACCCCGAACTTCCGGGCGAAGCAGGCCGTGTTTGAACAGACGCTGAACAACGAGATGCGTCTCAAGCTGGCAGGCGGTCGTCCGAGTGAGCGCTCGGCGACGACGATCACGGACCGGGCCGGAGGCGCGATGCGAAGTGACGGCAATAACGTTGATCTCGATTACGAGATGAGCGAGTTGGCACGGAACCAGCTTCAATACGAAGCGGTGATGGAACAGTTGAACCGCCGGCTCGGCGGACTCAAAACCGTCATTAGAGGAGGACGTTGACGATGGGCATGTTTGATAGTTTTCATATCTCGGCGACGGCACTGACGTCGCAGCGGTTACGGATGGACACGGTGTCCGCGAACATCGCGAACGCCCAGACGACACGCGGCAAGTTAGTTGACGGGGAGTGGCAACCGTACACGCGAAAGATGACCGTGATGCAGGAAGCACCGTTTCGCCAACAGCTGTCCGCTGTCAGCGGCGGGGTCGAAGTCTCACAGATTGTGGAAGATGAGAGCCCGTACAAGCTCGTCTATGACCCGAGCCATCCTGATTCGGATGACCGGGGCTATGTCCAGATGCCAAACGTCGACCTGTTGAAAGAAATGGTCGATTTGATGGGAGCGACACGGTCGTACGAGGCGAACATCGCCGCGATGAACGCCACGAAGGCGATGCTCGTCAAAGCGATGGAAATTGGTAAAGGATAAGGAGTGATCGAGGATGCAGATTAACCCCATTCAATTGATTGGCACACAACCGACAGTCGCGCCGGCTGTGAAAGAGACGCCATCCCAGTTCGGAACGTATTTGAACGAGGCGATGCGCTCATTAAATGACGTCCAACAAGCGACGAGCTCGGCCCGAGCCGATCTTGCCGTCGGCAAAGCCGATTTACATCAAGTCATGATTCAAAGCGAAGAGTCATCGATTGCGATGCAGCTCGCCATAGAGGTGCGGAACAAAGCGGTCGAGGCCTATCAAGAAATGATGCGAATGCAAGTTTAAAGTAGAGGATGACGAGTAGCGATGAATGAAAAGTTAAAAGAACGATTCGGTTCACTGACCGGTTCGCTTCAAACGATGAAAACGAACCGAAAAATCATTTGGGGTCTCGTCATCGTCGGCGTGATTCTTGTCGCGGTGCTCTTGACCGTCTGGCTGTCGCGCCCGAACATGGCCCCGCTCTATACGAACCTGTCCGCTCAAGAAGCGGGCGAGGTGACGGAACAGTTGACGGCCGACGGAGTAAAGGCTGAGATTAAAGCGACTTCGAACGGTGTCAGTGTATATGTACCGAGTGAGCAAGTCGACCAACTGAAAGTCAGTCTGGCGGCAGCAGGCATCCCGAAGTCGGGTGCAATCGATTATAGCTTCTTTAGCGAGAACGCTGGCTTCGGAACGACGGACCGTGAGATGGCCGTCATCGAACGGAGCGCGATGCAGACCGAGCTCGAACGGTTGATTACGCAAATCGAAGGAATCAACCAGGCGAAAGTCATCATCTCGATTCCAGAGAAATCGGTCTTCTTGGCCGAAGATCAAGGTGAACCGACGGCCTCCATCGTCTTAAATTTAGGAGCTGGTACGAATCTCGAGCCGGCGACGGTGAAAGGGCTCTATCATTTAATCAGTAAGAGCGTACCGAACTTGAAACCTGAAAACATATCGGTCATGGACCAATATTTCACGTATTACGATTTAGACCAGACGACGACGGCCGGTGGATCATCGACCGACCCGCTCGTCTTGAAACGCCAAGTCGAGAAAGATGTCCGTCAACAGATTCAACAAATGTTGTCGGTGTTGCTCGGCGAACGAAGCGTGCTCGTCTCGGTCACAGCCGATATCGACACGACGCAAGCGGCTGAAGAGCAAAACCTCGTGACACCTGTCAATGAGGACAGCATGGAAGGCATCGTCACTTCGGCCGAGCGGATTGCTGAAGCGTATACAGGCGGAACCGGCGCAGCAACTGCTGCCGGGACGGCCGAGAACGATACGGTCAATTTCCCGGCCGCCACGGGCACTGGGGAAGAAGAGAGCGAAAAGAATCATGAAATCATCAATTATGAAGTCAACCGAATCACGAAACAGATTCAGAACGCACCGTACTCGATTCGTGACCTCGGCGTCCAATTGATCGTCGAACCACCGAACGGGGCGACGACAATCGACCCTCAACTCGAGGGTGACCTCGAGACGATGATGTACTCGATTATCCGGACGTCACTCGCCAAGACCGGAGAGGCACTCACTGAGGCGGAACTTGAACAGAAAGTCGTCGTCGTCTCACGTCCGTTCGCAGAAACGGAAGAAGCGGCCGTGGTCGAACAACCGACCCAATGGTGGATGTATGCCGCCGCAGCCGGTGCCGTCGTCTTGCTCGCGCTCTTGTTCTTCGCGATGCGCAAGCGCAACCGCGAACCAGTCGCCGAGTCGAACGAGTGGGAAGTCCCATATGAAGACGAAGTGCCGGACCTCGACCTCGAAGAACGGGGCGAAGGGGCCGTCAAGAAGAAACAGTTGGAGAAATTGGCAGAGAGCAACCCTGAAGAGTTCGCCAAACTTCTCCGTACATGGATGTCTGAGGAGTGAGTACTGTGAATTACGCCAAACAACCGAACCGAGAAAAAGCGGCCATGCTCATGATCTCGCTTGGACCTGAAGTGGCAGCGAGCGTCTACAAGCATCTGTCCGAAGAAGAGATGGAGCAATTGACGCTACAAATTTCGGCGTTGAAAAAAGTATCATCCGAACAAAAAGAAGCCATCATGGGCGAGTTCCACGAGCTCGCTATGGCGCAGAGCTATATCACGCAAGGGGGCATCGGATTCGCGAAAACGGTGCTCGAGAAAGCGGTCGGAGAAGAGAAGGCGATGGCCCTCATCCACCGCCTCACCTCGACGCTTCAAGTCCGACCATTCGAGTTCGCCCGCAAGGCCGACCCGAAACAGCTGTTGAACTTTATCCAAAACGAGCATCCGCAAACGATCGCCTTGATTTTGGCGCATTTGGAACCGGTCAAGTCAGGACAAATTTTGTCTGAGCTCCCGCCTGAGATTCAGTCGGAAGTCGCCAAGCGGATCGCGACGATGGACCGGCTCAACCCGGACGTGATTCATGAGATCGAACAGATTCTCGAGAAGAACTTGTCCCAAACGGATATGCAAGACTACGCCCAATCCGGTGGCATCGAGGCGGTCGTCGAAGTGCTCAACGGCGTCGACCGCACGACCGAGCGCACGATTCTCGATGCGCTTGAAATCGAAGACCCGGAATTGGCCGAAGAAATCAAAAAGCGGATGTTCGTCTTCGAAGACATCGTCACGCTCGATTCGCGGGCGATTCAGCGGATTATCCGCGAAGTGGCGAACGACGATCTCTTACTCGCCCTCAAAGTATCATCCGACGAAGTCAAACAGATCATCTTCAAAAACATGTCACAACGAATGGTCGAAACATTCAAAGAAGACATGGAATTCATGGGGCCTGTCCGGTTGCGTGACGTCGAAGAGGCGCAAAGTCGTATCGTCGGCATCATCCGTCGCCTAGAAGACGTCGGAGAGATCGTGATCAGCCGCGGTGGAGGAGATGACATCGTTGTCTAACGTAATCAAACGCCATTATGCGACACCACTTGAGCCGCAACGGATTGATTCAAAGCCGTTCCTCGAGCCGGTGAGTATGCTACACCAGGATGAAGAGCGGGAGCGGTTGGCCCAAACGCGTGCGCAACTAGACGAGCAAGCAGCCACACTCGAAGCGCGCCGCACGGCGATGGAACAAGAACTCGCCGACTTACGGGAAGAAGTGCTCGTGTCGGCTAGACAAGAAGGCTACGACGCAGGCTTTGAGCAAGGAAGACGGGACGGCAAGGCCGAGTATGAGGAATTGACGACCCGCTTAAACACGGTCAGCGTCGAACTCGAGCAGTTGTTTGACACGAAATGGCGGGACGCCGAGCAACAGCTCGTCGCCCTCGCCGTCGAGGTCAGCGCTCGCGTGACGACAGAACTCGTCCGAAACGATGAGGCGTTGTTCGCCGATCGTGTCCGTGAACAGTTGCTCCGTCAACTCGATGCGGAATCATTGACGGTGTACGTCCATCCAACGCGACTCGCCTCGATCCAACGCTTTGAAGCGGACTGGGTCATTCCAGACGGCCCGGGCATCAAATACCGGGCGGATGCAGGCTTGGATGAGACGAGCGTAAGGATTGAGACCCCTCATCACGGGGATGAGCTCGATTTGAGCTATAGCTTTGATCGCGTACGTTCCAAAATCGAGGAGGTCCTGGCCGATGGCGCTTATTGACCGCGTGCTCGAGTCGATTGTGTCCTCGCCCGATGACGAGTACGTCCGAAAAGTCGGACGCGTCTGTCGGGTCGTCGGTCTGATGATCGAGTCGAATGGACCGAGTGCTTTTATCGGAGAACGTTGTTTGATCGAGCTACCATCCGGTCAACACGTCGAAGCCGAAGTTGTCGGATTCAATGAGGCACGCGTCCTCCTCATGCCTTACGGCGAAACGACGCAAATCGCACCGGGATGTATGGTCAAAGGGACAGGCCGGATGCTTCAAGTGCCGGTCGGCGACGAGTTGATTGGCCAAGTGCTCGACGGTCTCGGCCGTCCGTTGTCCGGTGAGGGTGACACGCCTGGCGCACGTTACGACGTGCTTCGTAAGCCGCCGAACCCACTTGAGCGGCCCCGCATTTTAGACGTCCTCTCGACAGGCGTTCGCGTCATCGACGGTCTCTTGACAGTCGGGAAAGGACAGCGGGTCGGATTGTTCGCAGGTTCCGGCGTCGGGAAGTCGACATTGCTCGGCATGATTGCCAAACGATCATCGGCCGACATCAACGTCATCGCCTTGATCGGAGAGCGTGGCCGGGAAGTGAAAGAGTTCATCGAGAAAGAACTCGGACCAGAAGGGATGGCCCGCTCGGTCGTCATCGTGGCGACGAGCGACCAACCGCCGCTCGTGCGGTTGAAAGGAGCTTATACGGCGACAGCCATCGCCGAATACTTCCGCGATCAAGGTAAAGAAGTCGTCCTCATGATGGATTCGGTGACCCGGTTCGCCATGGCGCAACGTGAAATCGGACTCGCCACAGGGGAACCACCGACGTCTAAAGGGTATACGCCTTCCGTCTTCGCGATGCTGCCGCAACTGTTAGAACGAAGCGGGACCGCCGTGACAGGATCGATTACTGCGTTCTATACCGTCCTCGTCGACGGGGACGATATGAACGAGCCGATTGCGGATGCGGTGCGCGGGATTTTAGACGGACACTTCGTCATGGACCGCTCGCTCGCGAACCGTGGACAGTTCCCGGCGATTCACGTCTTGAAGTCGATCAGCCGCGTCATGAACCAAATTGCCACGCCGATGCATCGGGAGGTCGCGCAGACGTTCCGGGGTTGGCTGGCCACGTATTTGGATGCCGAAGACTTAATCAATATCGGTGCTTATAAAAAAGGGACGAACCCTGCCATCGATACCGCCATCGAGCAGTATCCGAACTTGTTGACGTTTTTAAAGCAATCCATCGAAGAAGAGGCCCCGCTTGAGGAATCGTTAGAGCGCCTGGCCCAAATCGTGCGAGGTGAACGATGAACAGATTATTGTTAGAGCGCATCATGCCGATCGCAGAACATGAGAAAGAAGAGTCGGCGACGGAGATGAGACAACATAAAGCGCGGTTCGAGACAGAGATGGAGACGCTGTATCGGCTCGTGTTGACGTACGAGTCGCTCATGAAGAGTCAAGACGAACAAGCTGGCGTCATTGATTTGCTCATGTCGCAATACCGTGAACAGACACGCGAACGGTTGAAACGCCAAATCGAGACACAACAACTCGTCGTCCAGCAGGCGCGTAACCGCTACCATTTGTCGCAGGAACGTCTGCTCGGAAAAGTCGTCGAGGAAAAGAAATATGTAACGTTGCATGAAAAAGTCAGTCAAGATGAAGTGGCCGCGACAAAGCTCATCGAACAGCATTTCATCGATGAGTTGGCAGTGATTCATCACGGGAAAGGGAAGTAAACCGATGGAAAAAGACAACACGAAGCGAGGCAGACAGCTATTGGTCGCGCTCGTTCTCGTCCCGGCCATCTTTCTACTCGTTGGAGGGATTGTCGTCATGAACTATGCGATGGACCGTCCGTTGTTATCGGTCCCGTTTCTAGAGACCGGTTCAAAACAAGAGCCGGAAGAAAAAGTGAAGACGAACGTGAACGTGACCGGTGTGGATACTGATGCCGCGAATCGCTTGAAAGTGGCGAATGCCGAGATTGAGAAGCTTCGGGCCGATAACGCCGAGTTGACGAACGAAGTGAAGGCTAGACAAGAAGAAGTCTCGAAGTTGATTCAGGAACGTGACCGACTCGTCGCGGAATTGGCGACGGCCAGTGCGGTCGAAGAAGAAACCTCGGACGTGTCTCGTGTCTATGAGGAGATGTCAGCGAAACAAGCCGCTGCCATCATGAACGAACTCGAGAGTCCGCAAGTGGCGAACCTATTGAAGGAATTGTCGCCGAAGCAACAAGCCGACATATTGGGACGGATGGATGCCCAACAGGCCGCCGTCGTCACCCAGTTGCTCCAGTGACTGGAAAGGAGGACATGATGATGAATATCGCCTTACTGGCCCAATCGATGCAAGGGGCACCACAAAAAGGCGGGGACGCGAGTGCGACCCCGACCGGACAGTTTTTAGAATTGCTCTCGGCCATGCTCGGAACGACGCCGACCTCGTCGCCTGAAGCTATGGCTGTTCCGGAAGACGAAGCATCACTCCCGCTCGAGAACGTATCGAATCGGTTAGAGCAGTGGCTGCAACAGCCGGATAGCCTGCAATGGTTGAAGTCGTTGCCGGCCGATGCGTATCGCAAGTTCATGGATGCCTATATCGGAATTTTGAATCAAGTCGCCCCGGAGCCTGCAACGGCCAAGGCCCCGGACGCAATCCCTGCACTGATCACAAGCCAAGCGGCAGCGCCGACGCTCTCGTTTACGCTCACGAAGAAAGAGACGGACACACTCGTCCAAACGGTGCCGGTCGATCAAGTAGAGGAGAACGTGCGCATCATCCAGCAAGTCGTTGCGCAGTTTAAAGGGACGCTCGGACAGACCCCAAAACCTTTACCCGGTATGACACAAACTGAAACGCAACCCGCACAGATGCAACAGCCGATCAAAGAAACCGACTGGATGCCGAAAAGCATGACGTGGTCGAAACCGAATATCGATTCTGAGATGGTGATGTACGCCTCGAAAGGCTCATTACCTGAAAACATGCAGGCCCGCATCGAAGCGGCCTTGCACCGGGCACCGTTCAAGAGCGGGGCCGATGGGTCGAAAGTGTTCACGGTCCGTCTTTATCCGGAACAGTTAGGGGAACTCGTCGTCAAACTCGAACGGCAGAACGGAGAACTCGTCGTCAAGCTGTTTGCGAGTAACCAAGAGGCGAAGCAGTTATTGCAATCACAACTAGGACAGTTGCAACAGACGCTCCAGCCCGCGAACCCGAACGTCCGCGTCGAGGTCAACTTGACCCAACAAGCGCTAGAGACGAAAAACTCGAGCTTCAATGAGTTCGACCAACCTGAACCGGAACACCATGAACAACCGAAAGGAGACCCTGACGATGACGACAATCCAGCCGAAGACGAATGACTATACGCTACCGGATCAATCGATGCCGAAAGCGACGAACCAATACGATCAAAGCATGTTCTTGAAACTGTTGCTCGCCCAACTCGCCAACCAAGACCCGATGTCACCGATGGAAGACCGTGAGTTCATCTCTCAGATGGCTCAGTTCTCTTCACTCGAACAGATGCAGACGATTTCGAAACAACTCGATTCCGCGCTCGTCGATCGACAAATGGCCTCGATTTCGGAGTTCAGCAATATGATCGGGCAAACGGTCGCTTATACAAACGAAACGGAAACCGAGACGATTAAAGGCTCGGGACGTGTTCTCTCGATTTCGAAGACCGAAGCCGGCTATGTGGCCGACCTTGAAGACGGAACGTCCGTCAACGTGTACAACATCACTTCCATCAAACAAGCATAGGAGGATTCATCATGTTAAGAGCAATGTACTCAGGAATCAGTGGTTTAAAGAACTTCCAATCGAAGCTTGACGTCGTCGGGAACAACATCGCCAACGTCAACACGTTCGGCTATAAAAAGGGCCGGGTCACGTTCAAAGACCTCGTCAGCCAACAAGTCGGTAGTGCGACGGCGGCGAACGGTGTCAGCGGTGGGGTCAATCCGAAAGAAGTCGGTCTCGGGGGCACGATGGCGACCGTCGATAACGTCTATAACCAAGGCGCCATGCAAAACTCAGGGAGAGCGCTTGATGTCGGGATCTCAGGAGAAGGATTCTTCGCCTTGGACGTGAACGGCCAGACACAATACACGCGGGCAGGTAACTTCTATACAGATAACACAGGAGACCTCGTCAACGGAGACGGTGCGTATGTCCTCAGCATGACAGGAGACCGAATCAACATCCCTGCCGGTGCGAAGTCGCTCTCAATCGGGAAAGACGGACAAGTCAGCTACGTCGATAACGCCGGAGCTTCGACAGTCGTCGGCCAAATCCAAGTCGTCACGTTCGCCAACAACGCCGGATTGTCAAAAGTCGGCGCGAACAACTTCATTCAATCGCAAAACTCAGGTGAGCCGAACATTGGTATCCCTGGACAAGATGGGCGTGGCGAACTCGTCTCGGGTGCGCTCGAGATGTCGAACGTCGACTTGTCGGAAGAGTTCACAGAAATGATTGTCGCGCAGCGTGGTTTCCAAGCGAACACACGAATCATCACAACATCGGACGAGATTCTCCAAGAACTCGTCAACTTGAAACGCTGATGATTCGCGTCACGACGCTCCGGGGTGAAGAACTTGTGCTGAACGCCTTGTTCATCGAGACGGTCAAAGCCGAGCCCGATACGATCATTCACTTGTATAACGGAAAGACGTATATCGTCCGCGAGACGAAACAACAAATCATCGACCGGACGACGGCGTTCTATGCCTCGGTCGGTCTGGTTGGAACGATAGGCATACGAGGTGAAGAAGATGAGTGAAGAAAAACAAAAAGGCGGCGCCATGAAGATGGTGCTCATCCTGCTAGTCGTCCTGCTCGTCATGGGCGGGGCCGGATTTATGACTTATAAATACTTGTTCGGTGACAACGTGACGGCGAAGACGAAACCTGTCACCGCCGAAGAATTGGCCGAACGCAGCTTCACGACGGACGATATGACGACGAACATCCAAGATGAGCGTTTCATCAACGTCCAGTTCACAATCGTGACGGATGCTGCGGAGACGAAAGAAGATCTCGAACTTCGAAAGTTCCAAGTGCATAACGTCATCCTCGGCGATTTGGCCGGCATGACGAAAGCGAAGCTCACGACGAAAGAAGACATGCAGAAGTTTGAGCAGTCGCTCCGCAAACAACTAAACGGACTGTTGGAGTCAGGTGAGGTCCAACGAGTCTACATGACGAAGAAAATCATACAGTGAGGTGGCATCATGGGAGAAGTCTTATCTCAACAAGAAATTGATGCCTTGCTATCGGCGTTAAGCAGTGGCGACGTCGAAGCCGACTCCTTTTTGGCCCAGGAAGAAGAGCGGAAAGTCCGGCAGTATGACTTTAAACGGGCGGTCCGCTTCTCGAAAGACCAAATCCGAAGCTTGACCCGGATTCATGAGCATTTCACACGGATGCTGACCACGTTCTTCTCGGCCCAACTCCGGACATACGTCCAGTTCACGGTCAACTCGGTCGAGCAGCTTCCTTATGACGAATTCATTCATTCCATTCCGAGCATGACGATGATCAACTTGATTGAAGCGCCGCCGCTCAACGGCCGTTTCATCATCGAAGTGAATCCGAACATTTCGTACGCGATGCTCGATCGCCTACTCGGCGGTCCCGGGGTCGAGATTGAAAAAGTCGAGAGCTTCACGGAAATCGAGATGCGCATCTTGACGCAATTATATAAACGAGCGTTTGCAGGATACGGAGACGCCTGGGAATCGATTGCCGAGATCAAGTCAGAGATGACAGCGGTCGAGGTCAATCCCCAGTTCCTCCAACTCGTCTCGCCAAACGAGACGGTCGTCCTCGTCTCGATCGGTGTCACCATTGGCGATGTGAGCGGGACAATCAACGTCTGCTTACCGTTCGTGACGATTGAGCCGGTGTTATCGAAACTATCGAGTCATTACTGGATGCAAGAGGCCAATCGCCGTAATGCGAGCGGGAACAGCAAAGAACCGCTCAAAGCCCAGTTGATGAACTCGTCGGTCGAGGTCGTGTCCCTGCTCGGGGAGACGACGATCACGTTCGGTGACTTGTTGCATTTAGAGGTCGGGGACTGTTTGACCCTCGATCAATTGGTGAAAGACCCGTTATCGATCATGGTAGGGGAAAATAAAGTGTTCAGAGGGCAAGTCGGTGTGAGCGGGAAGCGGATGGCGGTCCAAGTGCTCCACCGGGTGAAGGAGGAAGAGCAATGAGTGAGATGTTGTCACAAGATGAAATAGACGCGTTATTGCGCGGGACGAGCGAGTCGTCAAAACCGGAGGCGAATCCTGAAGAACATCTTGATTCGATGGAAAGCGACGCCTTAGGGGAAATCGGGAATATTTCGTTCGGTAACTCGGCGACGGCGCTATCGACGTTACTGCAACAAAAAGTAGAAATCACGACTCCAATCGTCAGTGAGGTCACAATCGATGCGCTCCGTGAGCGTTATCCGACGCCGCACGTGGCACTTCGAGTCGGCTATACGGAAGGCTTGAAAGGCGAGAACGTGCTCGTATTGACACGTGAAGACGCCGCCATCATCTCAGACTTGATGCTCGGTGGAACTGGGATTGGCGTCGATCCGGAAGGACTCGATGAAATTCGACTCTCGGCCGTGCAAGAAGCGATGAACCAAATGATGGGTGCGGCAGCGACATCATTGTCGACCGTATTCTCGAAAAAGATTGATATTTCACCACCGCTCGTCGAAGTGTTCGATGCGACGAAGAACCAGACGATTATCGACCGCCTCGAGCTTTGGGAGACGATGGTCTTAATCGAGTTCAACTTGAAGGTCGGTACGTTAATCGATTCGAAAATCGTTCAAATCGCCCCGGTCCAGTTCGGGAAACAACTTGTCAACGAACTGATGGCCGCCACATCGCCAGCCCCTGTCGCACCAGCTCCGGCAGCTGCCCCGGCCGCGCCGAAGCAGGAAGCGCCGAAGGCACCGGCTCCCGCCGCCCAACAACCGGTTCGTCCGGCAGCGAAGTCGGTACCGGAAGTCGCGGTCAGCCAGGCCGAGTTCATGCCGCTCCACGCACCGGCGACGAACGACTCGATTCCAGCGAATCTGGGATTGTTGTATGACGTGCCGCTCAACGTGACGGTCGAACTCGGACGGACGAAACGTTCGGTCCGAGAAGTGCTTGAGCTGTCACAAGGTTCGATTATCGAACTCGACAAGTTGGCCGGTGAGCCGGTCGATATTTATGTGAACCAACAACGGATCGCCCGCGGCGAAGTCGTCGTCATCGAAGAGAACTTCGGCGTCCGTGTAACAGAAATTATCCAACCGCACGAGCGGATTGGCATCGTTTAAGGAGGAAGAACAATGAGTGCAAAAATTTTAGTGGTAGATGATGCGGCGTTCATGCGCATGATGATTAAGGATATCTTGACAAAGAATGGATTTGAAGTCGTCGGAGAAGCGGAGAACGGTGTCGATGCAGTCGCGAAATATCGTGAGCTCATGCCCGATCTCGTCACGCTCGACATCACGATGCCAGAAATGGACGGCTTGGCAGCCTTGAAGGAAATCCGCGGGTTCGATTCGAACGCGAAAGTAATCATGTGTTCGGCGATGGGACAACAAGCGATGGTCATCGATGCGATTCAAGCAGGAGCAAAAGACTTTATCGTCAAACCGTTCAACGCTGAACGCGTCGTCGAGGCAGTCTCAAAAACGGTCGCACAATGAACAAGTGGTGGTTGATTATCCTTCTCGTGGCTGGGTTATTCGTCCCGGCCACGGTCGAGGCCGCCACCGTCGACCAACAGTTCGAACAGCAACAACCAGACACGAAAGAGGAACCGGTCACATCGGCCGTCTCATCGGTCGGCACGGCCATCAAGCTCATCTTGAGCCTGGTCGTCGTCATCGGTGGGTTCCTCGTCCTCGTGCGATGGTTGAACGCACGGACACAAGGCGTGAAGTCGGCTCAGCATTTGACCCATCTCGGTGGTGTCCCGCTCGGCAAAGACCGTTCGGTGCAACTCGTCAAGCTCGGTGAACAAGTGTACGTGCTCGGTGTCGGCGACTCAATTCAATTGCTTGACCGGATTGATGCCGAAGCGATGGACGAGGCGGCGCTCGATGCCCCGACCTTGAACCAGTCGAACTCGTCGGCTTTCCTCGACACGTTTAAACAACAGTTGGCCCAGATTGAAGAAGTGAGGAAGAAACGATGACGACGATTGAACAATTAATCAACTTGGAGACGCCAGACAGTACATCGACCTCGATCAAATTGTTGGTCGTGCTCACCTTGCTCACGCTCGCGCCATCGTTTTTAATCTTGATGACTTGTTTCACACGGGTCGTCGTCGTGCTTTCGTTCATCCGCCCGGCACTCGGGACGCAGCAGACGCCACCGAACCAGCTGATTATCGGGCTCGCCCTGTTCATCACGTTGTTCGTCATGTCGCCTGTACTATCGGAGTTGAATGATCAGGCGTTGTCGCCATATATGGACGACGAAATCAGCCAAGACGAGGCGTTCGAAGAGGCGGGGAATACGATGAAGCGGTTCATGGCCCAATATACGCGCCAAGAGGATTTGCAATTATTTATTAAATATGGGAACTATGAGCAACCTGAGTCGGTCGAAGATGTCCCGCTGCTCGCGATGGTCCCGGCCTATGCGATTAGCGAGTTAAAAACGGCGTTCCAAATCGGATTCATGATCTTCTTGCCATTTTTGATTATCGATATGGTCGTGGCGAGTGTCCTCATGTCAATGGGGATGATGATGCTTCCGCCGGTCATGATCGCATTGCCGTTCAAATTGTTACTGTTTGTGTTGGTGGATGGATGGCACTTGATTGTGGAGTCCTTGCTTAGAAGTATGTAGGAGGAACGAATATGACGCAGGAAATGATCATTTATTTGGCGACGGAGAGTGTGTGGACGTTATTGAAAATCTCGATGCCGCTCTTATTGATCTCGCTCGTCGTCGGTCTCGTCATTTCGATTTTACAGGCGACGACACAAATTCAAGAGCAGACGCTATCGTTCGTCCCAAAGATTGTCTCGGTCTTTATCGGACTCGTCGTCTTTGGGCCTTGGATGCTGCAACAGATTGAAGGGTTCACCCGTTTGATTTTTGAACTGATGGTCGAGGTCGCCTCGAAATGAACGCGGTCGATTTCATCAGTCTCTATGGATTGACGTTTGCCCGTCTTTCCGGCTTTTTCGTGAGCGTCCCGTTATTTTCATCCCGGCAACTGCCGGTCATGCATCGCGTCGCGTTCAGTGCCTTTTTAGCGTACTATGCGATGTTCACGGTGACAGAGCCGCTCGATCTCGGTCAAGCCTATATTTTACAGGTGTTGTACGAGGTGTTGATCGGGTTAGTGCTCGGTATTTTGATTAACATTTTATTCTTTGCGCCTCAGATTGCGGGTGGCGTCATCGATTTACAGCTCGGACTCGCGATGGCATCGGCCTATGACCCGATGTTCGGAGGCCAGTCGCCGCTGATCGGTCGATTCTATTATATTTTTACGTTGTTTATCATGCTGTCGAGCAACTTACATCTGTTGCTGATTGATGGCATCTATTATAGCTTTCAAATTTATCCGCCGGGTCAGCCGATCATCGACTTTAGCGAAGCGTCACTCATGATGGCCGTCAAGGTCGTCACGATGACGATGATGGTCGCCTTGCAGCTTGCCTTTCCGCTCATGGCGTCGCTCTTGCTCGTCGACATGGCGCTCGGGTTCTTGGCGAAATCGGCGCCGCAGTTCAATATTTTTGCAATCGGATTTTCATTCAAGCTGATTGCGGGATTTTCGGTCATGGTCGTCATGATGGGCTTGACCTTGAACGGCATCAGCCAATTCATCCCGATTCTACAAGAAGTGTTACGTGATTTTATGACTGTGCTAGGAGACGCCTCATGAAGCCTCTATATACCTTATCGGTCGATCTTCAATTTTTTGCAGGAGAAAAAACCGAAAAAGCAACACCACGCAAACGAGAGGATTCGCGCAAGAAAGGCCAAGTGGCCAAGTCAGCCGATTTGACCGGTGCCTTCGCCTTGTTCGCGATGTTTCTCATGTTATCGTTCTTAGGACCGTATCTCGGCAAACAGTTGTTCAGTGTGACGAAAGAGTTGCTCGGTCCGAACTACTTGCTGTTCGATCTGTCCAACGGATTGTCCGGCATGCTCACCGACTTGTTGCTTCGGGTCGGACTGATTGTAGGCCCGTTCTTCGCGGTCGCCGTCGTGTTCGGGATTTTAATCAACTACCTTCAAATCGGGACGTTGTTCTCGGCGGAAGCGATTCAACCGAAACTCGAACGAATCGATCCGATTAAAGGGGTCAAACGGATTATCAGTATGAAAGCGGTCGTCGAATTTTTAAAGTCCTTATTCAAATTATTGATTATCCTGACGACTGCCGTCGCCGTGCTTTGGCAGAATCAAAAAGAGCTGTCCCGCATGGCGGTCGAACATATCCGTGAATCGGTCATCGCGCTCGCCCATATCACGATCGAACTCGGACTATGGGTGAGCGTGGCCTTGCTCGCACTCGCGTTGCTCGACTTCTTCTATCAACGATTCGACTTTGAGAAATCGATTCGTATGTCGAAGCAAGATATTAAAGACGAGTATAAGAACAGTGAGGGTGATCCGCTCATCAAATCGAAAATCAAACAACAACAGCGGGAGATGGCGATGCGCCGCATGATGCAAGAAATTCCGAACGCGGATGTCGTCATCACCAACCCGACCCATTATGCCGTCGTCATCCGGTACGACGACACGAAAGACTTCGCGCCGCTCGTCGTCGCCAAAGGGGTCGATCGCGTCGCCTTCAATATCCGTGACGTGGCCAAAGAACATGACATCCCGATTGTCGAAAACAAACCGTTGGCCCGTGCGCTGTACGCCCAAATGGATATCGGGGAAGTCGTTGACGAGTCGTTTTATCAGGCGATCGCCGAAGTGCTCGCATTCGTCTATCAATTGAAACAACCGTCTTGAGGAGGAGTATGTATTGGCTGTAAAAGCTAAAGATTTTGCGGTATTGATCGGCGTTCTGTTAATCGTCGTCATGCTCGTCATCCCGTTACCGGGGTTCATGTTAGATTTCTTAATCATTGTCAATATACTGGTTGCGTTGCTGATTTTACTCGTCGCGATGAATGCGCGTGAAGCACTCGACTTCTCGGTCTTCCCGTCACTCTTGCTAATCGTGACGTTGTTCCGGCTCGGATTGAACGTGTCGACGACACGTTCGATTTTATCGACCGGATACGGCGGAGAAGTCATCGCCACATTCGGAAACTTCGTCGTCGGCGGGAAAGTGCTCGTCGGATTCGTCGTCTTCCTCATCCTCGTCATTATCCAGTTCGTCGTCATCACGAAAGGGGCCGAACGCGTATCCGAAGTGTCGGCGCGTTTCACCCTCGATGCCATGCCGGGTAAACAGATGGCCATCGATGCCGATTTAAACTCGGGATTGATTGATGATAAAGACGCGCAAATCCGCCGGAAAAAGATTCAAAGTGAAGCCGACTTTTATGGATCGATGGATGGGGCCTCGAAGTTCGTCAAAGGGGATGCCATCGCCGGGATTATCATCGTCGCCATCAACTTGATTTTCGGGATTATCATCGGCGTCGTGGACATGGGCCTGCCGGTTGGTGAGGCGTTCCAGAAGTTCTCACTCATGACAATCGGAGACGGACTCGTCGGGCAAATTCCAGCGCTCCTCATCTCGACGGCGACCGGGATTATCGTCACGCGTGCCGTCTCAGATGGAAACCTCGGCGAGGACGTCGTCGATCAGCTCAGTCAAAACCCAACACTGCTCTATATCGCCGGCTCAGTCGTCATCATGCTCGGGATCATCTCGCCGAGTCTGCTCCCCGTGACGCTCATCATTGCCGGCGCCACGTTCTACGGCGCCTATACGATGCGTCGCAATTTGAAACGGGTCGTCGACACACCTTTACCGGAAGAAGAACCATCGGCACCGACCGAGACGGTCGTCTCGCTGTTACAGATTGATGCCATCGAGTTCGAATTCGGCTACGGACTCATTCCGCTCGCCGATGAATCGCAAGGAGGCGATTTGCTCGACCGGGTCGTCATGATCCGTCGTCAACTCGCACTCGAACTCGGGTTCATCTTGCCGACGGTACGGATTCGGGATCATCTGCAACTATCACCGAACGCGTATCGGATCAAAGTGAAAGGGAACGTCGTCGCTGAAGGCGAGCTCTTGCTCGATCATTACTTGGCGATGAGTCCCGGGATTGAAGATCCAGAAGTATATGGGATTGAAACGACGGAGCCGGCATTCGGTCTCCCGGCGCTATGGATTGATGAAGAGACGCGCACCCGCGCCGAAATGAGCGGGTATACCGTCGTCGATCCGCCATCTGTCGTGGCGACACATTTGACGGAGACGCTCAAGAAACACGCTGCCGACCTGCTCGGCCGTGAAGAGACGAAACAACTCGTCGAACACTTGAAAGAGACACACCCGGTGCTCGTCGAAGACGTGACACCATCCGTCCTTTCGATTGGCGACATTCAAAAAGTGCTCCGTCATCTGTTGAAAGAACACGTCTCGATTCGTAATTTGCCACTCTTGTTCGAGACGATGGCCGACTATGGGAAAGTGACGAAAGACGCGGACATTCTTGGCGAATACTGCCGGCAAGGTCTGTCACGTCAATTGACGGATCAAGTCAGTCCGCCCGACGGACCACTCTACGTGGTCACCCTCGGCGGTCAGACCGAACAGCTGATTCAAGACGCCGTTCAAAAGACGGAGTTCGGCAACTATTTGGCGCTCGACCCGGAACAAGCGCGCGAGATTATCGAACGCTCGGGCGAGCAGCTGTCGATGTTCGAACGCTACGGGGCATCGGCCGTCATTCTTTGTTCGCCGACGATCCGCCTGTTCGTGAGACAATTGCTCGAACGGTATTATCCGGATGTGCCGGTCCTCGCCTACAACGAACTGCTCAGCTCGATTGAAGTGAAAAGTATTGGGGTGATTTAAGTGCAAATCAAAAAATATACAGGCAAGACGATGGCGGAAGCGATGGCGAAAGTTAAACAAGAGTTTGGCGACGACGCCGTCATCTTGAATTCGCGCCAAGTGAAGAAAGGATGGCTCGGCTTGTTCGCCTCACAACACGTCGAGGTCATCGCCGCGCTCGAGAAGGCGCCGCTCGCCGTCAAACCACGTAAGGTTGCGAAGCCGGTCGCGGCAACGAAACCTGAGGCGACGCAAAAACGTCAACCGCAACCACGGAACGTCGCGTATGCTGCGCCTGAAATCTCGGGAGCGAGACGGTTGCCGGCACCATTGGCACACGTCGAAGCGCTGCTCGCGTCCGAATCGTTTCAAGGTGAAGCGTGGGACGAAGCGATTCAGGAACTGTATTACACGACAAAATCGGTCGACGCCGTCGAACGTTACGTCCGCGATCAAATCCAAAATTCTTTCTTGCCTGTACCGGAACCGAAGCGGTACATGATGCTCGTCGGTCCGACCGGTGTCGGCAAGACGACGACGCTCGCGAAACTAGCCGCCCACTATAAGCTCGAGCATGGACTCTCGGTCGGCCTCATCACGACGGATACGTATCGAATCGCTGCCATCGAGCAGTTGAAGACGTACGCCGAGATTCTAGACATCCCGGTCGAGGTCGCCTACGATTTTGATGATTTCAAACGGGCGAAGCAGCTGTTCGCTCGAAAAGACATCATTTTGATTGATACGGCTGGCCGCAACTTCCGCGACGAGGCGTATGTTGAGCAGTTCGAGCGGCATCATGACTTTTCGGAGACGAGTCTCTCGCTCGTCCTCAGCTTGACGTCAAAGATGCGGGACATGGAAATGATATATCGCCAGTTCGAGCCGTTGCCGCTCGGGTCGCTGATCTTCACGAAAGCGGACGAGACGAGCGACATCCATGCGATGTATCGGATGGTTCGCGAAAGTGGGCTGCCGGTCGCTTGGCTGACGGATGGACAAGAAGTGCCGGACGACCTCGTCAACGGGGACCCTTCCCGGCTGACGGATCGGTTGCTTGAGAAAGAAGGGTGGACCCAATGGACCAAGCAAGACGTCTAAGGGCGAAAACAGAGACCCCACCGACGACGATCGCTTTCGCGAGCGGGAAAGGCGGGGTCGGCAAGACGAACGTCTGTGTCAATACGGCCATCGGCCTCGTCGAGCTTGGGAAGCGCGTGTTAATCGTCGATCTCGACATCGGGATGGCGAACGTACATATCTTGTTGAACGCCTCGAGATCACGGACGATGATGGATTCGGTCAAAGCCCGAATTCCGCTGGCCGCCTCGGTTCAGAAAGGTGTGCATGGTGTCGATATATTACATGGGGGGAGTGGACTTGATGAACTAGTCCAATTCTCACATGCCGATATGCAATTTTTTATGCGTGAACTCGAAGTGCTCACTGAATACGATTATGTCCTGTTCGACATGGGGGCCGGGGCGACCGACACATCACTTCAATTCATTGAAGGATGTGATGAGATGTTTCTCATCTTGACGCCTGAACCGACCTCGCTCATGGATGGGTACGCCTATACGAAGCTGGTGCATCGACAAAGCCCAGACTTACCGCTCGGCGTCATCGTCAATCGGGCCCAATCGGGTGAGGAAGCGCTGCAATGTTTTGAACGAATGGAAGTTGCGTGTGAGCAGTTTTTAAAGAAATCGATTCGATTCCTCGGGTATTTACCAGATGACGCCACGGTCAGACGAGCGGTCATCGCCCAAGTCCCGTTTTACCATTTGGACCGAAAAAGTGATATCAGTTGGCGGTTAGAGCGGATTTTAACGACATTGACCGGGACACCGCCGAAACCGCGTCATTTTATGGATCGCTTGATGGGGAACTTGAAACGTCAGTGGAACCGAGTCTAACGACAGGGAGGCATTATAGATGGACGTGAACGAATACTTAGGATTGTTTTTAGATGAGTCGCAAGAACATATTCAATCGGTGAACACCCAACTGTTAAAACTTGAACAGACGGGTAGCCAAGAAGCGATTCAAGAGATTTTCCGCTCCGCGCATACGCTCAAAGGAATGTCGGCGACGATGGGTTATGAGAGTGTGGCCAACTTGACACATGAGATGGAGAGCGCGCTCGACTTGGTTCGGGCCGGTAAGAAAGAGAGCAACCAGCTGTTGCTTGATACGATGTTCTCAGCGATGGAACAAATCGAAGAGATGATCGCCAATATCGAGACCGGCGGCCGAGGCGCGAACGTCGATGTCGCTGCGACGGTGTCTGCGTTCCAGTCGTTCATCGGCAGCACGCCAAAGGCGGCTCCGACGGTCGAAGCCAACGTCTTCACGGCCGACCTTTATACGGATTCGGTCATCACCCAAGCGAAGGAGACGGGCTTCGAGGCGTTCCAATTGCACGTGAAACTATCCGATGCCGTCGTATTGAAAGCGGCGCGTGCCTATATGGTATTCGATCGCCTGCAAGAACTCGGCGAGGTCGTCCGGACATTACCGGAAACCGAGGCCATCGAACAAGAGCAGTTCGACCTCTCGTTTGACGTCTTGTTCGTGTCACAAGAGACGGCAGATGTGATTGAACACGCCGTGTCCCAAGTGTCAGAAGTCGAGCACGTCCTCGTGACGGTGTATACGAGTGCATCGAGTGAACCGGAAGTCGCCGTCAGTGCCGAGACCGTCGTCGTCGCTGAAGCGAAACCGAAAGTCGAGGCGGAAGAGCCGAAAGAACAGGCTGTCGCCCAGGCGAAGACGATTCGCGTCAACTTGGAACGGATTGATCGTTTAATGAACTTATTCGAAGAGTTCATTATCGACCGCGGTCGTCTCGAGCGGCTCGCCGACGAAGTCGGACAGCCTGAATTGAACGAGACGGTCGAGAAAATCAAACGCGGGACGAACGAACTCCAATCACTCGTCCTGACGCTCCGGATGATGCCGATCGAGCAAGTGTTCAACCGCTTCCCACGCATGGTACGTTCGGTCGCGAAAGACATCCATAAAAAAGTCCAGCTTGAGATCACAGGCGCGGAAACGGAACTCGATCGGACGGTCATCGATGAGATTGGCGACCCGCTCGTTCACTTGATTCGCAATGCCATCGATCACGGCATCGAACTACCAGAAGTCCGTGTCGCCGCCGGGAAACCGGAGCAAGGGAGTCTTGCACTCCGGGCTTACCATGGCGGCAACCGTGTCTTCATTGAAATCGAGGACGACGGGGCAGGGATCCATGTCGATAAAGTCCGGTCGAAAGCGCTCGAGCGCGGCGTCATCACGCCGGAAGAAGCGACAGCGATGACCGATAACGAAGTCGCTATGCTCATCTTCGCCCCAGGCTTCTCGACGGCAGACGTCGTCACCGATTTGTCTGGTCGCGGTGTCGGTCTTGACGTCGTGAAAAACAAAATCGAATCACTCGGTGGGGTCGTCACGCTCGAGACGGTCGTCGGACAAGGGACAAAATTCCAAGTCAGCCTTCCGCTCACGCTGTCCATCATCTCGGCGATGCTCGTTCAAGCCGGTGAGGAGACGTACGCCATCCCGTTGTCATCGATTCTTGAGACGACACTTCTTGACGAGGCCGACATTTTGACGGCCCATCGCGAACGTGTCTTCGATTTCCGAGGTCAGCTCGTCCCGCTCGTCTATTTAAAAGAAATGTTTGCGATTGAGACGGAAACGAAGACGCAATTCCCGGTCGTCGTCGTCCGTAAAGGAAATAAACTCGTCGGCGTGGTCGTCAACGATTTGATTGGCCAACAAGAGATTGTCATGAAGCCGCTCGGTACGTATCTCGAGGGCATTCCGGCCATCTCCGGTGCGACGATACTCGGAGACGGGCGTGTCGCCTTGATTGTCGACAGCAACGATCTGTTCTAAGGAGGAAGAAGGATGGAACAAAAATGGGTAGTCTTTTCACTGGGAACGAACACATACGGGATCGATGTCCAGTCGGTCCGCTCGATTGAACGAGTACAACCGGTCACACGCGTCCCGAACGCACCGGCTCACGTCAAGGGCGTCATCAATTTGCGCGGTGTCGTCACGCCGGTCATCGACCTTCGTCTCCGCCTCGGGTATGAGGCAATTGAACCGACCGACGAGACACGGATTTTAATCGCCTCGCTCAATCAAGGCGATGCCGGTTTTATCGTCGATCGCGCCAACGAGGTCGTGGAAAGCGAGGACGTTCGTCTCGAGCCGATTCCTGAATCGAGTCGAGACATGTTGTCGGCTCATTTGACGGCGATCGCGAAAGGGGAGGACAAACTGTTCTCGCTTCTCGACGCCAACGCGTTGTTCGAGGAACAACATGCTGAGTGAGTTCGAGCAAGATTTATTGAAAGAACTTGGCAATATCGGATCAGGCCACGCAGCGACGGCATTGTCGACGCTCTTGGCCAAGCCGGTCAACATTACCGTCTCCTCGGCCGAGATGGAACCGATCACGTATCTTCCGGAACGGGTCGGCGGTCCTGAGCGTCACGTGGCATCCGTGCTATTAGAGCTCGGAGGCGACATCAGCGGCATGATCCTCATCTTATTCCCGGTCGACGACGCCGAGATGATGGTCTCATCACTTATCGGGAGCGGGTTCACGTTCCAAGCGGCCGATGAACTCGGTCAGTCGGCATGGGAAGAGATTGGGAATATCATGAGCGGGGCATACGCCCGGGCGCTCGGCGATTGGTTGAATACACCGATTCCGATTCACGTCCCGGCGACAGCGGTTGACATGGCCGGTTCGATCGTCGAATTCGTCGTCACATCGGTCCAGCCCGAAGAAGATGCGGCGCTCTATATCGATACGACGTTCCGCATCGACGGAAAAGTAAGTGCTGGACATGTGTTGTTCCTACCGACGCATGGCTCGCTCGAACGGATTAAGCAGCGGTTGATGGGCCATGGCTGAAGTACTCAAAATTGGGATTGCGGAATGGAAGCAGACGACGGCGCCGAACAAGTTGCGGACGGCCGGGCTCGGTTCGTGTGTCGGGGTCATCCTGTACGACGTCCGGCTTCAAGTCGCGGCGATGGCTCACGTCATGTTGCCGGATTCGGCGATTGCCCGCAAACATCAAACGATTGAAGTAGGGAAATATGCGGATACGGCCATCGACGCTCTCGTCGCTTCATTGAAACGAGCCGGGGCCGGTCGGTTGCAAGCAAAGATGGCCGGCGGCGCCCAAATGTTTCAATTCAAATATGAGAATGAGGCGATGCGCATCGGTGAACGAAATGCCGAGGCCGTCCGCAATGCGTTGAAAGCGCACCGGATCCCGCTCATCGCCGAGGACTGTGGCGGACATAATGGGCGGACGATTGAATTTGATGTGGCGACTTGCGTCCTCTCGATTCGAACGGTCAGCGTAGGAACAAAGGAAATTTAGGGGGGATCGACATGACGACTCAACTTACCGAGTTGTGGGATCGTTGGAATACTGACCGCGATATGGATACGGCGAATGAACTATTGACGCACTATGAGTTCCTGATCCATTATCACGTGCAACGAATGATCGTGACGCTCCCGAAGAGCGTCGAACGCGACGAATTGAAAAGTTTGGGTTACATGGGATTGTACGATGCCCTCATGAAATATGATCCAGAACACAACAACAAGTTTGACACGTACGCGGCGTTTCGGATTCGGGGCGCCATCATCGACGGATTACGGAAAATCGATTGGTTGCCGCGATCGGTGCGTGAACGGGTGAAGAAGATTGACCACGTCGCCGAACAGCTCGAACAGAAGTTGCATCGGGCCCCGACGAAAGAAGAACTGGCGCACGCGTGCGAGCTGCCGGTCTCAGAAATCGAGAAAGCGATGGCGGAAGGGTACTTTGCGAACATGTTGTCCATCGATGAGGCGGTGACGCATCAAGAGGAAGGCAAGGTCATGTCCGTCACGTATTTTGACCCCGACTCCGAAAAACCGGAAGACACGCTCCTGCAGCGCGAGTTGCTCGATGTGTTGACGAACGAGATTGAGCATTTATCTGAGAAAGAACGGCTCGTCGTGTCGTTATTCTATTTCGACGAGTTGACGTTGACGGAGATTGGTGAAGTGTTGGAACTATCGACGTCCCGCATCTCACAAATTCATTCCAAGGCGCTGAAGACGTTAAAGCTTGCGCTCGGACGTTCCTATTTAGAAGAAAAGACATCGTGAAGGAGGGATGGAGATGACCGTCGTCTATATCGGAATCGCCTGTATCGTCGCGTACGGACTGTTGATTTTGTTTCGTCAGGTCCAGGCGCTGACGGCTCGTGTCACGCGGCTCGAACAGGAGAAGCGTGAGACCGAGGCCCTCCTGTTGTCGTTCATGGAATCGATGAACGATGTCGTGAAACACCCTGCGCCATCGAGCGAGGAATCGGCTGTGGAACCTGCACTTGAGGATTCGCCGATGGAGGCACCGTCGTCCCGTGAGCGCCAACAGGCACCGCACGTCGAGGACGTTTTACTGAACCATTCGGTCCGAGAGACGGCCCGACTGCTCGGAAAAGGTGAGGGAGAAGTCGCCCTTTATGCCAAACTTCGCAAAAAGTGAGAGTTGCCGGATTGGCTGACATATGCTATAGTAATTTTCGGTGTTAAACACATCACACACGTCTCGGGATGGTATTCCTCGGTGCCGAAAGGTCGGAATACAACGATGAACGAGGCGGAGGACTTTTTTAAACCACAAGGAGGAAATTTATCATGGCAGTAATCTCAATGAAGCAATTGCTCGAAGCTGGTGTACACTTCGGTCACCAGACACGCCGTTGGAACCCAAAAATGGCGAAATACATCTTCACGGAGCGTAACGGAATCTACATCATCGACCTTCAAAAAACGGTCAAAAAAGTAGACGAAGCTTACAACTTCGTTCGTGAACTCGCGGCAGAAGGCGGAAACGTCCTCTTCGTAGGTACGAAAAAACAAGCTCAAGACACGATCAAAGAAGAAGCACTCCGTTCAGGTATGTACTTCATCAACGAGCGTTGGTTGGGTGGAACACTCACAAACTTCTCAACAATCAAAAAGCGTATCAACCGCTTGAAGCAGCTTGAGAAAATGGAAGCTGACGGTACGTTCGAAGTACTTCCTAAGAAAGAAGTCATCATCTTGAAAAAAGAAATGACACGTCTTGAGAAGTTCCTCGGCGGAATCAAGGACATGCCAGGTGTTCCTGATGCCCTCTTCATCGTTGACCCACGTAAAGAGCGTATTGCGATTGCAGAAGCTCACAAATTGAACATCCCAATCGTTGCGATTGTCGACACAAACTGTGACCCAGACGAAATCGACTACGTCATCCCAGCGAACGACGATGCGATTCGTGCGGTTAAATTGCTCACTTCTAAGATGGCAGACGCGATCATCGAAGCGAAGCAAGGCGAAGAAGAAGTAGCTGAAGAAGCAGTAGCTCCAGAAGCTGAAGCGACAGAAGCTGAGTAATCGGTCAGACAACAGGTGATAAAGGGAAAGCCTTTTATCACCTTTTTTTAGGACACGTATATAAAGCCTTAGTGCTTTTTCTTAAAAATTCGTAAGTTTTACAAGGAGGAATTTCCGATGGCAGTTACAGCAGCAATGGTAAAAGAACTTCGTGAAAAAACAGGCGCAGGTATGCTCGATTGCAAAAAAGCACTCACTGAAACAAATGGTGACATGCAAGCGGCAATCGACTTCCTTCGTGAAAAAGGGATCGCTAAAGCAGCAGCTAAAGGCGACCGCATCGCAGCAGAAGGTTTGACGGCAGTAGCGGTTGACGGCAACAAAGCTGCGCTCGTCGAAGTTAACTCAGAAACAGACTTCGTTGCGAAAAACGAGAAGTTCCAAACACTCGTTTCAGACGTGGCGAATGCAGTTCTCACTTCAGGCGCGACTTCAGTAGAAGCGGCACTTGCTTCTGAATTCGTAGCAGGTAAAACACTTGAGACGCACATCCAAGAAGAAGCTTCGACAATCGGAGAGAAAATCTCACTCCGTCGTATCGCTGTTCTTCAAAAAGCTGACGATGCAGTTTTCGGCACGTACCTTCACATGGGTGGACGCATCGGTTCGGTCGTCATCATCGACGGTACAACGGACGAGACAGTTGCGAAAGACGTAGCTATGCACGTCGCAGCAGCACGCCCACTTTACGCGACACGCGACGAAGTATCGGCTGAAGAAGCAGATCGTGAGAAGAAAGTCTTGACTGAGCAAGCCCTCAACGAAGGCAAGCCTGCCAACATCGTCGAGAAGATGATTGCGGGACGTATGAACAAGTACTTCGAGGAAATCTGCCTCGTCGACCAAACATTCGTTAAAGACGCTGACTTCAAAGTTGGGAAATACGTAGAGTCTAAAGGCGGCCGTGTCAACTCATTCGTACGTTTCGAAGTTGGAGAAGGTATGGAAAAACGCGAAGAAAACTTTGCTGAAGAAGTAATGAACCAACTTAAAAAATAATCTGCATCACGCGTGATGCAATCAAAATTGGGAACACGTCTGTATAACCTTGAGTTAGTTCGTTAAGGGAGCGTGTTCCCTTTTTTCAAGCAAGAGGAGGCAAAGTATGGAACCGAAATATAAGCGAATTGTGTTAAAATTGAGTGGAGAAGCGCTCGCAGGAGATCAAGGGTACGGGATTGACCCGGCCATCGTCAACTCGATCTCTGGACAAATCAAAGAGTTGGTCGCCTTAGGCGTCGAAGTAGCCGTCGTCGTCGGAGCCGGAAACATCTGGCGCGGGAAGACGGGCAGCGAACTCGGCATGGACCGGGCGAATGCCGATTATATGGGCATGCTTGCCACGGTGTTGAACTCGCTCGCACTTCAAGATAGCCTTGAATCGAACGGTGTCCAGACGCGCGTCCAAACCTCAATCGAAATGCGCCAAGTGGCTGAACCGTACATCCGTCGTCGGGCGATGCGTCACCTTGAAAAAGGTCGAGTCGTCATCTTCGCGGCAGGGACGGGGAACCCGTACTTCTCAACAGATACGACAGCAGCACTCCGCGCAGCGGAAATTGAAGCTGACGTCATCCTGATGGGTAAAAACAACGTCGATGGTGTCTATTCGGCGGATCCGAAACTCGTTCCGGATGCGGTCAAATACGACACGCTCACGTACTTGGACGTCTTAAAAGACGGACTCCAAGTGATGGATTCGACAGCCACATCACTATGTATGGACAACCATATCCCACTGATTGTATTCTCATTGCTTGAAGAAGGAAACATCAAACGTGTCGTACTCGGGGAACATATCGGGACGGTAGTAGGAGGAATCAATTCATGAGTGTTAATGACGTATTGAAAACTGCTGAAGAAAAGATGGAGAAAGCCCATTCTGCCTTGAAACGTGATTTCGGGACACTTCGTACGGGACGCGCGAGCGCGTCAATCTTGGACCCGGTCCAAGTCGACTACTACGGTGTACCGACTCCGCTCAACCAAGTGGCGAACATCAACACTCCGGAAGCGCGTCTACTCTTGATTCAACCATGGGACAAATCGATGGTGTCAGATGTCGAGAAAGCGATTCAAAAAGCCGACCTCGGCCTCTCGCCGTCTTCTGATGGGACGGTCATTCGTCTCGCGATCCCAGCTTTGACAGAAGAGCGCCGCAAAGAGCTCGTGAAAGTGACGAAAAAATATGCGGAAGAAGCGAAAGTAGCTGTCCGTAACGTTCGTCGTGATGCGAATGAAAACTTGAAGAAGCTTGAAAAAGATGGGGACTTGACTGAGGACGACCTTCGCGGTTACGCGGATGACGTTCAATCGTTAACGGATTCGTACATCAAAAAGATTGATGAATCTGCAGCGACGAAAGAAAAAGAAATCATGGAAGTGTAATCACGGAAGTGGTATACCAAAAAGCTGTGTGGGGACCCTTTTACTGAGAGGGTCCCTCTTTCATACAATCAGGAGGATAGAGTATGTTTAAATGGGTGAATCCTAAAACAAAAACCGAGGCGGAACTGAGCATTCCCGAACACGTCGCCATCATCATGGACGGCAACGGCCGTTGGGCGAAGAAGCGTGGGCTCCCTCGCATCATGGGTCACCGGGAAGGGATGAAGTCGGTCCGGGAAGCGGTGCGCACCGCCCAAGAACTTGGCATCCGTTCATTGACGCTGTATGCGTTCTCGACGGAGAACTGGACGCGTCCTGAAGAAGAAGTCAACTTCTTGATGAAATTGCCGAAGCAATTTTTAGAGACGGATTTAAAAGAATTGGATGAACAGAACGTTCGCGTGCTCGTCGCAGGCGATGTGACAAAACTGCCACGCGGGACGCGAGAAGCGGTCGATGAGGCACGGACACGGACGGCGACGAATACGGGGCTCGATCTCGTCTTTGCGCTCAACTATGGCGGACGTGATGAACTCGTTCAAGCGATGAAACAAATCGCGAGTGATGTGGCGCACGGTACGATTCAACCGGACGAGATCGATGACGTCATGATTGGTGAGCGTCTCATGACGAACATGCAAGACGTTGATTTGATTATCCGCACGAGTGGGGAACAGCGCCTCTCGAACTTCTTGCTCTGGCAAGGGGCTTACGCTGAACTACATTTCACGGACGTGTTGTGGCCTGAGTTCAAACGGGATCACTTCGTCGAGGCGATTGAAGCGTACAATGCGCGGACTCGCCGGTTTGGCGGGGTGTGACATGAAAACACGAATCATTACCGGTCTCTGGGCCGGCGCCATATTTGTCACGTTGATTGCCTTAGGCGGTAGCCCGTTCGTCATCTTGATGGGCGTGCTCGCCTTAATCGGATTGAGCGAGTTCACGTTGATGCGCAATCATAAATTGATGGCGTTCCCGTTTCTCGTGACGTCACTTCTCGTGGCGTTCCCGTTCATCTTGATGTTGCTCGAGCGTCGGCTCGTCCTCGAGGAACTGCCGATGTCGACGACGCAATGGATGGTGCTCGGTTTAATGCTCCTCTTGTTCTGGACGGTCGTCACGAAAAACCGGTTCACGTACGAAGATGCGAGCTTTTATTTCGTCTCTGCCGTCTATCTCGTCATCGGGTTCTCGAGTTTCGCACTCGTCCGCTTGTCAGAAGACGGGCTCGTCAAAGTGTTGCTCGTCTTGTTCATGATTTGGGCGACCGATTCTGGAGCCTATTTCACAGGGAAAGCAATCGGAAAGACGAAACTATGGCCGTCTATCAGCCCGAATAAGACAATTGAAGGTGCGATCGGCGGCATCGTGTCGGCGATCGTCCTCGGCATCGTCTACGTACTCATCGAGCCGGTGTTACCGATTCTCGAAGTATTGGTGCTCGCGGTCGTCGTATCAGTCGTCGGTCAACTCGGTGATTTGGTACAATCAGCATACAAGCGTCAATATAATGTGAAAGATTCCGGTCATCTGTTACCGGGACACGGTGGGATTTTAGACCGGTTTGATAGTATGATCGTGGTATTCACCGTCATTTGGGTATTTAATTTGTTATAAAAGAGGAGTGTCAAGATGAAGCGAATCAGCTTAATCGGGGCGACTGGATCGATTGGCGTACAAACATGCGACGTCATCGAACAGCACCCCGACTTGTTTGAACTTGAGGCATATGCGTTCGGAACGAACGTAGACGTGGCGGAAGAATGGATCAATCGCCTACGGCCAAAATACGTATCCGCTAAAAATATCGAGGTACTCGAACAGCTCAAGTCACGCCTTACATATGAACCACTCTTTTTCATCGGACTGGAAGGGTTGATTGCATGTGCGACCGCTGAACGGGCCGATGTCGTCGTGACGGCAGTCGTCGGGGCCGTCGGGCTTGAACCGACCCTTGCCGCCATCGAAGCGGGGAAAGACATCGCGCTTGCGAACAAAGAGACGCTCGTCACGGCAGGGCATCTCGTCACCGCAGCCGTCAAAAAGCATGGCGTCAGCCTGCTCCCGGTCGACAGTGAACATTCGGCCATCTATCAATGCTTGAACGGCGAACGTCGCGACGACGTCTCGAAAATCATCTTGACGGCCTCAGGCGGAAGTTTCCGTGACAAGTCGCGAGAAGAGCTTGAAGGGGTTACGGTCGCAGAGGCGCTCGCGCATCCGAATTGGTCGATGGGTGCCAAAATCACAATCGATTCGGCGACGATGTTCAATAAAGGACTCGAAGTCATCGAAGCGCACTGGTTGTTCGATATCGATTATAATGATATTGAAGTAGTGCTCCATCGCGAGTCGATCATCCACTCGATGGTCGAATTCAAAGATGCCGCTGTCATGGCGCAGCTCGGCAACCCCGATATGCGAGGCCCGATTCTCTATGCGCTATCAGCCCCGAAACGTCTTGAAATCGAAGGGAACAAGCGGTTAAACTTGAGAGAAATCGGGACGCTACACTTCGCGGAAGCCGATTTAACACGTTATCCGGCGTTACGCCTCGCTTATGAGGCCGGGCGTGCCGGCGGTTCGATGCCGACCGTGCTCAATGCGGCCAACGAGGCGGCCGTCGAGCTGTTCTTGAACGGGGAGATTGCATTCCTCGATATCGAACGCATCGTCGAGCAAGCGATGGAGACACATACGGTAATTGCAGAACCGACGCTCGAGGAGATTCTTCAAATCGACCGAGCGGTTCGAGAACAAATTCAGCAAGGAAAGTGAAGGTGGGGAATAGACAATGACGACTTTTATCGCCATCGTTTTGATGTTTGGAGTACTCATTTCGGTTCATGAATGGGGACACCTCGTCATGGCGAAACGGGCAGGGATTCTCTGTCATGAATTTGCAATCGGGTTTGGACCGAAAATCCTCTCATTCCGAAAAAATGAGACGCTGTATACGATTCGACTATTGCCAATCGGCGGTTATGTCAAAATGGCCGGGGAAGATTTTGAGCCGATCGAAGTGAAGGCCGGGCAACACGTCGGATTGCGTCTGACGAGTGCTGGGACGGTCGATCGCGTCTATTTCCAACCGGACCAGGCCCAAGACGTTCATGTCGTCGGGACGGTCGACAAGTTTGACTCGGTCCGCGAATTGAAAGTACAACTGCTCGTCGATGATGAGGTCCGTGTCTATTCGCTCGAGCGGGACACGCTTCTCGTCGACCAAGGCATGGAGATTCAAATCGCGCCTTACGACCGCACGTTCGGAGCCCAGTCTGTCTGGAAACGGGTGCTTGCGATTGCAGCCGGTCCGGCGATGAACTTCGTCCTTGCCTTCCTCCTCCTCGTCATCGTCGGTCTCGTCCAAGGGACACCGACGGACGATGGTCAAATCGGTACGGTCCAACCGGACTCGGCCGCCGATCAAGCCGGGCTCGTCGCAGGCGACGAGATCGTCTCGATCGAGGGTCAACCGATCGACAACTGGCTCGATTTGCGGACGGTATTGGCCGATCGTGCCGACACACCGACCGAAGTGACGTATATTCGTGACGACGTCGAGCAAACGGTGACGATTACGCCGCAAGCGGTCGAACAAAATGGGGAGACGGTCGGAATTTTAGGCGTGACGAACGCGCTCGAACGTTCACCGGCCAAAGCCTTTACAACCGGGGCCGAGACGACGTGGACGATGTCGACGCTCATCTTCTCCGCGGTCGGTGACTTGGTGACGGGTCAGGTCGGCGTCGATCAGTTGGCCGGTCCGGTCGGGATCGTCCGCATGACCGACGAAGTGGCAGCGAGCGGATTCATCATGCTCCTTAACTGGACGGCACTTCTATCCGTCAACTTGGCCATTTTCAACTTGTTGCCGCTCCCGGCGCTCGATGGGGGACGACTCATCTTCCTCTTGTTCGAAGCGGTGCGCGGACGACCGATTGATCCGAAAAAGGAAGGATTCGTCCACTTTATCGGTTTCGCTTTGCTCATGTTGCTCATGTTGATTGTCACCTGGAATGATATCCAGTCATTCTTTAAATAATAAGATCTAATCGAGTTACAGAAGGGAAACGTTGATACCTATGAAACAATCGAGACTGTTCATGCCTACATTACGAGAAGTACCGGCCGATGCGGAAGCCATCAGCCATCAGCTTCTCGTCCGTGGGGGCTTCATGCGCCAAAACGCCGCTGGGATTTATTCATATCTCCCGCTCGGCCATCGCGTATTGCACAATATCCAAACGATTATCCGCGAAGAGATGAATCGGGCCGGAGCGCAAGAGTTGCTCATGCCAGCGATTCAACCGGCCGAACTATGGGAAGAGACGGGACGCTGGGGCATTTACGGTCCAGAATTGATGCGATTGACGGACCGTCATGACCGTCGTTTCGCACTCGGTGCGACCCATGAGGAACTCATCACGTCAATCGTGCGCGATGAACTCAACTCGTATAAAAAGTTACCGGTCAACTTGTATCAGATTCAAACGAAGTATCGCGACGAACGTCGTCCGCGCTTCGGATTGCTCCGGGGTCGTGAGTTCTTGATGAAAGACTCGTACTCGTTCCATGCGACGCAAGACGACTTGGACGAAGAGTATACGAATATGTATAACGCCTATTCACGCATCTTTGACCGCATCGGCTTGAAATATCGTCCGGTCGTAGCTGATTCAGGTGCCATCGGCGGGAAAGATACACACGAGTTCCAAGCGCTCGCCGAAATCGGTGAAGATACGATCGTATATACGGATTCATCAACTTATGCGGCGAACATCGAGATGGCTGAAACGCTCGACCGCTATGACATGCAAGCGGCCGACGTGCTCGCACTCGACAAGGTCGACACGAAAGACAATAAGACGATTGAAGATGTGGCGCGTTTCTTGAACGTCGATCCGAAGACGACGATCAAGTCGGTCCTCTTCAACATCGATGGCGAGACGGTCATGGCCATCGTTCGAGGTGATCACGAGGCAAACGACGTCAAAGTGAAGAACGCTCTCGGTGGACTCGACATCCAAATGGAAGAAGAAGCGACGATTATCGACTTGTTCGGCTGTGAACCGGGCACGCTCGGACCGATTCATTCACCGGTCAAAGTCGTGGCTGATTACGCCGTCAAATATTTGGTCGACGCGGTATGTGGCGCCAACGAGGCGAACACCCATTATACGCACGTCAACGCCGAACGCGACTTGTCGCATTTGACGTATCACGACCTCCGTTTCGTCGTCGAAGGCGACATGGCACCTGACGAGTCGGGTCCGGTCCGCTTCGCCCGCGGGATTGAAGTCGGACAAGTGTTCAAGCTCGGCACACGCTATTCAGAAGCGATGGGCGCGACGTTCTTGAACGAAGAAGGTCGGGCCGAACCTCTCATCATGGGCTGTTACGGCATCGGCGTCTCGCGGACGTTGTCGGCCGTCATCGAGCAACATCATGACGATCGCGGAATCGTCTGGCCGAAGAGCGTCGCTCCGTTCGATGTGCACTTGATTGCCATCAACACGAAAGACGAGGCGCAAGTCGAACTCGCGAACCGTTTATACGATGAGCTGTCATCGACGTACGATGTGTTGTATGATGACCGTAAAGAACGGGCTGGCGTCAAGTTTGCCGATGCTGATTTGATCGGTCTTCCGATTCGTATCAACGTCGGGAAAAAAGCGAGCGAAGGAATCGTCGAAGTGAAAGTACGTGCCACTGGCGAAGTCCTCGAGACGACAGTCGATGAGTTGCCACGTGTCATCACGACGCAACTGAACGAAGCCAAATGATCGATGAAGGTGACGGTTTCTTGCCGTCACCTTCATTTTTCGACATTGAATGATAAAAGGGGGGACTTCTTACCCGTGGAAGCTAATCAAAAAATGCAATTGCTCTTGGGTGACCTCGGCATCACGACCGAAACGGATCAATTCGACGGAGCGGAGCTGTCACGACTCGTCGTCAACAAGCAACGCCGGACATGGACGTTTTATTTCCAATTGCAACACGTGTTGCCGTATGAGGTGTATCAACTATTCATGAGCCGGCTCGAGAGTCGCTATGCGACGTTCGCGGACGAGGTGTACGCTCGGTTCACGACGACGTCAGGTGGGGGCGAACAGGACTATATCGACTATTGGCCCCGAATCGTCAGTGAATTGAGCCAAGTGTCAGGCGCAATGCGCAGTTATTTCGCATCGGTCGCACCGCGCTTCGAGCAGAACAAATTGCTCATCCCGGTGCGCTCGGCCCCTGAGGCGAACTATGTCGATAAAGAGTTATGCCAAGAAGTCCAGGCGCTCTACAGCGCCTATGGCTTTATGAAAAAACCATGCCAAGCGTTGTTCTCAGAAAATGAAGAAGCGAACCAAGCGTTGCGCGAACAAGTCGTCCAAGAAGATTTGGAACAGGCGAAGCTCGCACTCGCGGCGCAGTTCGCCAAGTCGACCGAGACGAACGATGAGCCGGTCACTGAAGTGCGGATGGGCGCTTTGATTAAAGACGAGATTGTCCCAATCAAGACGATTATCGAAGAAGAACGACGCGTCGCCATCCGTGGCCTCGTCTTCTCGGCCGAACGGAAAGAATTGAAGAGCGGGAAGAAACTCTTCACGTTCAAGATGACGGACTATACCGATTCACTCATCGTCAAAGTGTTCGCGCGCGATGACGACGATGACCGTATGCTCAGTGCCGTCAAAAAAGGCATGTGGATTCAAGCAGCCGGTCGGGTCGAGGATGACAGCTTCATGCGCGAACTGTGCATGATGGCGTCACAACTGCAAGAAGTGAAAGTCGAACCGGTCCGGGACGAATGGGCCGGTGAAAAGCGGGTCGAACTGCACGCGCACACGCAGATGAGCCAGATGGACGCGGTCACAAACGTATCGGCACTCGTCGCACGAGCGGCGAAATGGGGCCACCGTGCCATCGCCATCACGGACCATGCCGGAGTCCAGTCGTTCCCAGAAGCCTATTACGCCGGGAAAAAGAATGACATTAAAGTGCTGTTCGGGGTCGAGGCGAACGTCGTCAATGACGGCGTACCCGTCGCCTATCATCCGACCGACGTCCCGCTCGACGATGCGACGTACGTCGTCTTCGACGTCGAGACGACGGGGCTTTCGGCCGTCTACAATAAAATCATCGAGCTCGCGGGTGTCAAAATCAAGGACGGAGAGATTATCGACCGCTTCGAGGCGTTCGCCGATCCGAAGCATCCGCTCTCGGCCACGACGATTGAACTGACGGGTATCACCGATGACATGGTCCATGGCCAGCCCGATCCGGAAGTCATCGCCAAGCAGTTCGTCGATTGGTGCGGGGACGGCATTCTCGTCGCCCATAACGCATCGTTCGATATGGGCTTCCTTGAAGCGACGCTCCGGAGCGGTGGACACGAGCCGGATGACTATCCGGTCATCGACACGCTCGAGCTCGCCCGGACGATTTTACCGACGCTCAAGAACCACCGTCTCAACACGCTCGCGAAGCGATTCGATATCGAGTTGACGCAACATCACCGCGCCATCTATGATGCCGAGGCGACGGCGTATTTGCTCATGAAGCTGCTCGAACTCGCCAAACAGATGTTTGAGATGGAAACGCATCGCTCGCTGAACGCGAAAGTCGGGAGCGACGTCTCGAAGATTCGTCCGTTCCATGCGACGATTTATGCGAAAACGAAAAAACCGGGACTCCGGAACTTATACGAACTGATTTCCTTGTCGCACATCGACTACTTGTTCCGCATGGCACGCATGCCTCGCTCGGAGATTATCAAGCGTCGTGAGGGCCTCTTGATCGGTTCGGCGTGCGACAATGGCGAGATTTTCGATGCTGCCCTGAACAAATCGGACGAAGAGCTTGAGAAGATGATGGCGTTTTACGATTTCATCGAGATTCATCCGCCGGCGCTCTATATGCATCTCATCGATAAAGAAATTGTCGCCAACGAACTTGAGTTGCGTGAAATCATCAAACGGATCATTCGCGTCGCAGGTCAGGCCGGACTGCCGGTCTGTGCGACTGGCAACGTCCACTATCTCGACCGGACGGACCGATCGTATCGGGAGATTTTGATTCGGACGCAAGGTGGCGCCAACTTCATCAACACGCGGAAAGAACTTCCGCACGCTCATTTCCGCACGACGAAAGAGATGATGGAAGACTTCAAATTCCTCGGGGACGAGCTCGCCCGCGAGATCGTCATCACGAACCCGAACGCGATCGCCGATCAAATCGAGTCGATTCAAATCATCCCGGACGACTTGTATACGCCGAAGATTGAAGGGGCCGACGATGAAGTCCGGAATATGAGTTATGATATGGCCCGCTCGATTTATGGAGAACAACTGCCTGAAATCGTCGAAGCTCGGCTCGAGAAAGAGTTGAAGTCGATTATCGGTCACGGGTTTGCGGTCATTTATTTAATCTCGCATAAACTCGTGAAGAAATCGCTCGATGACGGCTATCTCGTTGGGTCACGTGGTTCGGTTGGATCGAGTTTCGTTGCGACGATGACCGAAATCACCGAGGTCAATCCGCTGCCACCGCATTACGTCTGTCCGAAGTGTCAACATTCCCACTTCTTCGACGACGGGTCGGTCGGGTCCGGGTATGACCTTCCCGACAAGCAATGTCCGGAGTGCGGGACTTGGTATACGAAGGACGGGCATGATATCCCGTTCGAGACGTTCCTTGGTTTCAAAGGGGACAAAGTACCGGATATCGATTTGAACTTCTCGGGTGAATATCAACCACACGCCCACGCTTACACGAAAGTGTTGTTCGGTGAAGAGTATGTGTATCGTGCCGGTACAATCGGGACGATTGCCGATAAGACGGCGTACGGATACGTGAAAGGCTATGCGACCGAGAACGATAAGATTTATCGGAATGCCGAGGTCGACCGGCTCGTCTCGGGTGTCACCGGCGTCAAACGGACGTCCGGGCAACACCCGGGGGGGATTATCGTCGTCCCAGATTATATGGACATCGCCGAAATTTCGCCGATCCAATATCCGGCCGATGATAAGTCGTCCGAATGGAAGACGACCCACTTCGACTTCCACTCGATTCACGACAACTTGCTCAAACTCGATATTCTCGGTCACGATGATCCGACCGCCATCCGGATGCTCCAAGACTTGTCCGGTATCGATCCGAAGACGATTCCGACGGACGATCCGACGGTCATGAAAATCTTTTCGTCGCCGGAAGTACTCGGTGTGACGCCGGAACAAATCGAATCGAAGACGGGTACGCTAGGGATTCCAGAGTTCGGGACGAAGTTCGTCCGGCAGATGCTCGAAGAGACGAAACCGTCGACGTTCTCCGAACTCGTTCAAATTTCGGGACTGTCTCACGGGACAGATGTCTGGATTGGGAACGCGAACGAACTCATCTATAACGGGACGTGTGAATTGAAAGACGTCATCGGGTGTCGTGATGACATCATGGTCTACTTGATTTATGCGGGCCTCGAACCGTCATTTGCCTTCAAAATCATGGAGTCGGTACGGAAAGGGAAAGGCTTGTCGGAAGACATGGAGACGGAGATGCGGGCCAACGATGTTCCGGAATGGTACATCTCGTCTTGTAAGAAGATCAAGTATATGTTCCCGAAAGCGCACGCCACGGCGTACGTGCTCATGGCCGTCCGGATTGCCTACTTCAAAGTGCATCATCCGATTCTGTATTACGCGACGTACTTCACGGTCCGGGCCGGCGACTTCGATTTGTCGGCGATGATCAAAGGGTCACAGGCCGTGCGTAAAGCGATGTCGGATATCCGTGAAAAAGGATTTGAAGCCACGGCGAAAGACAAAGGCCTCCACACCGTGCTCGAGCTCGCACTCGAGATGTTAGAGCGCGGCATGAAGTTCCAGAACATCGATTTGTACCGTTCGAGCGCGACCGAGTTCTTGATTGAAGGGAACACGCTCATCCCGCCGTTCAATGCCGTCGATGGTCTCGGTACGAACGCGGCGAAAGCGATTGTCGATGCACGTGCCGAAGGACAGTTTTTATCGAAAGAAGACTTGCGCAAACGGGCCAAGTTGTCGAAGACAATCGTCGAGACGCTCGATACGATGAAATGTCTCGAAGGCCTCCCGGATGAGAACCAACTCTCGTTCTTTGATTTTGGGGTGTAAGTTGCGAAAAACCGGGAAAATATGATATATTGGTATCGAACAATGTTGGATACTACGAGGGAAAGGAGTAGGGAACCCTACTCCTTTCTTGTATGTAAAAGCCAGAAGGAGGGATGAGAGTGTCCAAAATAACAGAAGTCGTCGAAGCGATCGCGTTGCCGATCGTGGAGCGTGAGAACATGGAATTGGTCGATGTCGAATTCGTGAAAGAAGGGCCAGACTGGTTCTTGCGCGTCTATATCGACAAGCCGGGGGGCGTCGATTTAGATGATTGCGTCAACATCAACGAACAACTCTCGGAAAAACTAAACGATAGCGATCCGATCGAACAAGCCTATTATCTTGACGTCTCGAGTCCCGGTGCCGAACGACCGCTGAAGAAGCCGACCGACTTTGAACGCGCGATTGGAAAGAACGTCTATATCAAGACGTTTGCCCCGATTGAAGGTGCCAAAGAGTTCGAAGGGATTTTGACGGAATATGACGGCGAGACCGCCATCGTCGAGACACGCATCAAGACAAGAAAAAAAGCGATATCGCTACCGGTAGACAAAATTGCACAAGCCCGCCTAGCGGTCACGTTTAGTTAAGGAGAGGTAAAGATGGGGCCACAATTACTCACAACAATCGAACAGATTGCTAACGAAAAAGGAATCGAGAAGGAGATTATCATCGATGCACTTGAGCAGGCGCTCATTTCGGCATACCGCCGAAACGTCGCCAACCCGAATGAAAACGTAAAAGTTGAATTCGACCAAGTGACCGGTGATATTCGTGTCTTCGCACTTCTCGAAGTCGTTGAACGTCTCTCGCATCCCGAGCAACAATTGTCGCTCGAAGAAGCGCATGAGATTGACCCGAACTATGAGTTAGGGGACTTCCATAAAGAAGAAGTCACACCGAGCGACTTCGGTCGCGTCGCAGCGATGACAGCCAAACAAGTCGTCACGCAAAAGATGCGGGAAGCCGAGCGCGAGCGCATCTATAACCACTTCGTCGATAAAGAAGACGAGATCATGACGGGGATTGTGGAACGGTTCGACCCACGCAACTTGTATATCGGTCTTGAAAACAATATCGAAGCGGTGCTCACACCGAACGAGCAGATGCCAAATGAATCGTACCAGATTCATGACCGCATCAAGGTGTATGTCACAAAAGTCGATTCGACGACGAAAGGGTCTGGCGCAGCCATTCAAGTCTCGCGGACGCATCCAGGTCTGTTGCGTCGTCTGTTCGAGCTCGAAGTGCCAGAAATCGCGAGCGGAACGGTCGACGTCATGTCGGTCTCACGCGAAGCGGGTGATCGCTCGAAGATTGCTGTTCATTCAGACATCGTCGATCCAGTCGGCGCTTGTGTCGGTCCGAAAGGGCAACGTGTCCAAACAATCGTCGATGAGCTCAACGGTGAGAAAATCGATATCGTACGTTGGTCGAACGACCCGAAAGAGTTCGTGAAAAACGCACTCAGCCCGGCTCAAGTCGTTGACGTGTACGTCAATGAACCGAATAAATCGACGACGGTCGTTGTGCCAGACTATCAATTGTCACTCGCCATCGGGAAACGCGGTCAAAACGCCCGTCTTGCCGCTAAGTTGACGGGATGGAAAATCGATATTAAGAGCGAGACCGATGCAGAAAGCATGGACTTGTATGATACGTACGCCGAAAAAGTTGAACCGGAGCCAGAAATTGTTCACAATGAAGTGGAACAGACTGACTCGGTTGACGTCGCCCTCGAGCCGACAACGGTGAAAGAAGAGGAATGACCATGAAGCAAAAGAAACTTCCTTTGCGCAAATGTGTGGTCACGCAAGAAATGTTACCGAAACAAGCGTTGATTCGTGTCGTTCGGACGCCGGAAGGTGACGTCGTCATCGATACGTCCGGTAAATTGAACGGACGTGGAGCGTATTTGTCGAAAGATGCGGATGTGATTCGTTTAGCAGAGAAAAAACGGACACTCGATCATCATTTAAAAGTCAAGACGAGTGACGCGCTTTATGAGCAGCTGCTTCAAGCTGTCACAGGAGCCGAATCATGAGTCAGTGGGAATCATTGTTAGGCCTTGCCGCACGTGCGAGGAAAGTAACGATGGGAGAAGAGTTTGTGTTGAAGGATGTACGAACTGGCCGAGCCAAGCTTGTCATCCTTGCCGGAGATGCAGGAGCGTCTACGAGAAAACGGGTTACCGACAAGTGTACATCGTATGGTGTTCCATTGATTGAAGTGAGCGACCGATATACAATCGGGGCTGCTTTAGGTAAAGACATGCGAGTCGTCGTGTCTGTGACAGAATCCGGATTTGCGAACAAGCTTAAGCAACTTCTCTCTTAACTATTAACGGAGGTGGATGCTTTGGGAAAACGCGTCTATGAATTTGCAAAAGAACAGAATGTAACAAGTAAACAAGTCATTACTCAGCTCGAGAAAATGAACAAGCCAGTAAAAAACCACATGGCTGTCTTAGATGAGGAGTCGGTCAAGCAACTCGACCGTGTCTTCAATCCTGAGAAATACCGTTCGGCTGACAAGCAAGAAAAGCCAGCTGCAACGAAACCAGCTGAAACGAAGTCTGCCGAGTCAAAACCGGCTGACGCGAAACCTGCTGCCAAGCAAGAAGCACCGAAAGCACGCCCACAAGCGTCTGGCGGTCAAAGCAACCAAGCGGGCAACCGTGGTGGCAACCGTTTCGGCAACAACCGCAATGACAACCGCAACAAAAAGCGCGGTGGTAAATTCAAAGGCAAGCCTGCAAAAGCAGCCGTGCCATTAGAAGCGGATCCAAATTCGAAAACGAGTCAGCGTAAAGCAGCTCGTTTAGCGCAAGAGTCTGAAATGGGCAACGTCATCAAGTACGATGATGTACTCAGCGTATCGGACCTCGCTGCGAAGATGGATAAAAAGCCAAACGAGATCATCATGAAGTTGATGGGTCTTGGTGTCATGGCGACAATCAACCAAACACTTGATGACGAGACGATTGAGTTGCTTGCAACTGAATTCGGTTATGAAGTTGAGAAAGAAGTACTCATCGATGAGACGGACTTTGAAGAAGTAGAAATCGACTTCTCTGAGTATGAGCTTGTTGAGCGTCCAGCTGTCGTCACAATCATGGGTCACGTCGACCACGGTAAGACAACACTCCTTGACTCGATCCGCAACACGAAAGTCGTTGCTGGTGAAGCCGGCGGAATCACGCAGCACATCGGTGCTTATCAAGTTGAAGTCAACGATAAAAAGATCACGTTCCTCGATACACCAGGTCACGCCGCCTTTACGACGATGCGTGCTCGTGGAGCCGAAGTGACGGATATCGCGATTATCGTTGTCGCAGCGGATGACGGCGTCATGCCACAGACAGAAGAAGCCATCTCACATGCGAAAGCGGCAAACGTGCCGATTATCGTCGCTGTGAACAAAATGGATAAAGAAGGCGCAAACCCTGACCGCGTCAAACAAGAATTGACAGAGTTCGGTCTTGTACCGGAAGAGTGGGGCGGCGAAACGATTTTCGTACCGATCTCAGCTTTGAAAGACGAAGGAATCGATGAGTTGCTCGAGATGATCTTGCTCGTTTCTGAAGTCGAAGAGTACAAGTCGACGCCTAAAATGCCAGCTCGCGGTTCGGTCATCGAAGCGAAGCTCGACAAAGGCCGCGGTCCTGTCGCCACGCTTCTCGTTCAACACGGGACACTCCGGATCGGTGACTCAATCGTCGTCGGTAGCACGTTCGGACGCGTCCGGGCCATGGTCAACGATATCGGTCGTCGTGTGAAAGAAGTCGGTCCATCGACGCCAATCGAAATTACAGGATTGAACGATGTCCCACAAGCGGGTGACCAGTTCATCGTGTTTGAAGATGAGAAGAAAGCACGTGCAATCGGAGAAAAACGTTACCAACGTTACCTCGAATCACAGCGTCGCGAATCGGCTAAAGTTAGTCTTGATGACTTGTTCAGCCGCATTCAAGAAGGCGAAGTCAAAGATTTGAACGTCATCATCAAAGCAGACGTTCAAGGTTCGGCTGAAGCACTCGCTGGTTCACTCCGTAAAATCGACGTCGCAGGCGTTAAAATCAACATCGTCCACCAAGGTGTCGGTGCAATCACAGAAGGTGACGTCATTCTCGCTTCGGCGGCAAATGCGATCATCATCGGATTCAACGTTCGCCCAGATGGTAACGCCCGGTCGATGGCCGAGCAAGAGCATGTTGAAATGCGTCTGCACCGCATCATCTATAACGCAATCGATGAAATCGAAAGCGCGATGAAAGGGATGCTCGACCCTGAGTTCGTTGAAGAAATCACAGGACAAGTTGAAGTCCGTGACGTCTTTAAAGTCTCGAAAGTCGGTACGATTGCCGGCTGTTACGTCACAGAAGGTAAAATCTCACGCGACGCCGGCGTCCGCATCATCCGTAACGGGATTGTTGTGTACGAAGGAAAACTCGATACGCTTCGCCGTTTCAAAGACGACGTCAAAGAAGTCGCGACAGGTTACGAGTGTGGGATTAAAGTAGAGAAGTTCGACGACATCAAAGTGGAGGACGTTATTGAAGCGTTCATCATGAAAGAAGTCGAACGTAAATAAAGCGAGGAGGGAACACGTATGAACATTCGTGCCCAACGCGTCGCAGAGCAGATGCGTAAAGAGATTACAGATATCTTGCTCCGTGAAGTCAACGACCCACGTACGAAGAACGCTACAATCACGAGCGTTGATGTGACGGGAGACTTGCAGCAAGCGACAGCCTACTACACGGTGCTCGGAGACGACGCCACGGTGAAGGCTGAAACGCAAGCTGGTCTTGATAAGGCGAGCGCATTTATTCGCCGCGAGATCGGGAGCCGCATCCGTCTTCGGAAAACGCCAGAATTGTCGTTCGAATACGATTCATCGGTCGCATATGGTAGCCATATCGATTCATTGATTCGTGACTTAAATCGGAACGACCAATAAATTGAAGGGGGGACTCGCGTCTCCCCTTTTTTGATGGGAGGAATTCAGATGGAACCAACTGGCGTATTGATTTTAGATAAAGACAGCGGCATGACGAGCCACGACTGTGTGTTCAAGCTCCGTAAATTGTTCCAAACGAAAAAAGTCGGACATACCGGCACGCTGGACCCGGAAGTGACCGGTGTCCTACCGATTTGCCTCGGACGGGCGACAAAGCTGTCTCGTTTTCTGACCGATGAAGGCAAACGGTACGCCGCCGAGATTACAATCGGAACAGCGACGATGACGGAGGACGCCCATGGCGAGGTCGTCGAGACGCGTGAAGTCGGTCCCGAGGTGTTCACCGCTGCGGACATCGATCGTGTCCTTGAGAAGCTGACAGGAAAAATCGAGCAAATCCCGCCTTACTTCTCTGCTGTCAAAGTGAACGGTAAGAAATTGTACGAATACGCCCGAAAAGGTCAGACGGTGGACCGACCGCGCCGCATCGTCGAGATTCATCGCCTCGTCCGGACGAATGAGCCGGTCATCGAAGACGGTGTCTGCCGTTTCCGTGTCGACGTCGAGTGTGGCAAAGGGACGTTCATCCGGACGCTCGCCGTTCAAATCGGGGAGCAGCTCGGCTATCCGGCCCATATGAGCGACTTACGGCGGACCCGGTCTGGTTCGTTTGAGGAAACGGCCGCCGTCACGTTGCAGCAACTGGCCGACCTCGAAACGGTCGAGGAACGAATGAACCACCTCATCCCGCTCGAAGAGGTCATCAAACGTTGGCCGGCCATGACGATTCCAGCCAATCGAGAACGGTATATTCGAAACGGAGGTCGTTTGAACGACGTCTCGCTCGAATTTGAACTGTTTACTGTCTATAATGAAGAAGGAATTCCACTTGCCCTCTATCGACGGCTTGACGGAACAACAGACGCAACTGTCGAGGTCATGTTGACTATCGACTAAAGGGGAGATTGAAGTATGGAAACAATCCATCTGACGTATCCTGAGACACCAGACCTGGTCCCTTCGGTCATGGTGCTCGGATTTTTTGACGGCGTCCACACCGGACATCAGGCCGTGATTCGGCATGCGCAGGCGCAAGCAAAACAGCTTGACGTGCCCGTGACCGTCATCACGTTCGACCCGCACCCGAAACAAGTGTTATCGAACAAACCGGATGCGGTCCGTTACATCACACCGCTCCAGCGGAAATTGAACCGGATTGCCGCACTCGGTGTCGAACGGTGCATCGTCATCACGTTCACGAAAGAGTTGGCGAGCCTGTCGCCACAACAGTTCGTGGATGACTATTTGATTGGTGCCGGTGCGGTCCATGTGACGGCAGGTTTTGACTACTCGTACGGTAAATTCGGCGAGGGGACGATGGAGACGCTGCCGTATCATGCGCGCGGTCGCTTCACGACCTCGGTCGTCGCCGAACAGACGAGCGGCGGCGAAAAAGTGTCGTCGACGCGGATTCGTCAGTTGCTCGGTGCCGGTGATGTCGATGTGGCGAGCGAATTGCTCGGTACGCCGTACGTTATCTGCGGGGAAGTCATCCACGGTGACGCCCGAGGCCGGACGATCGGCTACCCGACGGCGAACGTCGTCATGGACGCATCGTATGTCATGCCGCGTCTAGGCGTCTACGCGACGCGTGTACGGCTTCAGGACGGTCGGACGTTCGACGCGATGACGAACGTCGGTCGGCGGCCGACGTTCTATGCGACCGGTGACGTCTCAATCGAGAGCCACTTGTTCGACTTCTCGGAAGATTTATACGGACAATTGATCGAAATCGAATGGATGCACTATTTACGGGACGAGCGGGCGTTCGACGGACTCGACTCGCTCATCGCCCAACTCAAGCAAGATGAGACGGCCGCTCGGGCAATCCTGTCTTGACTTTGGATGGGTGGTACGGTATCCTATTTTGGTACGCAAAGTACACCGCTTCGCTTGGCTGATCGATTCACCAACGTCGGCTCGGCAACGCGGCAATTTTCTATTAAATGGAGGTGGAGAGGCAATGGCACTCTCAAAAGAACGTAAGAACGAAATCATCGCGGAATACGCGACAAAACAAGGTGACACTGGTTCACCGGAAGTTCAAGTTGCAGTATTGACTGAACAAATCAACACTTTAAACGATCATCTTCGTACACACAAGAAAGACCACCACTCACGTCGCGGTCTTTTGAAAATGGTTGGACGTCGCCGTAACTTGCTTACGTACCTTCGTAACAAGGACGTTACACGTTACCGTGAATTGATTCAACGCCTTGGTCTCCGTCGTTAATCCGAACGGACCATGTGACGGGCTGGGACACTTGTTCCTAGTCCGTTTCTTCTTTTTTAGGAGGAAAATCATTAGACATTCATATGAATGAGTTACATAATAAACTAGATAAGGTTTGAGAGGAGAATGTTCATGTTAGGTACGAAACAAGTATTTTCTACAGAATGGGGCGGGCGTCCGCTGTCTGTAGAAGTCGGGCAACTTGCGAAACAAGCAAACGGCTCGGCACTCGTCCGTTATGGGGACACGGTCGTGCTCGCCACGGTCACAGCATCGAAAGCGCCGAAGGATTTAGATTTCTTCCCGCTCACGGTCAACTATGAAGAAAAATTATACTCGGTCGGTAAAATTCCAGGAGGTTTCCTCCGTCGGGAAGGTCGTCCTGGGGAGAACGCGATTTTGACATCGCGCCTCATCGACCGTCCGATCCGTCCGCTTTTCCCGGATGGCTTCCGTCATGATATCCAAGTGATGATTTACGTCATGTCGAACGACCCGGACTGCCCAGCTGAGATGGCCGGTATGCTCGGAACGTCAATCGCACTCTCGATTTCAGACATCCCGTTTGATGGCCCGATCGCCGGTGCGACAGTCGGACGCGTCAACGGTGAGTTCGTCGTCAACCCGACGACGGCTCAGCTCGAACAGACAGACCTCGAACTCCAAGTCGCCGGAACGGCAACTGCAATCAACATGGTTGAAGCAGGCGCCAACGAAGTACCGGAAGACGTCATGCTCGAGTCAATCTTGTTCGGTCATGAAGAAATCAAGAAATTGGTCGCTTTCCAAACGGAAATCGTCGAAGCTGTCGGGAAACCGAAGTTCGAATACACGGTGTCGAAATTTGATGACGCCTTGACGGCTGAGCTCGAAGCAGCTCGTCCAGAAATCAACGCTGCGGTTCAAGTCGAAGAGAAGCATGCGCGTGATGCAGCAATCAACGAAGTGATTGCCAAGTACGTCGCCATCTACGAAGAGCGCCTTGTCGACGAGCCGGCCAAGTTGAAAGAAGTGTCTGGCATCTTGAATAAATTTGTCAAAGATGAAGTTCGCCGTCTCATCACGGTCGATAAAGTTCGTCCGGACGGTCGTCGCCCGGAAGTCATCCGTCCACTTGCGTCGGAAACGGGCTTATTGCCACGCGCCCATGGCGTTGGGTTGTTCACACGTGGACAAACACAAGTCATGTCGGTAGCGACACTCGGCGTCATCGGAGATGCTCAAATCATCGACGGCATCGGTCTCGAAGAGAACAAGCGCTTCATGCACCATTACAACTTCCCGCCGTTCTCGGTCGGAGAAGCTCGTCCGGTGCGTGCGCCAGGTCGTCGTGAAATCGGTCACGGTGCTCTCGGAGAACGTGCGTTGCTTCCGGTCATCCCGAAAGAAGCCGACTTCCCGTACACGATTCGTCTCGTCTCGGAAGTACTCGAGTCGAACGGTTCAAGTTCACAGGCGTCAATCTGTGGCTCGACACTCGCTCTCATGGATGCAGGGGTTCCAATCAAGGCACCGGTTGCCGGGATTGCAATGGGTCTCATCATGGAAGGCGAACATTACACGGTTCTCACGGACATCCAAGGACTCGAAGATCACCTCGGTGACATGGACTTCAAAGTCGCTGGAACGAAAGACGGGATCACGGCGCTCCAAATGGATATCAAAATCGCCGGAATCACGCGTGAGATTTTGGAAGAGGCACTCGAACAAGCACGTTCAGGCCGTCTCCACATCTTGAATCATATGCTTGAGACGCTCGACGCACCGCGTCCGCAGTTGTCGAAGTATGCACCGAAAATCGTGACGATGACGATCAATCCGGATAAGATCCGCGATGTGATTGGACCGGGCGGGAAGATGATTAACAGCATCATCGACCAAACGGGCGTCAAAATCGATATCGAGCAAGACGGAACGGTCTTCATCGCGTCGACCGATCAAGATGGCATCGATATGGCGATGGCCCTCATCGGCGACATCGTCCGTGAAGTCGTCGTCGGCGAAGAGTTCGATGCAACGGTCCGCCGCATCGAGAAGTTCGGCGCGTTCGTCGAATTGTTCAAAGGGAAAGACGCGCTCGTCCACGTCTCTGAGTTCAGCTTAGAGCGTGTCGCGAACGTCGAAGACGTCGTTAAACTCGGCGATACAATCAAAGTCCGTGTGACGGAGATTGACGACAAAGGCCGAGTCAATGCCTCACACAAAGTGCTCATCCTTGAAGGATTATCACCGGAAGAACGTGAAGCATACGAAGCAAAACGTAAAGCGCAGCGCGAAAGCCGTCCACCACGTGACAGCCGTCCGCCGCGTCGTGACGGAGACCGTCGTCCGCCACGCTCGACAAACTAATCATGATGGCCATCGTCTGGTGCGATGGCCTTTTTCATAGGAGTGATAACATGGAATGGATCACATTAGACAACGGAGTCCGCATCGTGATTGAGCCGATGGCGGATGTCCGTAGCACGTCGACCGGTGTCTTTATCAAAGCCGGAACTCGGACCGAAGACATGACCGAGATTGGCATCAGCCATTTGATTGAACATATGTTATTTAAAGGGACGAAGACGCGAACGGCAAAAGAAATCGCGTCGTTCTTCGATGAGCTCGGGGGTAGCGTCAACGCGTTCACGTCGAAAGATCATACGTGCTATTACGTGAAGACGCTTGACGAGCACGCGGTCATCGCGTTCGATGCGCTCGCCGACATGCTGTTCGATTCGTTATTTGATGAGACGGAGCTCGAGAAAGAGAAGCGGGTCGTCTTAGAAGAGATTAAAATGTATGAGGACACACCGGAAGACCTCGTCCACGAGCTGCTCGCGAAAGCCGTCTATAAGGACGACATCCTTGCCGAACCGATTCTCGGGACGGAAGCGAGCGTCCTCAGCCTATCGCGGGACCAACTGCTCCGTTACGTCGCTTCGACGTACACGGGCAATCGTGTCGTCGTTTCAATCGCGGGGCATGTGACCGATGAATTGATTGAGGCGGTCAAGACAAGGTTTGCCGACCTCCCATCAGGGGAATCTCCGAAAGAATCGACGACTCCGATTTTATACAGTGACGTGATGAAAAAACAGAAAGAGACAGAGCAAGCACACCTCTGTTGGAACTTTGAGGCGATTGCCGCCAAAGATGACCGTCTGCCGCATTTGGCCTTGATGAACAATGCCATCGGGGCCACGATGTCATCACGTCTTTTCCAGTCGATTCGAGAAGAAGAGGGGCTGGCATACTCGATTTACTCGTACTACACGACGTTCGATGACCACGGGACGTTCACCATCTATATCGGGACATCTCCGGATACGCTCGCCCAAGTCGAGACGATTATGACGCGCGAACTCGAGACATTGATCGCGGACGGATTGTCCGACGAGGAAGTCGAGAAAGGCAAGCGCCAATTGAAAGGCTCGCTCGTCCTCGGGAATGAGAGTACGAGTGCCCGCATGAACCGAAACGGTCGAAACCTCGTCCTGCTCGACGATGTCGAGGACTTGAACGAGGTGCTCGATAAAATCGATCGCATCGATGTGCATGGTGTCAACGCCTTAATCAGAGAGGTGCTCAGCCACGCCCCTGCCAAATCTTATGTCCTTCCGTCCGAAGACTGACTTGAAACCGAATTGTAAGTTCTCTACACTGATTAAGAGGTATTCTTTACTTTGGACAGGAACAGGTGAAAGAAGGGAAAGACTTGAACTTAACGGATTTAGCTAAACACATTCAATTGATTAATCAACCAAACTTACAAGCCATCCCAGTGACCCATGTGACGACCGACTCGAGAGAAGTCGTCCCTGGGACGCTGTTCGTCGCCATCAAAGGCTATACGGTCGACGGCCATGACTATGCCGAATTGGCGGTCAGCAAAGGGGCCGTAGCCGTCGTCAGCGAGCGTCCGCTCTCGTTAAGCGTACCGAACTTAATCGTGCGCGACAGCACACGATCGGTCGGCCTCTTAGCGTCGGCGTTCTATCAGTATCCGTCTGAACAGATGCGTCTGTTCGGGATCACGGGGACGAACGGCAAGACGACGACAACGACGATTTTGCGCGACGTCCTCACCGAGCTCGGTCATAGCACCGGATTGATCGGCACGGTCGAGGTCCGCATTAACGATACGATCGTCCCAAGTAAAAATACGACACCGCAAAGCTCGGAGCTACAACAGTTGCTCGCCCGGATGCACGCAGAAGGCGTGACCGATGTGATGATGGAAGTGTCATCGCACGGACTCGAACTCGGCCGTGTCATCGGGACGGACTTTGATATCGTCGGATTCACGAACTTGACGCACGACCATCTCGATTTCCACGGTACGTTCGAGAACTATGCGCGAGCGAAAGGCCTACTGTTCGCACAGCTCGGACAGATGGCGTCACGTCACAAGGTCGCCGTACTGAACGCAGACGACCCGTACAGCAAGCTGTATGAGACGATGACAGGGGCGCGAGTAATTACTTATGCGATTGACGCGATGGCAGACGTGACGGCATCAGATATCGTTCAGACGCTGTCAGAGACGAGCTTTTGCCTCAACTATCAAGGCGAACGCCATCCGTTGACGGTTCAATTCATCGGCCGCTTCAACGTGTATAACATCTTGCTCGCGACAGGTTGCCTGCTCGCGGCAGGCTATCGCTTGCCCGAAATCGTCCAGGCGCTCGAAGCGATCCATCCGGCCAAAGGGCGGATGCAACGCCTCGATGTGCCGGGCTATAACGTCTATGCGGATTACGCCCACACGCCCGACGGCATCGAGCAATGCTTGAAGTCGCTCGTCGGCGTGCCGAAAGAGAAGATTGTATTCTTAATCGGGACAGGCGGAAATCGTGACGTTACGAAGCGACCGACGATGGGAGAGATGGCCTCGAAGTATGCGGGAACGGTCGTCATCACGACGGACGATCCACGCTTTGAAGCCTACGACTCAATCACGAGCGGCATCGCTGCCGGGATGACCCACGACAATTTCGTTGAGATCGGGGACCGCGAAGAGGCGGTCCGCTACGCGGCCAAATTGGCCGAGTCCGATAACATCGTCGTCCTGGCCGGCAAAGGACATGAGAAATATCAAATCATTGGCAATGAGAAAATTCCGCTAGATGAAGAAGCGATCGTCCGAGCGACAATTTTGAAGACGGAGGAATCATGATTTATGGCAGTACAACCGATCACCTTGACAGAAAAAGAGCATGACGAGTTCGTCAAAACACATGACCGTGGGGATTTGCTTCAACTCTCAAGTTGGGCCAACGTCAAACGACAAAACGGCTGGTTCGCCGAGCGGATCGCCGTCGCGACCAATGGTGTGACGAGCGGGGTCGCGTTACTCTTGTTCAAACGCGTACCTAAACTTCCGTTCACGCTTTGCTACGCGCCGCGCGGTTTCGTCGTCGACTATGACGATGTGGCTTCGTTGACCGCGTTGACCGAAGAAGCGAAACGGGTCGCCAAAGCGAATAAAGCGATCACCGTGAAAATCGATCCAAATATCGACCGAGACGAAGTGCCAGGCCTGTTGACGGAAATGGCTAGCCTCGGTTTTAACCATAAAGGATACGGCGGCGGGTTCGATTACGCCCAGCCTCGGTTCACGATGGAGACGGACTTGCGTCCGAGCGAGAAAGAGATTTTTGGCAAGTTCCATCATAAATTCCGCTATAACGTGCGTTTAGCAGAACGAAAAGGAATCGTCTGCACGGAAGTCGGTCGCGATGGTCTCCAGACGTTCGCGGAGTTGATGAAAGTGACAGGCGAGCGGGACGGCTTTGCCATCCGCGGCCTTGATTACTTCGAGAACTTATACGATTGCCTGCAGCCAGGGGACGCGCGTCTGTTCTTGACGAAACTCGAACCGAAGCTCGCGCTCGACCAACAGATGGCCACGCTCGAAAAAGCCGAACGTGACCTCGGCAAGATTGAACGTTCCCTCGAGACGGAGACGGTCGAGAAGAAACGGACAAGTCTGTTGAACCGTCAAAAGCAGACGGGCGAACAGATTGAAAAGATTAAAGCTGCGTTGCCGGAACTGAACGAGTTGCACGACAAGTACCCGAACGGGCTCGTCTTATCGGGCGGTCTGTTGACGTTAGCCGGCCGACGCTCGTATTACTTGTACGGTGCGTCTTCGAACGAGTTCCGTGACTTCATGCCGAACCACCTCATGCAATGGACGATGATGCAAGCGGCCAAGGCGAGCGGGGCCGAACGCTATGATTTCGGTGGCGTATCGGGCAGAACCGACGCCGATGATGAGTATGCGGGTCTGTATGCGTTCAAATCAGGTTGGGGTAGCGATATGATCGAGAAGGTTGGCGAGTTCGATCTCGTCTTGAATCGTCCGCTCTATTTCGCCCTTGAAACAGGATTACCGCTCGTCAAAGGACTCCGTAAACGGTTGCGCCGATGAAATGGACCGGCGTCTTGACGTTCGCGATGACGGCTTTTTTAGTCGGAATCTTTTTAGCGTATACGTTGTCACGTCCGGGGCCGATGCCATGGGTCGATGAACCGACGTTCGAGTCGGGGATGTGTGAGCGCAACTCGCGCTCGGAAGCGGTCATCGTCGAGCGTAGCGAGAAGGCGTTCGCCAAACTGCATCCGCACGTACGGGAGCGGAGTGAATCGTTCGTGCGGCTAGCCTATTCGTGCCTCGGTCTCGAGGTTCGCCTGACGTCAGGATACCGTTCAGCCGATGAGCAGAACGCCCTGTACGCCCAAGGTCGCTCGAAACCAGGTCAAGTCGTGACGAACGCCAAAGCAGGTGAGAGCTACCATAACTATGGCCTTGCCGTCGACTTCGTCATCATTCACAACAACCGCGCCGACTATGATTTGGAGTCGGACCACAATCGGTCGGATGAACCGGATTGGCAAGAACTAGGGGAGCTCGGCAAGGCGCTCGGCTTCGAATGGGGCGGGGATTGGAGAAGTTTTCCGGATTACCCACACTTACAAATGGACTTCGGTTTGTCGATTCGTCAGCTCGCTTCCGGGAAACGTCCGGATGACAAAGCGACAATGCCGCTTGCCGATGTGATGAAACCTCTCGTCGATTGAACGGAAATGTTGGCATATCAGCAGTTTTCCGATACAATATTCAGTAGCGATAAGTGGACGAAACAGAATATGCAACATCTAGGAGGTTTTTGTTAGTGTCAAAGAAGAAGACAGAGAACGTTAGCGTCTTTGCGCTTGGAGGCGTAGGCGAAATCGGGAAGAACATGTACGTCGTGGAACTAGACGACGACATCTTCGTCATCGATGCCGGCCTTATGTTCCCAGGCGATGAGATGCTCGGGATTGATATCGTCATCCCGGACATTACGTATTTGAAAGAAAATAAAGATCGGGTACGCGCGATTTTCATCACACACGGTCACGAAGACCATATCGGTGGACTCAGCTACGTACTCCGTGATTTGAAACACGTTCCCGTATATGGGACGAAATTGACGCTCGGTTTAATCGAGCTCAAATTGAAAGAGGCTGGCTTATTGAAAGAAGTCGACCTCCGATTGATTGACGCCAAAACGAAATTGACTATCGCTGATCATTTCATCACTTTCTTCCGCGTCAACCACTCGATCCCGGATTGTGTCGGGGTCTGTATCCAAACGTCACAAGGCGCCATCGTTCACACGGGCGACTTCAAGTTTGACTACACACCGGTCGATGGGAAACAGTCAGACTTCAACAAGTTGGCGGCCATTGGCCAACGGGGCGTCCTTTGCCTCTTGTCGGATTCGACGAACGCGGAACGTCCGGGTCAAACCGGTTCGGAATCGCTCGTCGGCGCCGAGTTGAACGACGTCATCTATCAAGCCGAAGGCCGCGTCATCGTCGCGTCATTCGCCTCGAACGTGCACCGTCTGCAACAAGTGTTCGCGGCAGCCGAAGCGAACGACCGTAAAGTGGCCGTCGTCGGCCGCAGCATGGTCAATATCGTCGAAGTGGCCCAGAAGCTGAACTACTTGCGCTTCAAGCCGAAGACACTCGTCGAGCTTTCACAAGTGAATCGCTTGCCTGACAACAAAGTCGTCATCTTGACGACTGGTTCGCAAGGTGAGCCGATGGCGGCCTTGACGCGCATGGCGCGCAACGCCCATAAACAAGTGAACATCCGCCTGAACGATACGGTCGTCATCGCGGCGACGCCGATTCCGGGGAACGAGAAGTCCGTCTCGAAGACGATTGACCTGCTCTTCCGCTCAGGCGCCAACGTCATTTATAACCAACGCAAAGTACACGTTTCTGGACACGGTTCGGCCGAAGAGCTCAAGCTCATGTTGAACCTCGTCAAACCGAAGTACTTCCTCCCGATTCACGGGGAGTACCGGATGCAGATGGCCCACTCGAAACTCGCCGAGCAAGTCGGTGTGAAGTCGAACAACATCTTCATCGTTGAAAAAGGAGATGTCGTTGAGTTCACGGGCCGCAAAGCCCGGATGAGCCGCAAAGTGCCGGCTGGAAACGTCTTAATCGATGGAATCGGTGTCGGGGACGTCGGGAATATCGTGCTCCGTGACCGTCGTCTCTTGTCGCAAGACGGTGTCGTTCTCTGTGTCGTCACGTTGAACCGGAAACAGAAGAAATTGATTTCAGGACCTGAACTCATCTCGCGTGGATTCGTCTATATGCGTGAATCGGAAGAGATGATTTCAGAAGCGAACCGCATCGTCACGAAACAGATTGAGAAGAGTCTCCAAGCTGGAAGTGATTGGACCGAGTTGAAATCAAATATCCGCGAACGGCTCAGCGTCTATTTGTACGAGCAGACGAAACGTCGTCCGATGATCTTGCCGATCATCATGGAGATTTAAAGAATTGAGATTAAGGCAAAAGTCATCAGACTTTTGCCTTGTTTTTTTAGGAGGAATCTAAGGTGGCACAAAAAACGAGAAAAACTCCGGTGAAGCGGAAGCGACCGACGACGAGACGTGCGAAAAAACAGCCCATCCCACTGCGTACATATGGCTGGATCGCCTTCGTCCTGTCGATTACGGCCTTCATCTTTTCCCTGTTCGATTTCGGATGGGTCGGCAATCAGACGTCGCTTCTCGCGACGACGTTGTTCGGGGGCTGGGGGGCACTGACGTATTTGGCAATCGCGTTCACGTTGCTCGTCTTCTTAAATGAGTTTCGTCCGATGCAACGGACCGGGATTCTATTGTTGTTCACGTCGTTTCTCATGTTCGGGGACTTGGTATGGGGGGCCGAACGAGGCGAGGTCAACGGGGCGCTCTATCGACTCAATCAATACTTGCTCTCTGACTTCGGGATTGTCTTTTTAGGCGCCCTCTGCATGATTGTCGGGATTTCCCTGTTGTCGCCAACGATTTGGCGGACGATGGGTTCGCGGCTGCTTGAGACGGGCACGGCCATCAAACAAGAGTGGCACGACCGGGAACGGGTCAAACCGGCCCCTGTGAAGCGTCAGAAGGCTGTCCCGGCCCCGGCGAAGGTCGTGGAATCGACACCTGCCGAAGCGGAGCCTGAGGCGGATGCGGTGACGATGCATGATATCCCAATCGTCGGGTTCAGCGAGAAAGTCGTCGCCGAGAAACGTCCGAAAACGGAGGAGTCGGCCCCGTCGGAAGAAGTGGCCGACCTGCCGACCGAGGATATGATGATGACGGCGTCACAGGATGTATCGGATACGTATGAGCTTCCGACGTTCACCATTCTCAGTGAACCGGTCGTGACCGATTTGTCCGGCGAGAACGCCCGCTTGAAAGCGAATGCGACAAAACTCGTCCAAACGCTCAAATCGTTCGGCGTCGGCGTGAAAGTATTGAAGATTCATCTCGGGCCCACCGTGACGAAATATGAACTGCAACCGGATATCGGGGTCAAAGTGAGCCGCATCACCTCGCTCAGTGACGATCTTGCCCTCGCGCTCGCGGCGAAAGATATCCGCATCGAGGCACCGATCCCGGGCAAAGCAGCCATCGGGATTGAAGTGCCGAACCAGGAAGTGGCCCCGGTCTGTCTCCGTGAAGTGCTCGAGGCCGATCCGGTCAAGCGGGAACAGTCGCCGCTCCTCGTCGCATTGGGCCGCAGCATCAGCGGTGAGACGGTGACGATCGCCTTGAACAAGATGCCGCATTTGCTCGTCGCCGGTTCGACTGGTTCGGGGAAATCGGTCTGCATCAACGGAATGATCGTGTCGCTCTTGATGCGGACGCGTCCTGATGAGGTCCGGCTCATGATGATTGACCCGAAAATGGTCGAGTTGAACGTCTATAACGGTGTCCCACACTTATTGACGCCGGTCGTGACGGATCCGAAGAAAGCGGCCCAAGCGCTCAAACAAGTCGTCGCCGAGATGGAGCGGCGCTATGAGCTGTTCAGCCGCTACGGAGTCCGGAACATCGAAGGCTATAACGAACTCGTCGATAAGTCGGATGACGAGGACGCGAAGCGTCTGCCGTTCATCGTCGTCATCGTCGATGAGCTCGCCGACTTGATGATGGTCGCCTCGAACGACGTCGAGGACGCGATTATGCGTCTCGCCCAGATGGCTCGGGCAGCCGGCATTCATATGGTACTTGCCACGCAGCGTCCATCGGTCGATGTCATCACCGGTGTCATCAAAGCGAACATCCCGTCACGGATCGCGTTCGCGGTCTCGTCGCAAACGGATTCCCGGACGATTCTTGACGGCGGCGGTGCGGAAAAGCTGCTCGGACGGGGTGACATGCTCATGCTCGCCAACGGGATGAACAAACCGATTCGTGTCCAAGGTGCGTTCGTCTCGGATCAAGAAGTCGAGACGGTCGTCAATCACGTCATCGCCCAACAACGGGCCCAGTATGTCGAGGCGATGATGCCGAAAGAAGAGGAAGTCACGACGATCGACTCGGACGATTCATTGTTTGAAGAAGTCGTTCAATTCATCTTGACGCAAGAGACGACTTCCACTTCGATGATTCAACGAAGATTCCGCATCGGTTATAATCGAGCCGCCCGATTGATCGATTCGCTCGAACTGGCTGGATATGTCGGGCCGTCAGAAGGCTCAAAGCCGCGGAAAGTGCTCATTAACCAACCAGAGGGTTAAACATTAAAACGAACGATTAGGTATAAAAAATCCTAATCGTTCGTTTTTTATATAATTTCAGATAATCCTGTTCAAACGTGATGATCGAGGTCGACGTCATGTTGAGACGAACTAATATAGCACATCTGACCTATTCGAGACATTAAGACATACTACTAAAATCGTTGAACCGCTTTCATTTTTTAATACCGTTTACATTTTACGTTTTCTTTTCAAACGGCTTCACAACAGGTATTATAGACTAAGAGGTATACATAATCCCTTCACTTTAAAATATTTCCCTGATTCCGAACAAAAAGTATTGCGTTCTAATTCTCGAATCCCTATACTTAGTATTGGCAAGGACATTCATACGTCAGATGTCTGAGCACTGGTTAGAATAGGTAAAGGTGGTGAGGCCCATGTCGATCAAGCTCGATCATCGCTTGCTCTATCTTCGCGTGATTGAGAAAATCAAGCAAGATATCGACGATGGTGTCTATCGTGAAGGAGAGAAACTTCCTTCAGAGTTCGAGTTGTCGAAGCAACTAGGAGTCAGTCGAGCGACACTCCGGGAAGCCCTTCGTATCCTCGAAGACGAGAAATTTGTCGTGCGGAAACATGGCGTCGGAACATTTATCAGTTCAAAACCCCCGTTCACTTCAGGGATTGAAGAACTGTTCAGTGTCACGGACATGATCATGCGCGCCAAGATGACACCAGGAACGAAAGTATTGGTGGCCGAAAAGGTTCTAGCGACCGAGAGAGAAGCTGAGCGTCTGAAAATCGAACCGAACTCGCCGATTTATCGGATCGTGCGGATTCGTTATGCAGACGAGACACCAGTTGTATACTGTGTCGATAAAATTCCGGCCCACCTCGTCTCGAATCCTAAAGCGTTGACGGAAGGTAAGTCGTTGTTTGATGCGCTCGAACAAGAGGTAGGACGTCGGGTCGCTTATGCGATCACGCACATCGAACCGAGTGTGAACGCGGAAATCTCGACGCAACTTCAAACGGACCAACCGTTACTGGCATTAAAGCAATTGCATTACGATGAGAGCGACTTACCGCTGCTCGATTCGGCGAACTTTTTCCGAGCGGACCGCTTCGACTTCCACGTCGTTCGCAAACGCGTCTAAGCACGTTCGTTTTATCCGGAAACGGTTATTTTTGGGGAACAGCGTGAAAGCGCTTTCTTATACCGGTGTAAAGACTACTGATGACATGACAACCTTAATTGTTATGATCCGAAAGGGGAAACACGACGATGAACAAGAAAAAAACGATTCTCTCAGCTTTAGCAGCAGGTCTCACACTCTCAACAGTGCTCGCAGCATGTGGCGGGGATGACAATGAAGGTGCTTCAAACGGCGAAGGCGGCGGCGAAGGCAGCGACTTCAAAGTAGCAATGGTAACCGATACTGGCGGTGTCGATGATAAATCGTTCAACCAATCAGCTTGGGAAGGTCTTACGAAGTTCGGGAAAGACAACAGCTTGACTGAGAACGAAGGCTTCAAATATCTTCAATCTTCAAAACAAGCGGATTATCAGCCTAACTTGCAACAATTGGCACGCGATAATTTCAACTTGATTTACGGAATCGGCTTCTTGATGGGCGAAGACATCCAAAAAGTTGCTGAGCAGTTCCCAGACAACAACTTCGCAATCGTCGACATGGTCGTTGATGCACCGAACGTCGCATCGATCACGTTCAAAGAGCAAGAAGGTTCGTTCCTCGTCGGTGTTGTCGCTGGTCTCACTACGAAAACTGACAAAGTTGGATTCGTCGGTGGCGTTGAGTCTGACTTGATCAAGAAGTTCGAGAACGGTTATAAAGCTGGCGTCATGGCCGTTAACCCGGATGCAACAATTGACGTGAAGTACGCTGAAGACTTCAACTCAGCTGAAAAAGGTACAGCAATCGCTTCAGGTATGTACGGAGCAGGTTCTGATATCGTGTATCACGCAGCAGGCGGTACTGGGGTAGGGGTATTCACAGAAGCGAAAAACCGTAAGAAGAACGGCGAAGATGTATGGGTCATCGGTGTTGACCGTGACCAATACGAAGAGGGTCTTCCAGAAAACGTAACGCTTACTTCAATGGTCAAACGTGTTGACACGGCTACTTACGAAGTATCGAAACTTGCAATGGAAGATAAATTCCCTGCAGGCGAAATCGTTGAGTTCTCTTTGAAAGACGATGGAGTAGGGATTGCTGAAACATCTGATGAGAACGTTGCAGCTGACGTCCTCACAAAAGTTGAAGAGTACCGCACACAGTTGATCGACGGAGACATCACGGCTCCAGCGACTGACGCTGAGTTCGAAGAGTTCATGAAAACAGTAAAATAATTCATTGAGTTAGGGGGGACCCATGCGGTCTCCCTTTACTTAAAGTTAGGGGTGGACTTTCTTGGAATATGTAATTGAAATGCTCAATATTCGCAAAGAGTTCGGAACGTTCGTTGCCAACGACAATATCACCCTCCAATTGCGTAAAGGAGAGATTCATGCGTTGCTCGGCGAGAATGGTGCCGGAAAATCGACGCTCATGAACGTCCTGTTCGGTCTTTATCAGCCGGAAGGCGGGGAGATCCGCGTGCGTGGGGAGAAAGTGAACATTGAGAATCCGAACATCGCCAACGACCTTGGGATCGGTATGGTACACCAACACTTCATGCTCGTCGAGAAGTTCACGGTGACCGAGAACATCATCCTCGGCTCAGAGCCGAAGAGTGGATTGACGGTCGACCGGGCCACGGCGCGTAAAAAAGTTATGGAGATCTCGGAACAATACGGTCTCCGCATTGATCCGGACGCTAAAATCGAGGACATCTCGGTCGGGATGCAACAACGTGTCGAAATTTTGAAGACGCTCTATCGCGGCGCTGAAATCTTGATTTTTGACGAGCCAACCGCTGTATTGACGCCACAAGAGATTCAAGAACTCATTCAAATCATGAAGCGTTTGATCGAAGAAGGTAAATCGATCATCTTGATCACGCATAAACTGAAAGAGATCATGCAAGTGGCCGACCGCTGTACGGTTATCCGTCGCGGACGTTATATCGGCACCGTCGATATCGATGAGACGGTCAATGAAGACCGTTTGGCTGAAATGATGGTCGGGCGTGAAGTTAACTTTGATGCGGAATATTCCAAGGCAGATCCACAGCAAGTCGTCCTCGACGTGCAAAAACTCGTCGTCAAAGACAGTCGCGGGCTTGAAGCCGTCGACGGCTTGGATTTACAGATTCGTTCAGGAGAGATTCTTGGAATCGCCGGGATTGATGGAAACGGACAGACCGAGTTGATTGAAGCTATCTCAGGCTTGAAGAAACCGGAGTCTGGAAAAGTATTGTTGAATGGGAAAGACGTGACTGGGTTCACGCCACGTAAAGTGACGGAATCTGGCGTCGGTCATATCCCGCAAGACCGTCATAAACACGGACTCGTCCTCGACTATTCGATTCGGGACAACATGGTCCTCCAAACGTATTACAAAGAGCCGTTCTCGAAGCGTGGTTTGATGAACTATAAAGCTGTGGCTGAGAAAGCGAAGGCGTTGATTGAGAAGTTTGACGTCCGAACTCCATCGGTCGATGTGCCAGCCCGTGCCTTATCAGGTGGTAACCAGCAGAAAGCGATTATCGCCCGTGAAGTCGACCGGTCACCTGACTTGTTGATTGCGGCCCAACCGACGCGTGGACTTGACGTCGGTGCAATCGAGTTCATTCATGAACAGCTCATCAAAGAACGTGAGAAAGGACGCGCCGTCCTCTTAATCTCGTTCGAACTCGAAGAGATTTTACACGTCGCGGACCGAGTCGCCGTCTTATATGAAGGTAAGATTGTCGGGATTCGTGATCCGAAAGAAACGACCGAGCAAGAACTCGGCTTCTTGATGGCCGGCGGTAAGAGAGGAGAAGAAACAGTATGAATAAGTTAGGATTCAATCGACTGCTCATCCCGCTCTTGTCGATTTTGATGGGACTTCTCGTTGGGGCAATCGTCATGCTGATCGGCGGTTATGACCCGATTCAAGGGTTCTCGTCATTGTTCGAAGGTATGGTCGGAAGCCCATATGCAATCGGAGAAACACTTCGTGCCGCAGCGCCGCTCATCTTCTCAGGTTTAGCGGTCGCGTTCGCGTTCCGGACCGGTCTCTTCAACATCGGGGTCGAAGGTCAAGTGTTAATCGGTTGGGTGGCAGCCGTTTACGTCGGAATCAACTTTGATTTACCGATGTTCATCCACCTTCCGCTCGCGCTTCTCGCGGCTATGTTCGCGGCAGCGCTCTGGGCGTTCGTCCCTGGTTTTTTGAAAGCCAAGTTCCACGTCCATGAAGTTATCACATCGATCATGATGAACTATATCGCCTTGTACACGACGAACGCGATCTTGCGTAGCGTCATCGGCGTAACGAACGAACGGACCGAGTCAATCAACGAGTCGGCGTCGCTCGCGTCGCCATGGCTTCAAGAAATGACGCAGTTCTCACGCTTACACTGGGGTGTCCTCATCGCTGTGCTCGCGGCGATCGTCTATTACTACATCTTGCAACGGACGACGCTCGGCTATGAGCTTCGGGCCGTCGGCTTCAACAAACACGCGTCGCAATACGCAGGGATGAGTGTCAATCGCAACATCATCCTATCGTTCGTCATCTCGGGTATGTTCGCTGGACTCGCTGGAGCGATGGAAGGTCTTGGTACGTTCAACGGGATGACGCTCAGTGCTTCGTTCACTGGAGTCGGATTCGATGGGATTGCCGTCGCTCTTCTCGGTGCGAACACAGCCATCGGTGTCGTCTTGGCAGCCATCTTGTTCGCCGGACTCAATATCGGTGGACTCGCGATGCAGCTCGGCGCCAACATTCCGTCCGAGCTCGTCAAAGTCATCATCGCCGCCATCGTCATCTTCGTGGCGTCTGGTTATGCGTTCAACTACGTGATTGACAAATTCAAAGGAAATCGTAAGAAAGGAGTGGAGAAAAAATGAGCTTCTTAGAAGTCCTCTATATCGTCGTTCCGGTCGCGTTGGCCTATGCGACTCCACTCATCATCGCGGCGCTCGGCGGCATTTTCAGTGAACGTTCGGGTGTCGTCAACATCGCCTTGGAAGGCATCATGGTCATCGGTGCCGCCACGGGAATCATCACGACGCTCACGTTGACGGAGATGGGGCTTGGTGGTCTCAGTCCTTGGATCTCGCTCTTGGTCGCCATGGTCGTCGGCGCACTCTTCTCACTTTTCTTGGCAGTGCCGGCCATCCTTTGGCGTGCTGACCAAACGGTGCTCGGGGTCGCGATCAACATGCTTGCGATCGGTCTCGCCATCTTCGTCGTCCGTGTCCTCTACAACAAAGGACAAACCGATTTCATCGAGTTTCGGATTGCGAAAGAGAACGTGCCGATTTTATCGGATATCCCGGTGCTTCGTATGTTCTTCATCAACGTCCAGTACACGTCGTTCATCGCCATCGCGCTCGCGTTCGTCGTCTGGTTCGTCATCTTCAAGACGCCGTTCGGCCTTCGTCTGCGCTCGGTCGGGGAACACCCGATGGCAGCTGACACGATGGGAATCAACGTCACGAAAATGCGCTTCATGGGCGTCATGCTCTCAGGTGCGTTCGGCGGTCTCGCCGGTGCGGTCTACGCCGTCACGGTCACGACGAACTTCAGTGGGACGACGATTGTCGGTCAAGGCTTCTTGGCCATCGCCGCCATGATCTTCGGGAAGTGGAACCCGCTCGGCGCGCTCGGAGCCGGCCTCTTCTTCGGTTTCGCCCAAGCGTTGTCGATCATCGGCAGTAACTTGCCGGTCATCAGCAACGTGCCGCAAGTGTTGCTCTTGATTGCACCGTATGCGCTTACGATTCTTGCCCTCGCGGGTGTCGTCGGACGTGCGGATGCACCGAAATCAGTCGGTATCCCATATATTAAAGGGAAACGCTAATCACCAAAAGGACAAATGTCCATTTCACCAAGGTTGTTTGACGCTTAAGTCAAACAACCTTTTTTGTTATACTGGTGTAGAGGTGAGACAATTGAAAAAATGGTGGCAACTGCTGATTGCCGTCGTGCTGAGCATCTCGCTCGCAGGCTGCTCAGTCGATGACTGGTTCGCTGAACAAATCGACCCGCCGGAGTCGCTCGTCGAACTCGAGGCCGACTTTCCGTCGGCGTCGGTCACGCAACAAGTCGCACGGCCGCTCGGCAAGACTGAGACGGTCACGCTCGACCGCGTCATCGACGGGGATACGCTCAAAGTCGAGTTTGAGAACGGGGCGACGGAATCGATTCGCCTCTTGCTCGTCGATACGCCAGAGACGAGTCATCCGACGTTGCCGGTACAACCGTTCGGAGAAGATGCAAAATCATTCGTCGAGCGTTGGCTACCAGAAGGGGATACGATCACACTGGAGTATGACGTCGGGTGCTACGATCGCTATCAACGGACACTCGCCTACGTCTGGTACGATGATGCGATGCTGAACGAGGAATTGTTACGTCGCGGTCTGGCGCGCGTCGCCTATGTATACGCGCCGAACACGCAACACATCGATGCGTTCCGGGACGTCGAACAGGCCGCGCGTCAGGAATTGCTCGGGATTTGGAGTCTCGAGGATTATGTGACCGGCAACGGGTTCGACTACGAGGCGACCGAGCCGGCCCAGCCGAAACGAGACACGGATGGATGTGACATTAAAGGGAATATCAATCGGGACGGAGAGAAGATTTATCACGTTCCGGGCGGGGCGAGCTATGAGCGCACGATCCCGGAAGAGATGTTCTGTACAGAGAAAGAGGCGCGGGAGGCCGGTTTCCGCAAAGCGACACGTTAAAAAAAGACATGTGCGCCGAGATGGCACACATGTCTCCCTTATTCGTACTTGAGTGCGTCGCCGTCGAATGATTCGTCTGCGACTTTGATTGAGTCGGTCGGGCAGCCCTCGAAGGCGTCCATCAAGTCCTCATACAACTCATCCGGGACTTCAATCGTACCCGTGTTGTCGTCCATCAAGTTGAACGCGAGGCCTTCGTCATCATAGTCGAAGATGTCTGGGGCAGCTGCTCCGCAGGCCCCACATGCGATACATGTATCTTTATCAACAATCGTAAATTTTGCCATTTGTAACCCTCCATACGTTTCGTCTCTCTGCATAGAAATGATTTTCTACTGACTATGAGTAATTGTAGTCTACATACCCAAATATTTCAATGAGGAAACGAATAACGTTTTGGAAGCATAATTTTAACAAGGAGGTGGAACGATGGTTCATTTAGCGGACGGGGTGTTATTACTATCCATCCAACGCTTGAAAGGTGAACGTAGCGAGCGCAGTTTGTTTCATGTGTTGAACGGGAAACGATCGGCGACGACGCTGCAAGATGCCTTTTTTTATGATTTGGAACCGATTTTTGGCTTGTTCCCCTACACGAAGTACGACTATGAGAAACTGCTCGCCTCGTTCGAGAAGCGAGGTTGGCTCAACCGCTCGAGTTTTACCTTGACCGAAGCCGGGTCCATGCTCGCTTCGCCCGAGGCCGTCAGCGACTTGTTCGACCGTCTCGGCGGCGAGTACCGGGACTATACGACGATGACATGGAAACGGCTCAGCCTGTTCGTGCAGACGTTCATGTCGCTCGAGCATGAGCGGACGTTTTATCCGGTCCAGGCCGATCGTCTGGCCGAACGTTGGGTCAAACAAATCGTGCGGACCGAACGCGAATGGCGACCGTTGATTCAAAGTTTCCATCACGAGCTCGAGACGGCGCTTGAAGACATCGGCGACCCTTATGCGACCGCCGTCGTTTATAGGTTCACGGGAGCGTTCGAGACCGGGTATACGTATGAACAAATCGCGGCCCTCCTCGACGTCGATGCACGGACGGCCCGACTCTACTTCTTGGCCGGGTGGAATGCGCTCCTCTGGAAATTGCCGCGAGATGCGAAACTGTTAGGATTCGCCCACGGCTTATCGAGTGAACGGATGACCTTATCGGCGCGAGGGTCGTATGAACAGTTCTTGGCTGGTCGATCGTTCCAACAAGTCCAGTCACAGCGGCGGTTGCGCACTAGTACGATTGAAGACCACGTCGTCGAGATGGCGATGTATTTAGACGAATTTCCGCTCGATCAATTTGTTCCGCTCGAGCAAATCAAGCAAGTCGAGCAACTGCGTGACGAATCGAGCTGGGCGCTCAAACCGATTTTTGAACAAATCGACGGGATCAGTTATTATCAAATCCGATTGGTGTTCGCACGATTGAAACGAGGTGAGACATTTGTTTGAGAAGACGTTGAAGCGGGTGTTCGGTTATGACAGTTTCCGTCCGGGACAGCGCGAGGTGATCGATGCGGTCGCCGATGGACAAGACGTGCTCGCCATCATGCCGACCGGGGCCGGGAAGTCATTGACGTTCCAACTCCCGTCCTATATCAAGAACGACGGCTTGACGATTATCGTCTCGCCGCTCTTGTCACTGATCGAGGACCAGATGCTCCATATCCGCGAGCGCGGCGAACGTGGGGTTGCCCGATTGACGTCGATGGAGACGCTCGAAGAGAAGCAAGAGATTTTAAACCATTTGAAACGGTACCGCTTCTTGTATTTATCGCCGGAGCAACTTGCCGTGCCCCATGTGACACGGGCGCTGGCGCGCACAAAGATTCAAATGCTCGTCGTTGACGAGGCGCACTGTATCTCGCAGTGGGGCCATGAGTTCCGCCCGGAGTATGCGCGCCTAGGTGAACTGCGCAAGCAGCTCGGCAGTCCGCAGTGCATGGCTGTCACGGCGACCGCACCGGAGACGGTGAAACGAGATATTGTCGAGAAACTGGCGCTCTTCTCGCCGGCGCAGTTCGTCCACTCGGCGAACCGTCCCGAGATTCGCCTCATCGTGGAACGTCTCGGGTCAGAAGATAAGATGCGCCGTCTGAGCGAACTCGTCCACGACGTGCCGAAACCGGCCGTCATCTATACAGCGACACGGCGTGAGGCCGAAGCGCTCGCCCTCCATCTCGATGACGCCTTGTTTTATCACGGTGGCATGTCGACCGAGGACCGGCGCCTTGTACAGTCACAATTTTTACGTGACGAAGTCGCCATCATGGTGTGTACGAGTGCGTTCGGGATGGGTGTCAATAAAGATAACGTCCGTTCCGTCATTCATTATCAAATCCCGGCCACGCTCGAGGCGTACATGCAAGAGATTGGTCGGGCTGGGCGTGACGGCGAGCCGGCTTTCGCGGTCTTGCTATACGCCGAAGGGGATGAGCGGATTCAACAGTTTTTGATCGACCAGCAATATCCGAAAGACAAAGATATCCGTCTCGCCTATTTTGAACGAGACAATGGCACGAGCCTGGCCCAGTTGCCACGTTTATTGCGCTTGAACGAGGAAGATCCGGTTTGGGGACTGTTGAATCAGATGCTTGCCGAGCGGACGCTTGCCGAGGCGGTGGATTGGGTAAAAGATAGAAAGCGGGCCCGGTATCGTCAACTCGGACAGATGATGGACTATGCCCTCATCAAGACGTGTCGGCGCGATTATTTGTTAAATTATTTCTCGGAGCAACCGGTCAAGCAAAGCGATTGTTGTGACATCTGCGGCGAAATCGTGTTCCCGCCGTCGGAGCAACTTGTGTCTAAAAATGTGACAGATTGGAAACATCGGTTGGCTCGTATCTTTTCCTTTGATTGATATCATAGTAAAATGATAAAAAAGGTAAAGGAGGGCACACGTTGCGACATCGGAACCAAGCGGACTCACTTCGTGAAAAAGTGGTGGACACGTTGCCATCTCGCGCTGAACGGCAAGAGCATGAGCGAAAAGAGAAATTGAACGACAACTGGCTGAAGCGACCGCTCGCCATGATGCTGACACTGACGATGTTTGCCATTATTCTTGTATTTTTATATATAGGTCGTCACGACATCTTTTTCTAAACAATACGACGAGAACGTCGTATTTTTTTTATGATTTCATGCCCGAGGTTGTGAATATGCACAATCTCACCAATTTCTCACAAGATTTGCACAATAAAACAGGTAAAGCCGTACAGATGGGTCTATACTGAAAGAGAAGAACTAGTAGGAAAGGAGGGGCTGCTGTGCCGAAGTACTCCATCAAGACGGTCGCGTCACTCACCGGAGTCAACCCGACCACGATTCGGGCGTGGGAACGACGCTATCAATTCATCGTTCCGAGCCGGACAGATTCGGGTCATCGATTGTATTCCAACCAAGACGTCGAGAAGATAAAATGGGTCGTTGAAAAACAACGGGAAGGATTGACCGTGTCCCAAGCGATTCAACAGCTACATGAAGCCCCGAAGCCGAAGCCTGCCCGCCTTTATGACGAGGAGCTCATGGACGGGTTGCTCGAGGCGTTACTTTCATTTGATGAACGTAAGGCGCACGATTTGATTAATCGTGCCTTTAATACGTTTAGTTTTGAAAAGGTTACGACAGATATCATCGGTCCGTTATTGATGGAAATCGGGACGCGTTGGGAGAATGGGACGATTACGATTGCGCATGAACATTTTGCGACGGCCTTTTTGCGTGCCCGCCTGTCGACGTTGTCGCTTCAAATGCCGATGAATCCCTTTTTGCCGCGCATCATTTGCGTCTGTGCCCCGGGCGAGATGCATGAGATCGGGCTCTTGTTCGTGACGCTTTACTTACGCCAATACGGTTATGACGTGATTTTCCTCGGTGCGGGATTCCCGAAAGAGGATTTGAACGAGGCGTTGCACGATATCGATGCCAAGTGTCTGATTTTCTCATGTACGTTGACAGAACATCTCGATGGCCTGAAAGACGCGATGCAGTTCATCCAAGCCGACCACCCGAACCTCGTCATCGGGGCCGGTGGTTACGCGGTCAGCCTTCAAGCGTCCGAATTCGGATCGGCCTTCCTCGGGGACACGCCCGAGGCGTGGACCGAGTGGTTGTCAACTATTTGACAGCTCGAACAAACGGGAGTAGCTTATAAAGTAGGATTGATTATTCTTTGGAGGTTTTCGTTTGAGATTTGAAAAGCAAACAAAAGAACATTTAAGGGTATATTTGACCGCGAGCGACCTATCCACTCGAGGCATCGCCATCGATACCATCGTGGGGGAGAGCGGTCAAGACCTGTGGCGGGAATTGCTTGAGACGGCGGAAGCGGAATTTGGCTTCATGCCGCAAGGGACCGTCGACTTGAACGTGACGATGTTTCCCCGTGACGGGCTCGTCATCGACGTCCAGAAAGTCGATGCGCCCGTAGCGGAATCGGATCAAGAGCAAGTCGAGATTCGGCTCACCATCGACGTGATTCATCATTTGATTTATCAATTTGACGATATCGAGGACGTCATCAACGCCTCGATTCGCTTGTTCCCACATATGCGAGACACCGAGCAAGGCGGAGCGTTCTATCATTACGAGGGACGATATTATCTGCACTTTGTCGAGGTGCTCAAACCAGACGTGGAAGAACGACTGGCCGCCATCTTGTCGGAGTACGGTCGGACGACGACCGTCAGTCCGTACGTCATGATGGAGTACGGGAAGACGATTCAAACTGAACAGGCCGTGAAACAGCTGTACGATACGTTCGCGTAAGTACGGCTTTTTACCGTTCTGTTTCTATTGTTTTCGGCCGACACATGGTATGATAAAACTTGAATTTTGGAGTAGCTAGCTGAAGGAGAGATTTGATGAAAGTCGCGGTATTATATGGTGGTGTATCAGGTGAGCGGGAAGTGTCGCTCACGAGTGGTAAAGGAATGATTGAAGCGCTCGAAGAACGGGGTCACGACGTCGTGGCGATTGATTTTCACCCGGACCGGGCCAATGAACTGTTGACGCTTCAAGCCGACGTCGTCGTCAGCGCCTTGCATGGCAAGTACGGTGAAGACGGACGCGTGCAGTCGCTCTTGGAGATGGCGGGCTTGCCGTACACGGGGTCTGGTGTGTTGGCGTCCGCGCTCGCGATGGACAAAGCCCGTGCGAAAATCATCTTCGCCGCTGCCGGCATCCGAATCGCCCGTGACGTCCTCATCGAGACAGGGGACGATATCGACGCGAAAATCGTAGAGTGGGGCGGTGAATTCCCATGTGTCGTCAAACCGGCCCAAGAAGGGTCTTCGAACGGATTGACGATCGCGATGGACGAAACGATGCTCCGTGAAGGAATCGACAAAGCGTTCGCCTGCGATACGGCCGTCTTGGTCGAACAATATATTAAAGGCCGTGAATTGACGGTACCTGTACTCGGAAACCATGGCGCCGAAGCCGCGCTCCCGGTCATCGAGATTATCCCGAAAAACGAGTTTTATGACTATGAGTCGAAGTATTCAGAAGGTGGATCGATTCACGTCTGTCCGGCCGAGTTGCCGGCTTCGTTGACCGAAGAAGTTCAGGCGGCCGCGATTCAAGCGCACCGTGCCCTCGGCTGCAGCGGATATTCCCGCTCAGACTTCCTCGTGTCAGAAGACGGGCTCGCCTATATTTTAGAGACGAACACACTGCCTGGCATGACGCCGCTCAGCTTGTTCCCGGACAGCGCCCGCGCCGTCGGCATCTCGTACGGTGAACTGTTAGAGCGATTCATCGCACTCGCACTTGAAAAGTAAGAAGGGGCACCCCCTTCTTTTTTCGTTTTAGAAAACGCTTTCATTATTTTTGTAAAAGCCTTTCAAATTGGGCGCGTATCAGATATACTTTTAAACGAATACGAGGTTGATTCTTGGGGGAGAATCGACAATTTAGGGGAGGAAACCTTCATGATTACGGATCAAGAAAAAGGTCATCAAAAACGAAAAAACATCCTTGAATCGACACAAGAAGTGATACACGAGGCGCTCGATAAACTCGGGTATCCAGAAGAGATGTACGAGCTCTTGAAAGAGCCGCTTCGGATGTTGACCGTCCGCATCCCGGTACGGATGGATGATGGATCGACCAAGATTTTCACAGGATATCGTGCGCAACATAACGATGCCGTCGGACCGACGAAAGGTGGAATCCGATTCCATCCGAGCGTGACCGAGGTCGAAGTGAAGGCGTTGTCGGTCTGGATGAGCTTGAAAGCCGGCATCGTCGACCTTCCATATGGCGGCGGTAAAGGTGGAATCGTTTGTGATCCGCGTGAGATGAGTTTCCGTGAAATTGAGCGGTTGAGCCGTGGTTACGTTCGGGCCATCAGTCAAATCGTCGGACCGACGAAAGACATCCCGGCACCGGATGTGTTCACGAACTCGCAAATCATGGCATGGATGATGGACGAGTATAGCCGGATCGATGAATTCAACTCACCAGGATTCATTACCGGGAAGCCGCTCGTGCTCGGTGGCTCGCACGGTCGCGAGACGGCGACGGCAAAAGGTGTCGCCATCATGATTCGAGAAGCGGCGCTTCGTCGCGGGATCGAGTTAAAAGGCGCCCGCGTCGTCGTCCAAGGGTTCGGCAACGCTGGTAGCTTCTTGTCGAAGTTCATGCATGACGCCGGAGCGAAAGTCATCGCCGTCAGCGATGCGTACGGAGCCATCCATGACGAGAACGGTCTCGACATCCCGTACCTGCTCGACCGTCGTGACTCGTTCGGGACGATCTCGACCTTGTTCAAGAACACGATCTCGAACAAAGAGATGCTCGAACTCGACTGCGACATTTTGGTCCCGGCCGCGATCGAGAACCAAATCACCGAGGACAATGCCGACAACATCAAAGCGTCCATCGTCGTCGAGGCCGCGAACGGACCGACAACGAACGAAGCGACCCGCATCTTGACGGAACGTGGCATCCTGCTTGTCCCAGACGTGCTCGCTTCGAGCGGTGGGGTGACGGTCTCATACTTCGAATGGGTTCAAAACAATCAAGGATACTATTGGACGGAAGAGGAAGTGGAAGAAAAGCTTGAGAAAGTGCTCGTCCACTCGTTCAATACGGTATACAATACCTCGTCGGCGCGTAAGGTCGACATGCGTCTCGCCGCCTATATGGTCGGTGTGCGCAAGATGGCAGAAGCGTCGCGCTTCCGCGGTTGGGTATAACAAAAGAGAGGGAAGACCTGAAACCAGGTCCTCCCTCTCTTTATTTATAATGTGACACCGTTGCGCTCCCGAAGCGTCTCGGCGATCGCTTGGCCATGGAAACGTCCGTTCTCGATAAAAATCTTATTGGCATCGTTTCCGGCAGCGACGACACCGGCGATGAACAAGCCGTCGACGTTCGTCTCGTAAGTCGTCTCGTCAAATGCCGGCACACCGGTCTCTTCATCGACTTGGACCCCGGCATCGGCGAACAGCCCATGGTCGGGCAAGTAGCCCGTCATGGCGAGGACGTGGTCGGTCTCGAGTCGATGTTCTTCACCATGCTGACGATAGACGACATGATGCGGTTCGATCCGAACGATCTCCGCTTCGAGCTCGAGTCGCACCTTGTCGTGACGGACGAGCGAGTCGAACGTCGGCAGTACCCACGGTTTGACGGACGGACTGTAACCGTCCCCGCGATAGAGCACCGTGACATGGGCGCCGGCCTTCTCAAGCTCGATGGCCGCGTCGACGGCGGAGTTTTTCCCGCCGATGACCGTGACGCGCTGCCGATAGAACGGATGCGCCTCTTTGAAGTAATGGGCGACGTGGGGAAGCTCTTCACCAGGCACGTCAAGTCGACGAGGGCGTCCGTAATAGCCGGTCGCCAAGATGACGTAGTCGGCCTGACGCTCTTTGGCACCGTCCCGGTCGTGTCGGGACCGAACGACGAAACCGTCCTCGGTCCGCTCGACCGCTTCGACCGTCTCGAACGGATGGACATCGAGCCCGGTCCGGCTGACGACTTCCCGATAATAGACGAGTGCGTCTTGACGTCGTGGTTTCAAATCTTTACAGATGAACGGGATATCCCCGATTTCAAGCAAACTAGCAGACGAGAAGAACGTCTGATGGGTCGGATACCGATAGATGGCATCGACGATATTGCCGCGCTCGATAATCGTGCACGAGATGCCGATGCGTTCCAATTCAATCGCAGCCGACAGCCCACATGGTCCGGCGCCGACGACGATAGCGTGTTTATTCAATGAAATCACCTCATCCCTCATTGTATGGAAGGACGAAACGGTTGGCAAGTCGCCAACTCATTGTTGGAAACTAAAGCTGTGCTCCATGACCGCTTGCGACGACCCAGACTCGAGTTCGACGAGGAGACGCAGTCTCGCTTTTTGTGAGTTCAACCCGTTCGAGAAGATGATGCCCATCTCTTTGAGCTGCTGGCCACCGCCGACGTAGCCGTACACGTCTTGCACGATCCCGTTGAAGCAACGGCTGACGATGACGACCGGTATGCGTTCGACGAGCAGTTCAAGCGCCGGGACGATTGACGGCGGGACGTTGCCTTGACCGAGCACTTCGAGGACGAGCCCGTCATAACCGAGAGCAAGTACCGCCTCAATCAAATCCGGGTCCATCCCGGCGACGACTTTTAGCACCGCGACCCGTTTCGTGATCGTCGAAATCATCTTCGGTTGCTTCGTCGTCGGCTGACTATAGATGAGGACATGGTCTTTCGTCACCATGCCGACGTTTCCGAAGTGGACCGATTTGAACGTGTCGACCGAGGACGTATGCGTCTTCGTGACGTTGAAGGCGGAATGAATCTCACCGTTGAAGACAACGAGCACGCCTTTGCCTCGCGCGACATCACTTTGGGCGACCCGAAGCGCCGTGATGAGATTGAATTCGCCGTCGGAGCCGACCTCGTTCGACGAGCGCATCGCCCCCGTCAAGACGATCGGGACCGGGGCGCCGAGCGTAATTTGTAAGAAATACGCCGTCTCTTCGAGCGTATCGGTCCCGTGGGTGATGACGACCCCGTCATATGTGTCTTGCGTCAACTGTTGATTGATGAACTGGGCGAGCTCGAGCATTTTTTCAGGCGTCATATGCGGGGACGGGATATTTGAAAAGTGCTTCGTCGTGATGTTGGCGATATCCGTCGCTTTCGGCAACGTCGCATCAATTGGATTGACCTCGCTCGGCATGACATGTCCCGACCCCGATTGGGACATGGCGATTGTGCCGCCGGTGTGGATGAGTAATAAATGATTCATAACAGACCTCCAACTTTTTTGTTCGTTTCTTCCAATTTCTAGGCGTGACCTACTTTTTCTTTCCTCTATTTCAGTGTATGCTTAACGTGAGAAAGGAGAGATGCATCATGATTGCAATCGCCTTGTCTGCGGTTGCGCCAGGGTTCGCCCTTCTTTCCTACTTCTATCTCCGGCATGAACTAGAAGCGGAACCGCTCGGCTATGTGATCCGGTCGTTCGTCGCCGGGGCCATTCTCGTCTTTCCGATCATGTTCGTCCAGTATGCGTTCGTGGAAGAAGGGGTGCTCGTGGGCCCGTTTTGGAAGGCGTTCGTGGCCACCGCGCTATTAGAAGAGTTTTTTAAGTGGTTCATGATTTATTATACAATATACATACATAAAGTCTTTGATGATTACTACGACGGGATTCTCTATGCGGTCGCCTGTTCACTCGGCTTTGCCACGTTAGAGAATTTTCTATATTTATGGGTGTACGACTCAATCGAAATCGCGATCTGGCGCGCCGTGCTGCCGGTGAGCGGCCACGCGCTGTTCGCCGTCGTCATGGGGTTTTGTCTCGGCCGGGCCAAACATTCCAACCACGAGCGGTTTTGGTTGTTCATCGCCGTCATGGCTGCCACGCTGTTGCATGGGATGTTCGACTATATCTTGCTCGTCGAACCGATGAACAAAGTTCCGGCTGTCGTCTATATCGTCGTCTTATGGATGGTCGCCTTATTGCTCGTCCGTACCGCCAATCGTTCCAATCATCGCCAATATAAATAGAATAAAGGGGAATCGTTTCATGTTAAAAGTAGGTCAAGAGTTACGGGTGGAAGTCGAAGGGAGAAAAGAAGGAAAGACGAAGATCGCAGCCATTAACGATCAAGTCGTCTGGATCGAGTCCCCGAGTGAAACGGATACGTTAAAGACGTTCTTCTTGCACGAAGACGAATCGATGCGTGTCTATTTCTTCAAAGGAGAAGAGCAACTGTACGCCTTTGATACCGTTGTGTCGAGACGCGTGAGCGATGCGCAGTTGACGCTTCGCTATGCGTTCCCAGTGCCGGATGAGAAGAAAATCAAACGAGTCCAGCGCCGTGAATATTTACGGGTGCCAGAGATGATTCACGTGACCGTGTCTGCGGAAGACGGCCAAGCGTTCCCATCGTTCGAGTCGACATCACTCGACGTCTCGGCCGGGGGCATGCGCATCATCGCCAATCGAGCCCCGGTCGCTGTCGACGAGGCGATGATCGTCTCGTTCCATATCAATGACGACCGAGGTATTCCGCAAACGTTCCGCGTCAAGAGCCGCCTCGTCCGCATCCATGAACAGACGGCCAAACAAGAGTTGTCGCTTTGCTTTGAAGAGTTATCACACCGGGACCAGGAGACGATTTTACGTTATTGCTTCCGAGCCCAGCTCGAAGCGAGAAAACGGACCGGCTCCGTATTTTCTTCACGCTAAAAAACTGGTATGATGTTCTCGGAACAAATGACCGAGAGGAGGCGGGTATCGGGATGAGCCGATACCCAATTTTTATGAATAAACCATTACAAATCGCATTAGATGGACCGGCTGGGGCCGGCAAGAGCACGATCGCGAAAACGCTCGCTAAAAAACTAGGGTACGTCTATATCGATACGGGTGCGATTTATCGCGCCGTCACGTATCGCGCGCTTCAAGACGGCGTCGGTCTCGAAGACGGTCCGATGCTCGCTGAGATGATCGACAAGATGGATTTACGTCTCGTCCCGTCCGAAAACGGTCAACGCGTGTTCGATGGCACGGAAGAAGTGACCGATGTCATCCGGACGAGCGAAGTGACGAACAACGTCAGCTTCGTCGCACGCCAGCCGGAAGTACGGGCTGCCCTTATGGATTTACAGCGTGACCTCGCCAGTAAAGGCGGAATCGTCATGGACGGCCGCGATATCGGCACGCACGTCTTACCAGGCGCCGACTTGAAAGTGTTCATGACCGCGACGGTCGAAGAACGGGCCCGCCGCCGCCACGAAGAGAACGTATCGAAAGGATTGCCGAGCGACCTCGAACAATTACAGCTCGAGATCGCCTTGCGCGACAAACGCGATTCCGAGCGTGAGGTCGCCCCGCTTCGTCAGGCCGACGATGCGCATTATCTCGATACGACCGAGCTGTCGATTGACGGCGTCGTCGAGGCGATCGAGCACTTGATGAAGCAGGTGATTAAACGATGAAACCGCTCAACAATGGACCGTTCGGCATGTATCGTCTTGCGGTAGGTGTCGTCAATATCATCCGCAGATTGAGCTTCCGCGTCGAGTATATTGGGCGCGAAAACGTCCCGCTCGACGGTTCGATGATCGTCTGTTCGAACCATCAATCGAACTGGGACCCGGTCATGCTCGCCGGGGCGATGCCGAAACAGCGCCAACTTCGTTTCTTCGCGAAAAAAGAGTTGTTCGACGTGCCGGTATTGAAACACATTTTGAATCGGGCTGGACAGATTCCTGTGTCACGCGGGGAAGGAGACCGACAAGCACTCCGAGTCGTCTTGCAAAAATTGAAGGAAGACGAGGTCATCTCGATTTTCCCGGAAGGAACGCGGTCAAAAGACGGTACGCTCGGCAAAGCCCAAGCCGGCGTCGGGTTCTTCGCGCTCCGTTCGGACGCGTCGGTACTCCCGGTGGCGATTATCGGGACGTATAAGTTCCGCTCGAAGCTGAAGGTCGTCATTGGCCAACCGATCGACATGAGCGGCTTGAAAGCGGACAAGGCGAGCGCCCAAATCGCGGCCGACTTGATTATGACGACAATCGGTGACTTGTACATGCAGCATTCACGGAACGTTCGTTAATTTCAGGTTTAATCTCGCGCTAGGAGAGGAACTAACCTGATAACACCTTGACAAATCTTTCGAATTATAAGAAGTTTATACTAGGTGTAAGCGCCTTAGGGCGCTCCTTTTTGTACTCATCGTGAGGGGGTAGTGTTGGAATGGTCGAAGAAATGAAAGATATGCCTGATTTTGAAATCAATCGAGGTCAAATTGTGACCGGTACTGTTGTCAAAATCGAGGACAAGCAAGCGTTGATCGATATCGGTTATAAAACCGAGGCAATTTTACCAATCAGCGAAGTATCAAGCATGCATTTAGACGATTTAAACGAATCACTCCATGTTAACGACGAAATCCGTGTCAAAGTGAAAAAGGTCACGGACGAAGAGGTGGTCGTTTCGAAGAAAGACGTTGATGCCGAGGCAGCTTGGGATCAAATCGTCGAGAAATTCGAATCCGGCGAAGTATTCGAAGTCATGGTAAAAGACAAGGTCAAAGGTGGACTTGTCGTTGACATCGGTATCCGTGGATTTATCCCGGCTTCGCTCGTAGAGAACCATTTCGTCGAAGACTTCTCATCCTACTTGAATAAACCAATTACGGTTAAAGTCGTCGAGATTGACCGCGAGAAAAATCGCGTCATCTTGTCGCATAAAGCGGTTGCCGAAGCGGAAATGAGCGCCAAGAAAGCGGAGACGCTCGAATCGCTTGAAGTCGGTCAAATCATCGAAGGGACGGTTCAACGTCTCACAGATTTCGGTGCGTTTGTCGATATCGGCGGTGTCGATGGCCTCGTCCACATTTCGGAAATGGCGCATAGCCGGGTTGAGAAACCGAGCGATGTTGTGACTGAAGGAGATAAAGTCAAAGTGAAAGTGCTTGGACTTGACCTCGACAACGAGAAAGTGAAGTTGTCGATTAAAGAGACGCAGCCTGGACCGTGGGAATCGGTAGAAGGTAAAATTCAGCCAGGTGACGTGATTGAAGGGAAAGTCAAACGTCTCGTCACGTTCGGTGCGTTCGTCGAAGTCGCACCACAAGTTGAAGGTTTGCTCCATATCTCGCAAATTGCGAACCGACACATCGCGACACCATCTGAAGTCTTGTCAGAAGGCCAAGAAGTAACCGTCAAAGTACTCGACGTCCATCTTGACGAGAAGAAAATCTCGTTGTCGATGCGTGCGCTCGAGTCGAGCGATTCATCACGTGGCGACGCGGATCAATCGCTGCTTGACGAGTATAGCGACCAAGGAGGTTTCTCTGTCTCTGAATTGACAGGTGACGAGGCCTCGGACGATTCTAAATAAGACGATCGTTCAAGCGGGAGCCAGACTCCCGCTTCTTTTTGTATGGTCACAGAAATTCGCCTGTGATATGATAGTACAGTTGCAATTAGAAACGATAGACTTATTGAATGAAAGTTAGAGAGGTGTTTATATGGGAATTCCAGCAGTGGCCATCGTAGGCCGCCCGAATATTGGGAAATCCACGATTTTTAACCGGATTATCGGAGATCGCGTGTCGATCGTCGATGATAAGCCCGGTGTAACACGCGACCGCATTTATGGGACGGGTGAGTGGTTGAACCGTAAGTTTCATTTAATCGACACAGGTGGAATCGAGGTCGGTGATGAGCCGCTCCTCGTGCAAATGCGGCATCAGGCCGAGCTTGCGATCGATGAGGCGGACGTCATTGTCTTCATGGTGAACGGACGCGAAGGCATTACAGCAGCAGACGAAGAAGTGGCGAACTTGTTGTTCCGTTCGAACAAACCAGTCGTCCTCGCCGTCAACAAAGTCGACAACTTCGAGATGCGCGAACTCATGTATGAGTTCTATTCACTCGGATTCGGCGATCCGTTCCCGATTTCAGGGACGCACGGTCTTGGTCTCGGGGACTTGCTCGACAAAGTGCTCGACATGGCTCCAGACAAAGACGACTATGAGTACAATGAAGAAGTCATCCAATTCTCGCTCATCGGACGTCCGAACGTTGGGAAATCGAGCTTGACGAACGCGATTCTCGGTGAAGAACGCGTTATCGTCTCGGACATCGCGGGCACGACTCGTGATGCCATCGATACACCGTTCACACGGGATGGGCAAGAATACGTTATCATCGATACGGCAGGGATGCGCAAGCGCGGGAAAGTGTATGAATCTACCGAGCGCTACAGCGTCATGCGTGCCCAAAAAGCGATTGAACGCTCGAACGTCGTTCTCGTCGTCATCGACGGTGAAGAAGGCATCATCGAGCAAGACAAACGTGTTGCCGGACTCGCCCACGAAGCGGGGAAAGCCATCGTTCTCGTCGTCAACAAATGGGACGCCGTCGACAAAGACGATAAAACGATGAAGAAAATGGAAGAGAAGATTCGTAAAGAATTCTTGTTCCTTGACTATGCACCGATCGTCTTCTTGTCGGCGCTCACGTCGAAACGATTGCAGACACTTCTGCCGGTCGTCAAAGAAGTGGCTGATTCACATCGCCGTCGCATCTCGACGAGCGTCTTGAACGACGTCATCGTCGACGCAGTCGCGATGAACCCGACACCGACGGACAAAGGACAACGACTCAAGATCAACTACGCGACGCAAGTGGCCATCGAGCCGCCGACGTTCGTGTTGTTCGTCAACGATCCAGAGTTGCTTCACTTCTCATACAAACGTTATCTAGATAACCAGATTCGCCGCGCATTTGACTTTACTGGTACACCGATTCATATCGTGGCTCGTCAGAAAAACTAGTAATGGGGGTGCCTCCTATGGCAAAAGTAGCTGTCATCGGCGCAGGGAGCTGGGGAACGGCGATATCGCTCGTCCTCGCTGACAACGGACATGATGTTCTACTATATGGACGTGAGGAAGACCACGTTCATGAAATCAACACGGCCCACACGAACGCGACCTATTTGAAAGACGCACCGTTGCCGACTTCGATTCGGGCGACGACAGACTTGGCGGAAGCGGTCAAAGATCGTTCCATCGTATTCCTCGTCGTCCCGAGTTCGGCGATTCGTCCGGTGTCGCGTGAGTTGAACGCGCTCCTTACGAAACCGGCGGTCATCGTGCATGCCGCCAAAGGAATCGAACCGAAGACGCATAAACGTCTGTCGGAGATTATCGCCGAAGAAATCGACCCGTCGAAACGTCGGGCCATCGGTGTCTTGACGGGACCGACGCATGCCGAGGAAGTGGCCGTCCGTAAATTGACGACCATCACAATCGCTTGCGAGGACTTGGACGTGGCCGATGAGATTCAAGAGTTGCTCACGAACGATCAGTTCCGGGTCTATTTGAATTCGGACGTCATCGGGGCGGAGTACGGGGGCGCACTTAAAAACATCATCGCGCTCGCCGCAGGAATGACGGATGGGCTCGGCTATGGCGATAACGCCAAAGCGGCCCTCATGACACGCGGGATCGTCGAGATCGCCCGGCTCGGGGTCAAACTCGGTGCCAACCCGGCGTCGTTCTCCGGCTTGACGGGAATCGGCGATTTGATTGTCACGGCCACGTCTCAGCATAGCCGTAACTGGCGAGCCGGGAACGCGATCGGTCGCGGCGAGAAGCTCGGGGATGTACTCGGTCAAATGGGCATGGTCGTGGAAGGAGTGCGTGCCTGTGAGGCGGCGCATACGCTCGCTCGGGAAGCCGGTGTCGAGATGCCGATCACAGAGGCCCTCTACAACGTGTTATTCGAAGGTAAGAGCCCACACGATGAAGTACAAAAGTTAATGAGACGCCCGCAGAAGCATGAAATGGAAGAAGTGTTCCATTTCGAAGGCGACGTAGAGCAAAGGGACTGACGTTTTCGTTCAGTTCCTTTGTTTTTTTTGCTACACTAATGTACGGAGCTAGATTTAAAGAGAAAGTCGAGGGGATAGACGTGACACCGTCACTGATCAAGATGTGGATTTCATTTGCGGGCATCGGGGCGTTTGCCATCGCCGCGCTCATGGTGGCAGTCAGCCATACGAAACTAACGGGATGGTTCGCGGCACTCGTCCGCGTCATCGCATTCGTCATATTTTTATTTGGGACGATCATCATGATTTATGTGGTCGCTTCAGGACCGACAGGAGGATAAGACGTGAAACGGATTTTTTTGGTCGCGAGTCTATTGGCGGCGACCGTGCTCAGTGGATGTATGTTCCCAGATTCGAACCGGGTCGATAACGTCCCGTATGAAGACCAACTGAAGTCGGTACAGACGGCCGTCGACTCGTTCAAGGAGACGACCGGGGTGTTGCCGATTAAAACAAGGCCGGCCGAGACGCCACTCATGGAACGTTATCCGATCGAGTTCGCCCGGCTCGTCCCCGGTTATTTAGCCGACCCGCCGGCAAACAGCTTCGAAGGAGGCGGTCTGTTCTTGTACGTCCTCGTGGACGCCGAGACGGAGCCGAAGGTCAAACTCATTGATTTACGTGTGTCAGAAAGCTTGCAACAGTTACAGACGAATATTAACGCGTTCCGGGCCAAAGAAGGCAAGTTCCCGTTTGACGGGTCGCTCGGAAAGAATCAATTCACGATTGATTATGATCTCGTCTTCGTCTCTGAAGAGCCAAGTATCCCAAGTCCGTACACGGAAAACGAGTTGCCGATCTATGTCGACGGGACCGGACAATTATTTGTCGACTACCGTGCCGACTTGGAAGCCGCCCTCGAGAACACGGATGTAGAGCCAAAAGTCGGTGAGGACATTCGGTATTTGCTCTATAATGACTCCCCATTCGCTCCGGCTTATTCGCAAGGGTACACGATTAATGAACAAGGTGAAGTCGAGTTTTTAAACAACTGATTGACTGAGCGGGTCGAATATAGGCCGATTGCTTAAAAAATGTTGTCATATCAACGTTTGTACGATATGATTAATCCCGTAAACTCTCAGTGAGAGGAGGTGAATCGTGATGAACAAAACTGAATTGATCCAAGCAGTTGCGGAGAAAGCAAATGTTTCGAAAAAAGAAGCTACACAAGTTGTAGAAGCTACTTTCGAATCTATCACTGAAGCACTCCAAAACGGTGATAAAATTCAATTGATCGGTTTTGGTACTTTTGAAGTTCGTGAGCGCGCTGCCCGTAAAGGTCGCAACCCACGTACGAAAGAAGATATCGAAATCCCGGCAAGCAAAGTTCCTGCCTTCAAAGCAGGTAAAGCGCTTAAAGATGCGGTCAAATAATGGGCAATACATAAGTCGCCGAAAGGCGGCTTTTTTTGTGTCGGAAAGCGAGTTCACATGGCGTGAATGTGACAAAAATGTGCTATACTATGTCAGAATGACAACGAAGAGGACGAGGGGGGATAGCATGGAACAGATGACATACGAAACCGTTGTCACCGACCTTGCTCGTCAAATCGAAGAACGCATGAACCATCCGTATTTGACGAGACACGAGATTGTACCCGTAGTCGACATGCCTTTACTTCGTTGGATGGTCGAGATGATTGAAATCGAATCGAATCAACAACGTCAGCTCGTGCTTGCGACGTATTTTGCACATCAAGCACTTGAACTGCACGATCAAGTAAAGGATTGCCCGAACGGCTCGCTCGAGCGGCAACTCAAAGTGCTCGCCGGCGATTTCGCCTCGGCTCAATTTTATAAAATATTGGCACTGTTTCCTGCCGACTATAGCAATCGCTTCGGTCGGTCGGTCCAGCTTGTCAATGGGGCGAAATGTACGCTCGCGCTTGATGCGGACGTATCCGTCACGACTTGGATGGAAGCGAACTTCGGATTGATTAAAACGTTTTCTGAGGTGATAGGTCGGTCCTACTTGACCACATACGGAAAAACGATCATCGAACGAAAGGCGACAGTACTGCGCCAAGATCAACGAGAACAGCTAACGACGCTCCTGGCGCACGCTGTCGCTTAGAACGGAAAGGATGTTACGTATTGCAACCGAAAGAAAAAGAGCAAAAAGTATATGACGTGTTTCAATCAATCTCACCGAGCTACGATACGATGAACTCGATCATCAGTTTCCGTTTGCATAAATGGTGGCGCAAAGCGACGATGCGTCGCATGCAAGTGTTCCCGGGCGCGAAATGTCTCGACGTCTGCTGCGGGACGGCCGACTGGACGATTCAACTCGCCGAGGCGGCTGGTAATACCGGTGTCGTCAAAGGTCTTGATTTTTCCGAGAATATGCTCGCGGTCGGCCAAGAGAAAGTGGCCGATTATCCGACGATCGAACTCATCCATGGTAACGCGATGGCATTGCCGTTCGGGGATCACTCATTCGACTACGTGACAATCGGCTTCGGCCTTCGCAACGTACCGGATTACATGACGGTGCTCCGTGAACTGCACCGGGTCTTGAAACCGGGCGGGACGGTCGTCTGTCTCGAGACGAGCCAACCGACAGCACCGCTGTTCAGCGAACTGTATCGCTTCTATTTCGGCTCGGTCATGCCGTTATTCGGAAAAGTGTTCGCCGGCTCATACGATCAATACAAATGGCTCCAAGAGTCGACCGACCAATTCCCGGACCGGTTGACGCTAAAACGCATGTTCGAGACGGCAGGCTTCGAACAAGTCGAAGTGAAGGCGTTCTCCGGCGGTGCGTGTGCCATGCACCTAGGAAAGAAGTGGTGACCGATGTCTTTGAAGCGACTTTATCGCCACATGAACCGAGAGATTGAGCAGATTGATCGCTTCTTGTCGACGCGGGTCCATACGGATCACCCGGTCATCGAGGCGGTCTCGAAGCAACTGCTTGATGCGGGCGGGAAGCGGATCCGTCCGGCGTTCGTATTGCTGAGCGCTGGTTTCGGGCAAGCGAAAGACATCCGCTTGACGAAAGTGGCGGCGAGTCTTGAACTGATTCATATGGCCTCGCTCGTCCATGATGACGTCATCGATGACGCCACACTTCGCCGGGGCAAACCGACCGTCATGGAACGTTACGATGAGCAGGTTGCGATGTATACAGGGAATACGTTGTTCGGCGAAGCGATTCGACTCGTCTCTGAGGTCGACTCGCCGCGCGTGATGGAAATCATGGCAGACACGATGGAACTGATTTGTATCGGTGAAATCAATCAAATCCAAGACCAATACGACTGGGGCCAGTCCCCGAAACGATATCTCGATCGGATTGCCCGAAAGACGGCGCTCTTGATTGAGACGAGTTGTGCGGCCGGGGCCGTCGTCTCAGGGGCGTCACCCGAAGTCGTCAAACAGCTGCGGCTGTTCGGCTATGACATCGGGATGGCGTTCCAAATGACGGATGATTTGCTCGATTTCACCGCGAAAAGTTTTCAGCTTGGAAAGCCGGTCGGAGAAGATTTGAAGCACGGCCATAAAACGTTGCCGCTCTTCTATTCAGCGGAAGACCCTGAATTCTTTGGTCGGTTGCAGCAAGTCAACCAGTCGTCCGATTACGCGACGACCCATACGCTCGTTCGTGAAGTGCAGCGCAACGGGACGCTCGAGCGAAGCCAACGAACAATCGACCGGTACGTGAACCGGGCGATTCAACGTCTCGATGGCTTGCCGGACGTACCGGACAAACGCTCGCTCATTGAAATCGCCGAGTATATCGGGAAACGAAAATGGTAACAACCACCTTGTAAACCCTTTCAATAATCAAGATGACCGTGTAAACTAATAAAGTACATGGTACACATATTGATTTAGGGGGATTAGGGGAATGGAAAAAACATTTTTAATGGTAAAACCGGATGGAGTGAAACGCGGTCTGATTGGGGAAATCATCTCGCGCTTCGAAACGAAAGGATATACGTTGAACCGTCTTGAGCTATTGACGCCATCGGTTGAAGTCGCACAATCGCATTATGCGGAACATAAGGAAAAGCCGTTCTTTGGAGAACTTGTCGAATTCTTAACGTCTGGTCCTGTTGTAGCGATGGAGTGGGAAGGCGAAAATATCGTCGCCGTCTCTCGATTGATGATCGGGAAGACGAACCCGTTGGACGCACAACCTGGAACAATTCGTGGCGATTTGGCCTCGACGATGTCACAAAACGTCATCCATGGTTCAGATAGCGTGGAGAGCGCAGAGCGTGAATTGTCACTCTGGTTCGCCACTGAAGCATCACACGTTTGATGACGATAAAAGGGACGGGGGCCTCCTGTCCCTTTTTATATTGGGATTGAAGCGCTTTCGCTTGTTTTGGCACGACATGATCTAGGAGAAGAGAAAGAATTGAGGTTGGAACTGGTGATAAATGATTATGCCATCTTCGTAAAAAAGTTTTATATGAAGTCGGGGATTGACTTAAACCTATACAAAGAAGCCCAGATGAAGCGACGTATGATTGCACTTCGCGAGAAGAAAGGGTATGCCACGTTTATCGAATACTTCAAAGCGATGGAGTCGGACCGGGGCTTATACGATGAATTTTTAGATCGCATGACCATCAACGTGAGTGAATTTTACCGGAACCCGGTCCGTTGGCAGCAACTAGAGACGGACATTTTGCCGGAACTCATCCGTAAGAGCCAGGGCAAGTTGCGCGTCTGGAGCGCGGCGTGCTCGACGGGTGAAGAACCGTATTCGTTGGCGATGCTGTTATCGAAACATTTGTCACCCGCACAGTTCACAATCACGGCGACGGACCTAGATGACGTGGTGATCGAAAAAGCGAAACAAGGCAAGTATCATGAGCGGGCGCTCGTCGACTTGCCATCAGAGTTTCGGCAGCGTTACTTCACCCGCCGTGGAGACGACTATTACATCACAGAGGACATCAAAAAATTAGTTACGTTCAAAAAACATAATCTGCTGGCCGACGTGTACGAGCGGAATTTTGATTTAATCGTCTGTCGGAACGTCTTGATTTATTTCACCGAGGAAGCGAAAGAGAAAGTGTATACATCGTTCCACCGATCGCTCCGACCAGGCGGTGTCCTCTTCGTCGGAGGGACCGAGCAGATCTTTCAACCGAAGCGATACGGCTACAAGATGAAGCAGAGCTTCTTCTACGAAAAATTTGAAGAATGAGGTGGCAGTTATGCGTTATTTGACGGCAGGAGAATCGCACGGGCCTGGACTTTCAATCATCATCGAGGGTGTACCGGCCGGGCTTGAGGTCGATGTGCAAGCCATCAATGCGGAACTCGCGAAACGGCAGTCCGGCTACGGCCGCGGCCGCCGCATGCAAATTGAATCAGACCGAATCGAGGTGAGGGCCGGCATTCGTCACGGGGTGACGACAGGGGCCCCTATTTCGTTCTGGATCGAGAACAAGGACCATACTCATTGGCGGAACGTGATGCAGGCCGAACCGGTCGATGCGGACGTGGAAATCAAACGCCGCGTCGTCCGCCCGCGACCAGGACATGCGGACCTCGTCGGTGGCTTGAAATACGACCATCGTGACCTGCGGGACGTCCTCGAACGCTCGAGCGCACGTGAGACGGCCGCCCGGGTCGCCGTCGGCGCCCTCAGCAAACAACTGCTCGCTGCTGTCGGGATGTCGCTCGTCAGCTATGTCAAAGTGATTGGCGGCGTCGAGGCCGATGCCTCATACGAGTCGCTCGCCACATTGCGCGCCACGATCGAGGCGTCACCGGTCCGGACGATGGATGAGACGGCAGGCCAGGCGATGATGCATCGAATCGATGAGGCGAAAGCAGCCGGTGACTCGCTCGGCGGTGTCGTCTGTACGGAAGTGCATGGTGTCATCCCGGGGCTCGGATCGTACGTCCAATACGACCGGAAACTCGATGCGGCGATCGCTCGCGCCGTCATGAGTGTCAACGCCATCAAAGGCGTCGCGTTCGGTGATGGGTTCGAGATGGCGTATCGACCAGGGTCGGAAGTGATGGACCCGATTGCCTATGGACCGGACGGCTATACACGCCTGAGCAATCATCTCGGCGGTTTCGAAGGTGGGATGACGACCGGGATGCCGATTGTCTGTACCGCTGTGATGAAACCGATTCCGACGCTTTACAAGCCGCTCCAATCCGTTGATATCGATACGAAACAACCGTTCCTCGCCCAAATCGAGCGAAGTGACGCCTGTGCCGTCCCGGCCGCCTCGCTCGTCGTCGAGGCCGTCGTCGCGTTTGAGCTCGCCCGTGAGTTATGCGAGACGTTCGGACATGACACGGTCGGACGCATCCAAGCGCGCGTCGACGCGTACCGCGAGGAGATTCGCACGTGGTGACGATTCGCGTGAACGCCTCGACTCCATACGACGTCACAATTGAACGAGGGGACGCCTGGCTCGACCGCGTCCCTTACTTCTCGTGCTCGACCGTATGGGTCATCACGGACGAGACGGTAGATCGCCTGCACGGGACGGCGTTTCGGACTCGTCTCGAGGCAAGCGCGCGTCCAATCGTCTGGTCGGTCGTCCGTCCGGGCGACGGATCGAAATCGCTCGCGACGATTGAACGTCTCGTCGCGGACGGGTTGACGTCTGGCTGTGACCGGGACACGCTCGTCGTCGCCTTTGGCGGCGGCATGATTGGGGACTTGGCCGGCTTTTTGGCGAGTGTCTATATGCGCGGGCTGCAATACATACAAGTGCCGACGACAGTTCTCGCCCACGATTCAGCCGTCGGCGGAAAAGTCGCGGTCAACCATCCGCTCGCCAAAAATGCGATCGGTGCCTTTTATCAACCAGCGGGCGTCCACTATAACGTCGACCGCCTCGAGACGTTGACGGACCGTGACGTACTGAGTGGGCTCGGCGAGTTAATTAAACATGCCTACTTGTCACGATATGTCCTCGGGTACTCGTTCGAGACCGAGCTGTTCACCGCCTTGGCGCAAGGACCGCTCGATTGGGAGGCGTGGCTCGCACGTGGGATTGAAGTGAAACGACAGGTCGTCGAGACCGATGAACGGGAACACGGCGTAAGGGCATGGCTGAACTTTGGTCATACGTTCGGCCATGCGTTGGAGTCGGTCGAGGCGTACCGACTAGCGCACGGGGAGGCCATCCTATACGGAATGGTGTACGCCTTCCTCGTCGCCGGAGACGTCTCACGCGCGGAAACGCTCGCCGGATTCATGAAGCAACAAGCAATCACGCCGGTCGTCTGGCAGCCATTCGAGGCGTATCTCGAGGTGATGGGCCACGATAAAAAGAATCGAACTGGACAGATTCGCTTCGTCTTGCTCGGTGAAGAAGTGACCGTGACGAGCGTCACGACCGAGCGGCTCGTCGAAGCGTACAATCAGTTGAAAGGGTGGTTTTAAGATGGGATTGAACGGATTGATACGCGTACCGAGCGATAAGTCGATTACGCACCGGGCGTTATTGCTCGGGGCCGTGGCGCACGGACAGACGACGGTGTACGACCCGCTCCTCGGTGAGGATTGCCGGTCGACGCTCGAGGCGATCCGTCGTTTGGGCGCACAAGTCGATGAACAAGCGGAACGACTCGTCATCACTGGCAGCCCGTCGCTCACGTCGGCGGAACTCGATTGCGGGAACTCCGGCACGACGATGCGTCTCTTGACGGGACTGCTTGCAGGCTACGACGGGACGTTCACGCTCACCGGCGACGCCTCGCTGTCGAAGCGGCCGATGCGACGCGTCACTGCCCCGTTGCGCGCCATGGGAGCCGACCTTGCAGGTGACGTCGCTCCGCTCCACATCCGAGGACGGGCGTTGACGGGCATCGATTACACGTTGCCTGTCGCGAGCGCGCAAGTGAAATCGGCCATCTTATTGGCTGGACTCCGTGCGGACAGCCCGACGATCGTGCGCGAGCCGGTCTTGTCGAGGGATCATACCGAACGCATGCTGCCGCTGTTCAACGGGCAGATTGACATCACCTCGGAAGAGGGGGTTCGGACGATTCGGCTGTCGCCGTCCGTCCTGGAAGGCGCGACGGTGGCCGTACCGGCTGATCCGTCCTCGGCCGCCTTTTGGTGGGCCGGGGCCGCGCTCGTCCCGGATAGTCGCGTCACGACGACCGACGTCTGTTTGAACGAGACACGGATTGGCTTTTTGCGCACGCTCGAACGGATGGGGGCGCACGTTGACGTGACGAACGTCCGCGCACTCGGAGAAGAATCGGTCGGGGACGTCACCGTGTCGACGAGCACGCTCCACGGCATCCGGTTGGACGGGACCGCCATCCCGCATCAAATCGACGAGTTGCCATTATTCGCCCTCGTCGCGTCGCAGGCATCGAGCCCCTCGTCGGTCCGGGATGCGGGGGAGCTTCGCGTGAAAGAGACGGACCGGATTCAGACGGTCGCGAGCGAATTGAAGGCGCTCGGTGTCGACCTTCGCGAGACGGATGACGGCTTTGACGTCTATCCGAGCCGTTTGCACGGGGGACACGTCTCCTCGCACGGAGATCATCGCTTGGCGATGATGCTCCAAATTGCGGACTTATTGACGACGGAACATGTGACGATTGACGACGTCGAGGCAGCGGACGTGAGTTACCCGCGCTTCCGTGACGATTTACAACGACTCGGTCGTGAGATAGAATAACGTCAATACGAGTAGCCGCTAGGAGGAATTTTGACGATGTTAGACGAAACAGAATTAAACCATATCATTGAGATGCTTGAAAAAGGTGAGACGGAGCATGCCCTCATGCATCTCGAATCGCTCGAGAAGGAAGGGTCGGACGAGGACCGGTTGGCCATCGCCGATCTCTACCTCGAACTCGGCCTTGCCGATCGGGCCGTCAAGTTGCTCGCGGCGCTATATGTCGATTATGCGGGCAACCCGCACGTCGCCTTGTCGCTCGCCGAGGCCTACTTGGACAGTGACCGGGAAGAAGAGGCGATTGCCGTCCTCGAGAAAATCGATACGACGGACAAGGAAGCGCATATGCGCAGTCTCGTCCTCCTCGCCGATTTATATCAATCACAAGGGTTGGACGAGGTCGCCGTCAAGAAACTGATGGAGGCGCTCGAGACGAACCCGGACGAACCGCTCCTCATCTACGGATTGGCCGAGTTGTACGCGTCGATCGGCTCGTTCGAACAGGCGGTCCCGCTGTACGCGCGTCTGCCGCACTTGCGCTTGCCGGAAGAACTCGATTATCAGGCCGATTACGCGGAGGCGCTCACGATGATCGGCTCTTTCGAAGAGGCACTCGATGAGTATGAGAAGGCGGAAGACCGCAACTTGAACACGATTTTCGGTCACGCCATGACGGCCCACCGCATCGGCCGTGACGAAATTGCCGTCAAACAGTTTGAGTCGCTTCGCTCGATGGACCCCGACTTCACGTCGCTCTATCTGCCTTACACGGAAGCGCTCGACGAACTCGGCCGCTTCGATGAGGCGCTCGAGGTGATTGGCCAAGGGATTGACCGCGACGACTATAACGATGAGTTGCGCACGGTAAAAGCGAAACTGTTCTTGAAACAAGGTCGGACAGATGAGGCGGTCACGGAATTGCGCGAGGCTCTCGCGTTGAATCCGGAGTCGCTTCAGGCGACTGAGCTGCTCTTATCGGTCTTGTTCGAAGGTGGGGACATGGAGGCCGTCCTCGAGACGATCGATGCGCTCGAGGAACATTCGACTTCCCCGCTCATGACATGGTACAAGGCGAAAGCGGCCTATGAACTTGAAGACTATGATACGGCCGTCACGTTATACCGGTCGATCGAGCAAGTTTATAAAGAGGACGTGTCATTTGCGATTGAATGGGCTACACTATTGATAGAAGAAGGACAGCGTGACCAAGCGCAACGAGTGCTCGAGCAAACGCTTGCGCTCACTGTCGATGTCGATGACCGCCAAGCACTTGAAGAGCGGCTCGAACGGTTGACGGATCACGATTAAACGATATAAAGGAGATGGGGTCATATGGTCGAGCGGAAAAGAACATTTTTAAAGCGATTCCTCGCTCATCATACGCTTCGTAAACGAGAAGCCAAGTGGATTATCGACTACTGGCTCAGACATCCAGAAAAACTCGGGAACGTTCATTTCGTCACGAACGCCTCGGTCTCACCGCGCAGTTTGATCATGACGGCGTATGGATTTGACGGCGAACCGTTCCGTTACCGTCGGGGTGACCTCATCACGGTCAATCCCGAGAAGGCGTATCACGACATCCGGCTCCACGACGGCGCCATCTACGTGGAGTTGAACTTTCAAGGCATGATGATTGATGAGCTGTGGATTGATATCGTGGAATTGAATCCGTTCGAACCCGTCGCCGAAGTGAAAGACGAAGTGACGACGTCGGCCCAGACGGTCATTCGGGCCTCGGTTGCCCAGTTCGAGGAGGAGCGTCTGCTCGTCGAAATCGATAAGGCACTCGACCGACGGGACGAGAAATTGTTCCGCAACTTGACGAGCCAGCTCCATCAAGTCCGAGCCTCAAAATTATTTTAATAAAAACAAGCGCTTCCGTTATGGTAAGCGCTTGTTTTTTGGTATATTAATGACGTAGGAATACACAATAATTTCACATTTCGTTCATAAGTTTCGCAGAGGGAACGATTGTAGGTACGCTACAATGAACATAATGATGTATGTCTAATGGAGAGGAGGAGGAAGATGAGGTTCGATGGTCTAGACGCGATGAAGTCGCTCTCAGAACGCCAATACGTCGATACGCTCGTCGTCCCGCTCGTCGAACTGGCGTTTGATGAGGACATGGTGCGCAAAGCCGAAGGAAACGAAGTCATCCAGGCGGTGGCACTTGAAACCGAGCGCCAATTGTCCGGCCGGACGATGCTAAGCCCGACAATCAGTTATGTCGACGCGGAGGCAGGGCGTGCGCTCGCCGAACAAGTTACTGTTCAGGCGACGGCATCGGGGTTTACCCACGTGTTGTTCATCTCCTCGGATTTGCGTTTCAAGGGCTCTGAACTGCCGATTATTTTCGTTCCGCCGCTTGCGTTGAAAGGCATGTCCGGCGAGCAGTCGCACACGATGGTTCAAAATTTTGCGACGCAAGTCATTACCGATCTTTCGAGCCGTTGGATGGCGACATGAAGCGGTTGACGTGGAGGTTTTATTGATATACTATTTTGTTGAGTGAGAAATTTTTGTGAAGAATGCATAAAGAATTATGGGGTTATGCACACGAATGAGGGGGGAACGAAATGGCTCAAAATGGGTCAAAAGTCACACGCCGTCAGTTCTTAACGTATACGTTGACTGGTGTAGGTGGCTTTATGGCGGCAACATTGATCAGTCCGATGGTCAACTTTGCGATCGATCCGGTCTTAAAAAAATCGGGAGCGGGCGATAAAGTAAAAGTCATCAGTCTTGATGACATCACGACTGAGCCGCAACGTGTCGACTTTAAGAAACAAACGCAAGATGCTTGGTATGAATTTGAAGAAACGCTTTCGGCGTGGGTATTTAAAGATGAGAGCGGCGAAATCATCGCCTTGTCTCCAATTTGTACGCACCTCGGCTGCCAAGTAGGATATGGTGGAGACCCGACTCGACCGACAGAATTCTTCTGCCCGTGTCACTTCGGTCGCTATGAGAAAGATGGAACGAACATTCCTGGTACGCCTCCGACTGCACCACTTGCACGCTACGAAAAAGAAGAAAAAGACGGCTTCCTATACTTGGGCAGTCCAGTCGCACAGTTGTGAGAGGGGGAATAGTCGATGTTACAAAAAATTTATGATTGGGTCGATGAACGCGTCGACATCACGCCGTTATGGCGCGACATCGCTGACCATGAAGTTCCAGAACACGTCAACCCTGCCCATCACTTTTCAGCATTTGTTTATTGCTTTGGCGGTCTGACGTTCTTCACGATCGTGATTCAAATTCTGTCAGGGATGTTCTTGACGATGTACTATGTACCAGACATCATCAACGCGCACGCGTCGGTGTACTATCTTCAAAACGAGATCGCGCACGGACAAATCGTTCGTGGGATGCATCACTGGGGCGCATCGGTTGCAATCGTCATGTTGTTCTTACATACGCTCCGCGTATTCTTTACCGGGTCGTATAAGAAACCTCGCGAACTCAACTGGGTCGTCGGTGTTCTCTTGTTCTTCGTCGTCTTGGCGCTCGGTCTTACAGGGTACTTGTTGCCGTGGGATATGAAAGCGTTGTTCGCGACGAAAGTTACACTTCAAATTGCCGAGAGTGTCCCGGTCATTGGTGGTATCGCCAAAACGCTTCTCGCCGGTGGCGAGATCGTCGGCGCACGGACGCTCACGAACTTCTTCGCCATTCACGTCTTCTTCTTACCGGCGGCCTTGTTCGGACTCCTCGGAGCCCACTTCTTGATGATTCGTAAGCAAGGGATCTCAGGACCGCTATAAGCCGATTCGAAGACAAAAAGGAGGAGAAACGATATGCATCGCGGTAAAGGGATGAAATTTGTAACCGACTCTCGAGTAGGAATCTCGAATCGGAAACAAAATATTGCTAAAGACTATTCAGAGTATCCAGGACGCACGGAAGCGTTCTGGCCGAACTTCTTGTTGAAAGAGTGGATGGTCGGTTCGGTCTTCTTGATCGGATTCATCGCCTTGACGATTGTCGAGGCCCCACCGCTCCAAAACATCGCCGATCCAACGAACACGTCATACATTCCGCTTCCGGACTGGTATTTCTTGTTCTTGTATCAATTGCTCAAGTATCAGTTCGCAGCAGGGGATTGGATCTTGCTTGGAACGGTCATCTTGCCAGGGGTCGCTTTCACGGCGCTCTTGATCGCACCATGGCTCGACCAAGGACTCGAACGCCGTCCGGCCAAACGTCCGGTCGCCATTAGCTTCATGCTTCTCGGCGTGTTGTCGATTTTCTACTTGACGTGGGAATCGGTTCAAACGACGCACTGGGATCAAGTTCATGAACAAGGGATCTTGGAAGTTCCGGGCGAGGGCCCTGAAATCGATACGGCCGCACCTGGCTATGAGATTTATTCGGCTCAGTCTTGTGTGAACTGTCACGGTCAGAACCTCGAAGGCGGGGCAGCAGCTCCTGCACTCGTCGGCACACAGTATACGGCCGAAGAGATCGCGGATATCGCGGTCAACGGTGTCGGTACGATGCCAGCCGGTCAATGGGATGGTTCGGATGAAGATCTCCAAGCCATGTCTGAATTCATCGCTTCATACGGTGAAGGCGGCGAAAACAACCAATAATCGATTGGTTCAAGAAGCGTGGCCCGTCTAACGGGTCACGCTTCTTTTTACTTCGCCTCCGTTGCGCTACAATAGAGAAAAAAAGGATGGAATACACGAATGATACATATGTTACGCCCGTTTCTCACCCATCGGACCGTCTTGGTGCTCCTGTTCATCATCAACTTGTTCGGAACGATTTACGGATATGTCTGGTATGAGCCCCAGCTCCGTGACACACCGCTCATCTATTGGCCGTTCGTGCCGGACAGTCCGACGGCCTCGTTCTTCTTCACGGTCGTGCTCGGCTTATGGATTGCCGGGAAGAAGTCACCCCTCATGGAGACGCTCGCCTTCGTGACGCTCATCAAATACGGGGTATGGGCCGTCATCATGAACATCTTGTTCTTACGGGAACTCGGTCCCGATGCCGAGACGTTCACTGTGCTCATGGCCGTCATGCTGATGGTGTCACACGGGGCGATGGCGTTCCAGGCGCTGTTGTACGCACCGTTCATGACATGGACGGTCCGCTCGTTCGTCTTGACGCTCATCTGGGTCATCCATAACGACGTCGTCGACTACGTGCTCGGACAATGGCCGCGTTATCCGTCACTGGCCGAACATATCGCCTGGATCGGCTACGGGTCGTTCTGGTTGACCGGAATATGTTTTTTTATGGGATACCACATCATCCTACGCACTTCGCTTGATAATAAGTTCATTAGAATGTAAAATCAGATTATCAAATACACGCAGAGGTGATAGAGAACATGTCATTAGGTGGCTATATTTTCTATCTTGCACTGATTATGCTCATTCCGTTATGGGCCCAGATGCGAGTGAAAAGTACGTACAAAAAGTTTCTCCAACAACCGATTCAAAGCGGAGTCACGGGTGCACAGGTCGCTGACTTCATCATGAAACAAAACGGCGTTCATAACGTCCGGATCGAGATGGTCGATGGTTTGATGAGTGACCATTACGACCCGGTCAATAAAGTCGTCCGTCTGTCGCGCGAAGTGTATCAAGGGTCGACGATTTCATCGGCTGCGATTGCGGCCCACGAGATTGGCCACGTGATTCAAGATGCATCCGACTATAAGTTGATGCGGGTCCGTCACCGTCTCGTCCCGGTCGTGAACATCACGTCGAACTTGTCGTTCCCACTTCTCTTAGGTGGTTTCTTGCTCGGCGCGATGGGGCTCGCCCAACTCGGTGTCATCATGATGCTCGGGGCGGTCGTGTTCCAACTCGTCACGTTACCTGTCGAATTCGATGCCTCGAAACGGGCTATGGCTGAATTGACGAGCCACGGCATCGTCACGGCAACGGAAGAGTCGGGCGCACGCAAAGTGCTCAACGCGGCGGCTTGGACATATGTGGCGGCCACACTTGTCGCCGTCGCCGAACTGATCCGCTTGGCGCTCATCGTCTTCATGCCACGTGATGAGTAGAATCAAGGGTCCCGTCCACGTGACGGGACTTTTTTAATTTTGCTTTCGAAAGGAGTAGCAGATGAATCAACCACAATTGACGAAAGCGGGACGGCTCCGCTTACAAGAACAGCTGGAGACGTTGCGCGGGGATAGCCGGCATGAGGCGCTCGAACGCGTCAAGACGGCCCGAAAGTTTTGTGATTTTCGTGAAGACGTGACGTACGTGGAGGCGGTCCGGGAACAAGAGCGGATTGAGACTAAAATTATCGAACTGGAGCGTCTGCTCGCCGATGCCGTTATCGTCGACGAGGGTCGGCCCGACGTCGTCGCGTTCGGGAGCCGAGTCGTCATTCGGGAATTACCGGACGGGAATGATGAGACGTATCGCCTCGTCGGTGAGCTCGAGGCTGATTTGGCGGAAGAAACGATTTCCGTATCGTCCCCGCTCGGTAGCGGGTTGATGGGAGGCGTTGTCGGTCAATCCGTATCAATCGCTTCACCGGGCGGTCCACTCGATTTTGAGATTGTCCGAATCGAGCCATAATGAAACGCCCCGTTCATCCGAACGGGGCGTCGTTTGTCGTGACTTATTTCAGCGGGACACGGTTCTCATCGAACGTGAACCCTTCACCGCCGACCTCATAGACGTGGTGGAACGTGACGAAGGCGTGTGGGTCGATCTGTTTGACGATTGTCTTCAACCGATTGACTTCGTTTCGTCCAACGACGACGTATAGCACTTCGAGCTCTTTATTCGAATAGCCACCCTTGGCGAGGAGGCGTGTCGTCCCGCGGTTCATCGTGGCGTGAATCCCGTCAGCGATGGCCGTACGATGGTCGCTGATAATCATGGCGGCCTTGCCAGCGTATGTCCCTTCTTGCATCGAGTCGATGACGCGGGCGCCGATATAGACGGCGAGGAGTGTGTACATCGCCTCGCGAATATCGAGATACGTCAAGCTGAGGACGATGACGAAAAAGTCGAACACGAGGAACGTCTTGCCGATTGACCATCCGACGTAACGTTGGACGAGTCGGGCGATGATATCGACGCCTCCCGTCGTCCCACCGTTATTGAAGATGATGCCGAGACCGACCCCGATGAAGAGACCGGCGAATAGACTCGCGAGCACCATATCGTCCGTCAAATCGATGATTAGATTCGAGTACTTGGCGATGAGGGCGTACCAGAGCGAGAAACTGAACGTCCCGATGAGCGTATAGATGAACGTCGTCCGCCCGAGCAGCTTGTAGCTGACAAAAAAGAGCGGGATGTTGAGCGCCAAGTTCGTGATCGATGGCGACCAGTCGAACAAACCGCGCAGAATCAAGGTGATGCCCGTGAATCCGCCTTCCGCCAAATTGTTCTGGACGTTGAAATGATAGACGCCGAACGCGAAAATAAAGGAACCAATTAAAATAAAGAATATATTGCGAAACCGAATCGGTAATTGTACCGTCATTTGTTTCACCTCCCACCTAGTAGCGTACTCGAAAAACCTCTCGATTGACTACCCTCTACATATGACATTCCGCGATGAGTCCGATATACTTTTCACAGAAGAGGTGATTTTATGAAAATAGTAGCAATTGGGGCCCATCCGGACGATATCGAAATCGGAATCGCCGGCATGACCGCCCAATGGACCAAGGCCGGGGTCGACGTTCTATACGTCGATTTGACGAGAGCGGAGCTGTCTTCGAATGGGGACGTCGTCACGCGCGGCATCGAAGCCGAAACGGCCGATCGGGTGCTCGGCATCCGTCGCATCAATCTCGGGTTCCCGGACCGGGGCCTGACCGGGGACGCAACTCAAATCGAGGCGATCGTCCGATTGATTCGGTCCGAGCGTCCGACACACGTTCTGTATCCATACGGCATCGACCGCCATCCCGATCACGGCGCCTGCGCCCGACTCGTCGAGGAGGCGCTCTTTAATGCCGGAATCCGTAAATACATGCCCGACGTCCCGGCATATCGGCCGTCGAGTGTCTATCAATATATGATTAACGCCCATACGACACCGGACGTCTGCATCGACATCACGGGGACAATCGAGCAAAAACTTGACGCCTTGCGTGCCTATGCCAGTCAGTTCACACCGGTCGACGGCGTGGCAACGCCGCTCACGGACGCCTATCTCGAACGGGTATTGGCGAGGGAACGTCACTTCGGTAGCTTAATCGGGACCGCATATGCGGAAGGGTTGATGACGAGCCGCCCATACGTGGTCCATCAGGCAGGTGAGCTCACATGAGTCTAAGAATCGGAGTTCTCTGTTATCCATCGGTCGGGGGCTCGGGCATTCTCGCCACTGAGCTCGGGATGAAACTCGCCGACCGGGGCCATGATGTTCATTTCATCACGTCGAGCATCCCATTCCGATTGAACGCTTATCATCCGAACATCACGTTCCACCAAGTCGAAATCAATCAATACTCGGTGTTCCGGTATCCACCGTACGACATCACGCTGGCGTCGAAGATTGCCAGCGTCATCCGGGCGTTCGGCCTCGATGTCATCCACGCCCACTATGCGGTGCCGCACGCCGTTTGTGCCGCCCTCGGACGCGAGATGGCGGGGACGAAGACACCGATCGTGTCGACACTCCATGGCACGGATATCACCGTGCTCGGCGAAGATGAGGAATTGAAGCCGGCAATTTTGTACGGCTTACGCCAATCGAACGCCATCACGGCCGTCTCGGACAGTTTGAAGCAAGAGACGCTCGAGCGGATCGGGTCCGACTTATCGATTGATGTCATCCACAACTTCATCGATGAGGCGGTCTATCAACCGCAGGCCGACACGTCCCTCCGCGAACGGTATGGCTTGTCCGATCAAGACCGGGTCGTCATCCATATCTCGAACTTCCGGCAAGTGAAGCGAATCGATCTCGTGCTCGAGGCGTTCCAGCAGATGAACGTCCCACATAAGAAACTGCTCCTCGTCGGCGACGGTCCGCTCATGGGAGCGATGCGCCGCCTCGTGAGCGAAATGGAACTCGAAGAGCAAGTCATCTTCGCCGGGAAGCAAGAACAAGTGGCGGCGCTCTTGTCGATTTGCGACGTCCACATCCTGTTATCGGACAAAGAGGCGTTCGGTCTCGTCGCGCTCGAGGCGATGGCGACGGGCGTCCCATCGGTCGTCAGCGATGCGGGCGGATTGCCGGAAGTCATCACTGACGGCGTGGAAGGGTTCGTCGTCAAACGCGGCGACGCGCTCGCGGCGACGAGAGCGCTCGAAGCGATTTTGCTCGACGGGGAACTGCATGCACGCTTCCGCACGAACGGGCTCGAACGGGCCAAACAGTTCGCGTCGGCCGATATCGTCACGGCATATGAATCGCTTTATGAACAGGTGGTGCGCCCATGACGGAATGGGAATACGCCAAACGGATTATCGAGACGATTAACGCCCACGGCGGCGAAGCGTATATCGTCGGGGGGGCCGTCCGTGACTATATGCGCGGTACGCTTCCGGATGACATCGATATCGCCACGTCGCTCTTTCCGGACGAAGTCATGCGCTTGTTCCCGAAATCGGTACCGACCGGAATCGATCACGGCACAGTGACGGTCATTCTCGACCATCATCCGTTCGAAGTGACGACGTTCCGGTCGGAAGGGACGTATTCGGATTCGAGACGGCCCGACCACGTGTCGCTCGGCGTCTCGCTCGAGGAGGACATGAAACGGCGCGACTTCACGATGAACGCGATGGCGTTCCACGATGGCAACGTCGTCGATTTGTTCGGCGGTCGGATGGATCTTGAGGCGCGTGTCATCCGTACCGTCGGCAGCCCGTACGAACGCTTCAATGAGGACGCGCTCCGCATCATGCGGGCGTTCCGCTTCATGGCCCAGCTCGATTTCCGTCTCGATGATGACGTGCAACGAGCTTCCCGCGAACTCGGTCATAAACTGCAAGACATCGCGATGGAGCGGGTCGCCATCGAGTTCGAGAAGTTGATGGTCGGTCCGGCGTATCGAAAAGCGCTGGCGGCGATACTGGACCTCGGCATCCATCAGTATTTACCGAACGTCTCGGCAGAACTGATTGAGCGCGTCATCGCCGACAGACGGACGCCGGTCAATCCGGTCGGCGGCTGGGCGCTGTTCGTCCATCATGCCGCTGCGACCGATTGGTTGACGCCGTGGAAACGCTCGAACGCGCTGAAACGGGAAGCGAACGTGCTCGCCCGGTTGTTCACGACCGGCCTCGACACGTTCACGATTTACGAGACGACGACGGCGACGCTCTCGACGTATCTCGACATGTCGGGTCGGACGGAGACGGCTGAACAGTTGAAGCGGCAGTTGCCGATTCAATCGCGCCGGGAGCTTCGCTTCGACGGCCGTGATGCGCTCCAAATCGGGGCCAAGGGCCCGCTCATCAAACAAGTGCTCGCCCACGTCGAACGGCTCGTGCTGGAAGGCGAGCTCGCCAACGAACCGGAACCGTTACGAAAGGAGGCGAAACGATGGCTTCAACACGCGGAAAAGTATTAAACCTGTTGCAGGACGGGGCGGTCTGGAGTGGTCAAGAGTTGGCCCGTCAATTAAATATTTCACGTACCGCTATTTGGAAGCATATCGAGACGTTAAAACAAGATGGGTATGCGATTGAGACGATTCCTCGAAAAGGGTATCAATTGTTCGGCCAGACCGACCGACTCGATGAGCCGGCGTTCGTATCGTTCCGAAAAGGGCGGTTCGGACAAGCCGTCCATGCGTTTGATCAAGTCGATACGACCCAACGCATCGCCCATGAATTGGCGCAAAAGGGCGTCCTCGAAGGAACGCTCGTCATCAGCGAGGAGCAGACAGCGGGACGAGGCCAACTCGGCCGGAACTGGTATAATCCGAGCCACGTCAATATCGCGGCGAGTGTCATCCTGCGCCCGGCGCTGCCGATTCGCGACGCCTCGAAGCTGACGCTCATGGCGGCGAGCGCGTTCGCGCGCGCTTTGCACGCGCAAGGTATCCCGGCCACCATCAAATGGCCGAATGACTTGTTGCTCAATGGGAAAAAAATCTGCGGCATCTTGACCGAGATGCAGACGGAGGGTGACCGGATTCAAGCCGTCATCCTCGGGTTCGGGTTGAACGTCAATAGCGATGTCATCCCGGACGAGCTCGCCCATCGCGCAACGTCCATCAAGCTGGAAACCAATCAGACGTATCGGAGAAGCGAGTTGCTCGCTCACTTGCTCGCCGAGCTCGAGACGGAATACGATTTGTTCCTCGCGTCAGGATTTGATTCTGTGCGCGCCCATTGGCTCGAACACGCCGCCTATCTGAACGAACCGGTGACGTTGACGGCGTCAGGGAAGCCAAGACGCGGGACGATGCGCGGCATTTCAGAGGATGGGGCACTCCTGTTGGAACATGAAGGAACGGTCGAGCCGATTTACTCTGCCGAGATCGCAGTTTGGAATGATTGATGGAAACGGGTTCGTGGTCTATAATGAATGTGCCGGACGCTATCGCTCGCGAAGTGTACCAGTACTGCAGACCGTCACTACATTTTTTTGTCTGCCTTGATCATTTTGACAGGGACAGAAGGACACTCATCTACTTGAGATTGTTTTCGTGCGCCTTCTTACCATTCGTGTAGGAAGGCGTTTTTTCTAACCTGTCTCCACATTAGGAGGAGAACTATATGCATACGATGACTTCGTTATTGAAGAAGATGAAGCAAGAAGAGAAATTGGTCATGTTGACCGCCTACGATTACCCGTCCGCAAAACTGGCCGAGGCTGCAGGCGTCGATATCATTTTAGTCGGGGACTCGCTCGGGATGGTCGTGCTCGGTTACGATTCGACGATTCCTGTGACAATCTCGGACATGGTCCATCACGCGAAAGCGGTTCGCCGCGGGGCCCGTGACACGTTCGTCGTCGTCGATATGCCGTTCGCGACATACCACGGTGATTTCGACCGCACGCTCCAAGCGGCCGCGACGTTGTTCCAAGACGGACAAGCCGATGCGATTAAACTTGAAGGGGCTGGCGAGGTGCTTGAAACGATCGAGCGTCTGACGAAAGTCGGTATGCCGTGTGTCGCCCACCTTGGCCTCACTCCGCAATCGGTCGGTGTGCTCGAAGGTTATAAAGTACAAGGCAAATCGCTCGAAGACGCAGAACAGTTGATTGCCGATAGCCTCGAGGCGGAGCGGGTTGGCGCGAAGATGCTCGTCCTCGAATGCGTGCCACATCAATTGGCCAAAAAGATTGCCGAGGCGCTCAGCATCCCGGTCATCGGAATCGGTGCGGGTGCCGATGTGGATGGCCAAGTACTCGTCTATCACGATATCTTGAAATATGGCGTCGACCGCCTTCCGAAGTTCGTCGAGGCATATGCCGACGTGAATGAAGTGGCGACGACGGCAATCCGCAATTACGTCGATGCGACGAAAGACGGCTCGTTCCCGCTCGAACGGCACACGTTCACGATGGATGAGTCATTGCTCGACACGCTCTACGGGGGCAAGGCATGAACATCGTCACGACCCCACGTTCGTTACAAGAAGCATTGACAGGTGTCGGGACGATCGGTTTCGTCCCGACGATGGGTTATTTGCATGAAGGGCACCTCAGTCTCGTCGAAGCGGCCAAGTCAGAAAACGACCTCGTCGTCATGAGCATCTTCGTCAACCCGACCCAGTTCGGACCGAACGAGGATCTCGACCGCTATCCGCGTGATTTCGAGCGGGACGAGGCACTCGCCCGCGAGGCAGGTGTCGACGTCTTGTTCTACCCGAACACGGAGACGATGTACCCGCTCGACATGGCACGTGTGACGGTGCGCACCGGCGCTGATGTATTATGCGGGGCCAGTCGTCCCGGTCATTTCGATGGCGTCTTGACCGTCGTTTCGAAACTGTTCAATCTCGTCCGTCCGACCCGCGCTTACTTCGGGTTGAAGGATGCGCAACAGGTCGCTCTAATCGAAGGCTACGTCCGCGACTATTTCGTCCCGGTCGAGATTCGCCGCTGTGCGATTATCCGTGAACCGTCGGGCCTTGCGAAATCGTCCCGTAACGTCTATTTATCGGAGTCAGAGAAGGTGGATGCGAGTGACATCAACCGTGCCTTGATCGAGGCGCGAGACGCCCTTGCGCAAGGTGAGGCGATTCGAGACGTGATGGAACGGCTCGAGGACCGCTTGAGCAACATTCCGAACAGCACGATCGACTATGTCGAAATCAAAGACTATCCGACGTTGACCGAGGTGACCTCCGCGTCAACCGAACTATTGATTGCTGTAGCGGTGCAGTTCGAACGGGCCCGCTTGATTGATAATGTGATTTGGAAGAGAGGATGAATCCAATGATTCGAACATTTATGCACGCAAAACTACACAAGGCGACCGTCACCGAGGCGAACTTACATTACGTCGGCTCGATCACGATCGATGAAGATTTAATGGATGCGGTCGGGATCATGGAAAACGAGCATGTCCACATCACGAACAACCATAATGGGGCTCGCATCGAGACGTACGTCATCAAGGGCGAACGAGGTTCAGGTGTCGTCTGTTTGAACGGGGCTGCGGCCCGTCACTTCCAAGTCGGGGACGTCGTCATTATCATGGCGTACGGTCAAATGACGGCCGAGGAAGCGAAACAACATCGTCCGAAAGTCGCCGTCTTGAACGAGCGAAACGAGATCGATCAACTTCTATACGAAGAAATCGCCCATACGATTTTATAAGACAAACGGGGATGTCCGCGAGAGGCATCCCCGTTTTTTCGTGTATCGTTCTATGGTAAGATGAGACAGACAGAAAGCACGAGCGTGCCGAAGATGGGATGGATGTTATGGACACCTATGTGATAGTGGATTTGGAGACGACTGGTCATTCCGTCAAGTCCGGCGACGAATTGATTGAATTTGCGGCGGTGGTCGTTCAAGGGAGTGAAGTGATTGAGCGCTACAGTACCTTGATTCGTCCGAGTCGCCCGATCCCGCCTTTTATCACGCAGTTGACGACGATTACGAATCAAGACGTGGCGGAAGCCCCGACGTTTGAGGAAGTGATCCCAGATATATGGAAGATGCTAGACGGGCAGATTTTTGTCGCCCATAACGTATCGTTTGATTTGAATTTTTTGAATGAAAGCTTAGAGTTGGCCGGGTATATCCCGTTCCAGGGCCGGGCCATCGACACGGTCGAGCTGGCACGGATTCTATACCCGACGCTCGAGAGCCACGCACTTGAGTCGCTCGCCGAGACGTTCAACCTCGTCCACACCGACGCGCACCGCGCGCTCAGCGACGCCGAGGCAACGGCTGAACTGTTCGTTCGCTTGGTCGAGCGGTTGCGCGCGTTACCGCTCGTCACGCTGAAACAATTGCGGCGGTTGTCCGAGTCGTGGACGAGCAACGTCGAGCCGCTGCTCGATGAGTTGATCATTCAAGTCGGGATTCGAGCCGACGACGAGACGACGTACGATATTCATCGGAAAATCGCACTGAGACGTCTCGTCGACACGTTCGAACCCGCCGTCGAACGCGAGCCGTTCGAGCCGTTCCTTCACCGGACGATTGAAGAGACGCTCCCGGCATTGTTCGGGCAATTCGAACCGCGTCAAAGTCAATTCGAGATGATGCGCCACGTCTATAAAGCGCTCGATGACGAAGCGACACTGTTAATCGAGGCGGGAACAGGGACCGGAAAAACGTTGGCGTATTTGATTCCGAGCGCCCATCACGCGCTCGAGACGAAACGACCGGTCGTCGTCAGCACACATACGATTCAATTGCAGGAACAGCTGTTGACTCGAGATTTGCCGATTTTAAAAGCGATTTTCCCTGAAGTCGAATTCACGTTGTTGAAAGGGAGACGCAATTACATCGACCTCCGCAAGTTCGAGATGATTCTCGAGGAGGCGAACGAAGGCTTGCTCCCGGCGATGTGCAAGGCGATGGTACTCGTCTGGTTGACCGAGACCGTGACAGGCGACTTGGAAGAGTTGTCGCTACCGGGTGCGGCGTCACAAGGGCCGGCCTCGTTCAAACGGCTCATCCAAGCCGACGCGGCCTCGGACTTCGGGCGTTTCGACCCGTGGTATAGCCGGGACTTCTTCACCCGGGCCGTCTTGCGCTCGAAAGAGGCCGATATCATCGTGACGAACCACGCCTTATTGTTCTCTGATTTGCAGCATCAGGCCGGGATTCTTCCGACCGATACGCCGCTCATCTTAGATGAGGCCCATCAAGTCGAGGAAGTCGCGTCGCATCACTTCGGTGTGACGTTCGACGCGATTCAGTTCGACCGCTTGTTCAAGTGGTTCGGTTACGGCGCCGATGGCAAGTTCCATTCACGCGTGCTCGGACTCGCTGATTTGACGGCCGTCGCGGAAGAAGCCGAGGCGTTCAGCAAGGCGACCGATCAAGCGCTCGCGCGCGTCGACGATGAACTGAACGATTTGCTCACGGCGCTCCAGTCGCTCGGTAAAAAGCGGGAGCAACGTCAAACCGTCCGCTTCGAGCGGGAAGGGGAGCCGTTCCGTCCGATTCGGGAAGTGGCGAAGCGACTCGAAGACCGTCTGCGGACACTCCGGACGACGCTCCGGCAACTGCATCGGCTTCTCGATGAGCATAAAGAACATATGACGTTCAAACAACGGGCCGTGCTCGGGGATTTGAAGGCGTTCATCGGGGACGTGCGCGATATCGAGAGCGTGCTCTACGAGACGATGCTCACGCGGGATGACGATGCTGTCAGTTGGGTCGAACTCAACCTGGCCAACCGTAAGTTGACTTCGGTGTATACGCAACCGGTCGAGATCGGTCCACTCTTGCATGAACGACTGTTCGCCAAGCGTCCGACCGTCTTGACGTCGGCGACGATGACCGTTTCGGGCCGATTCGGATTCATCGAACGCCGTCTTGGACTCGACGGCGAAGATGTCCGTCGCGTCGTCCTGGCGTCACCGTTTGATTTCAAGAAACAAGCGAAACTGTTTGTGCCATCCGACATCCCGCTCATCAACGAGGTTCCGTTGCCGCGGTTCGTCGAACAGATTGCAGGCTCGATTGCCCAAATCGCCAATGTGACGAAAGGACGGATGCTCGTCTTGTTCACATCGAACGAATTGTTGCGCTTGACGCATGAGGCCGTCAAAGACCAGCTTGATGAGGGCTATACGCTCCTCGCCCAAGGCGTCAGCGGCGGATCACGTAGCCGTTTGACGAAACAATTCAAGCGCATCGACCAATCGATTTTGTTCGGGACGGCCAGCTTCTGGGAAGGCGTCGACATTCCGGGCGAGGCACTCACTTGCCTCATTATCGTCCGACTCCCGTTCGCCCCGCCCGACCAACCGGTCATGCAGGCGCGGTCCGAGAAAATCGAGGCGACAGGCAAATCGTCATTCTTCGAGCTGTCACTCCCGCAAGCGGTCATCCGCTTTAAACAAGGGGTCGGCCGTCTGATTCGCTCGAAAGAGGATTACGGCGCCATCTTCGTCTTCGACCGTCGTGTCGAGACGACCCGTTATGGGAAGCAGTTCATTAACAGTTTGCCGGCCGTCGACCGAATCGACGGTCCGCTCGAGACCGCACTCGCCGAACTGGAGCTGTTTTTAGACGAGAAAGAAAAGACCGGCCTAGGAAATCAGAGATAACGCTAGGCATCGTGATATTATCGTTTTATAATAATGGGTATAGTGTTTTTTGAAGGAGGAGTAATCATGAATTCGAATATCGAGACGTTGGCGACGGTTCGAATCGAGCCGACGGCAGATGTATACAAAATTGTCGACTTGTTGAACCGCACGTTGAAGGGCCAAGATTTAATGTTCGGTCTTGCTTTAGAGAAAAAAGTGAATGATCCGAAGAAAGAAGAGATGGTGTTCACCATCTATCGGACGGAATGACACGGAAGACCAAAGTAGTGGTTGCGTTCATGACGGCACTCATCGGTGTCGTCATCGTATTTAGTGGCATCTATTGGTTCACGGTCGGTCATACCGAGCGCACGAAAGACAAGATGATCGAGGCGGCACGCGAGCGTCTCGAGACCGAGCAACCGTCCGTCAACATCGAACGGGCCGAGCTGTATAACGGGACGGAACCGTACGTCGTCTTCGAGGAGACGGATCAAGTCCAGTTCGTGCCAGTCGATGACAAGTTGCCGATTGTGACGCGTGACATCGCGTCGGTCGACCTCGATCAAGTCTGTGCCGAATCGGTCACAGAAACGGGCGGGTCACTCGTCAGCTGTAAATACGGGTTTGACGAACGGGCCTTGATTGAGGTCGTGACGAAATCGGGCGCATCGTATACGTATTCGTATTATACGCTCCAAGCGGGCGAATTTATTCGACGGGTCCAATTGACGGACTCGTAACGAAACCAAGGGGGAGTTTTTGTGGAACATCTATTGGCACAACGTGTAAAGCAGTTGACACCTTCAACGACACTCGCCATCACAGCGAAAGCGAAAGCGTTAAAGGCTTCGGGACAAGACGTCATCGGCCTCGGCGCCGGGGAACCGGATTTCAATACGCCGGAACGTATCATCGAGGCAGCCTGTCAGGCCGCGCGCGATGGTGACACGAAGTATACGCCATCAGGCGGGACGGTCGAATTGAAAGACGCGATCATCGAGAAGACGAAGCGCGACAGCAACTTGACGTTCACGCGTGCGGAGGTCATGGTCGCCTCAGGTGCGAAGCATGCCCTCTATACATTGTTCCAAGCGATTTTAGATGAAGGCGACGAGGTCATCATCCCGGTACCGTACTGGGTCAGCTATCCGGAGCAAGTGAAGCTCGCGGACGGTGTCCCGGTCTACGTCGATACGAACGAGTCGACGATGTTCAAATTGACGCCAGAGTTGCTCGAGGCGGCCATCACGGATCGGACGAAAGCGGTCATCTTGAACAGTCCGTCGAACCCGACCGGTATGATTTATACCGAGGCCGAGCTGTCGGCACTCGCGGACGTCATCAAACGACACGACTTGCTCGTCGTCAGTGACGAGATTTATGAGAAACTCGTCTACGGCGATGCGGAGTTCGTCTCGATCGCGACGCTTCCAGGGATGTTGGAGCGGACGGTCATCATCAACGGCGTCTCGAAGTCACACGCGATGACCGGATGGCGCATCGGTTATGCGGTCGGCGATAAGACGATTATCGAGGCGATGACGAACCTCGCATCGCACTCGACATCGAACCCGACGTCAATCGCTCAAGCGGCGGCGGTCGAAGCGTATAACGGGCCACAAGACGACGTCGAGATGATGCGTGTCTCATTCGCGGAACGACTCGAGATCGTTTATGAGCGTTTGATTGCCATCCCAGGCATCACATGCTTGAAGCCGCAAGGCGCATTTTACTTATATGCCAACGCCAAAGAGGCGGCATCGATGAGCGGGTACGACTCGGTCGACGCATGGTGTGAGGCCGTGCTCGGCGAAGCGTTCGTCGCCCTCGTCCCAGGCTCAGGTTTCGGACAGGACGACTACGTCCGCTTGTCTTATGCAACAGAATTGAAACGGGTATTAGAAGCGCTCGATCGAGTAGAAGACTTCATTACACGTAACGCTCGATAAGCGAAAGGATGGATATGGATATGACAACAATTTCAATCAGCCAATTTAAAGATTACGAAGGCCAGACGGTCCGCGTCGGAGCCTGGATCGCCAACAAACGTTCGAGTGGAAAGATCGCTTTCCTTCAACTTCGTGACGGGAGCGGTTTCGCTCAAGCCGTCGTCGTCAAAGCCGATGTAGCCGAAGAGTTGTTCGCGCTCGCTAAAGGCGTGACGCAAGAAACTTCGGTCTGGGTCACGGGTACGGTCAAATCGGACGGCGGACGCACGCCGCTCGGCTTCGAGCTCGAAGTGACGGCGATGGAAGTGATCGCGGAATCGGTCGACTATCCGATCACACCGAAAGAGCACGGCACCGAGTTCTTGATGGACAACCGTCACCTTTGGCTCCGTTCGCGTCGCCAGCACGCGATCATGAAAGTTCGTAACGAATTGATTCGGGCGACGTATGAGTTCTACAACCAAGAAGGTTTCGTGAAAATCGATCCACCAATCATCACGTCGAGTGCACCGGAAGGCACGACTGAGTTGTTCGAGACAGATTACTTCGGACAACCGGCCTACTTGTCACAAACGGGCCAGCTATACATGGAAGCTGCCGCGATGGCACTTGGCAAAGTATTCTCGTTCGGACCGACGTTCCGCGCCGAGAAATCGAAGACGCGCCGCCACTTGATCGAGTTCTGGATGATCGAGCCGGAGATGGCATTCTTCGACCACGACATGAGCCTCGAGCTCCAAGAGCGCTACGTCTCGTATATCGCCAAATCGGCGCTCGAGAACTGCCGCAACGAATTGGAACTGCTCGGACGCGACTTGTCGAAACTTGAGAAAGTCCAAGCACCGTTCCCGCGTGTCCGTTACACCGATGCGATCAAGTTCTTGAAAGACGAAGGCTTCGACGACATCGAGTACGGCGACGATTTCGGTGCCCCGCACGAGACGGCCATCGCCAACGCGCATGACCTCCCGGTGTTCATCACACATTGGCCGAAAGACATCAAGCCGTTCTATATGAAAGTCGATCCGGAAAACCCGGAACTCGTCCTCTGTGCCGACTTGATCGCACCGGAAGGCTACGGCGAGATTATCGGCGGTTCGCAACGTGAAGACGATTACGACCGGTTGAAAGAAGAAATCATCAAAGAAGGTCTCGATGAGACGGACGCGTACGACTGGTACCTCGAACTCCGCAAATACGGATCGGTCCCGCACTCTGGCTTCGGTCTTGGCCTTGAGCGTACGGTCGCCTGGATTAGCGGAATCGAGCATATCCGCGAAGCGATTCCGTTCCCACGCCTCTTGAACCGCATTCACCCATAATCGCCAATCGGGGATGACTTCGTCTTCCCCGATTGATTTGTCTAGAAAGGATGTGCGACATGGATGCACATAATCTAATCAAGCTGTTCGAACAAAATCCAGTCGTCGTTCCGAGAAAATTGTTCACGGAGGCGCGTCGCCTCAACTTGAGTCCGGTCGAGTTCAATCTCGTCATCCACTTGCTTGAGATGACGGGGGAAGGCATTGAGATGCCGCTTCCGAGCGAACTCGGAGACCGGATGAACGTGGCCGAGAGCGAGGCTCGTTCCGTCTTGCTCGGCTTGCTCCAAAAAGAGTTGATCGCCATCGATGCGTCGACCGAGGTTGAACGATACAGTCTGCTCCCGTTGTTCCTTGCACTCGAAGAAGGGGCGACACCTGAAAAGTCGGCTCATTCTTTAAATGAGAACATCATTCATACGTTTGAGCGCGAGTTCGGGACGATTACCCCGTTCGAGATCGAACAGATTGTCGGTTGGTTGACCGAGGACGGCTTCAGTGAAGAGCTGATTATGGCCGCGCTTCGGGAAGCAAAGCTTCGCAACGTACGCAACTTTAAATATATGGACAAGATTCTCAGAGTGTGGCAAGACCACAACGTCGAGTCACTCGAGGACCTCGTCGATTATCAACGGAGGAAAAAGTGATGTTGACGAGAGCCCAATTGACCGAAGTGTCTGACACGATGCGTCGCATGTTTCCGGACGCCCACTGTGAGTTGACGCACCGTAATCCGTTCGAGCTTGTCGTGGCCGTGGCGTTATCGGCGCAGGCGACCGATGCACTCGTCAACAAAGTGACGCCTGGTCTGTTCGAGACCTATCCGACCGTCGAATCGATGGCTGCGGCTGACGTCGCCGACATCGAGGCGTTAATCAAGCGCATCGGTCTCTATCGGAACAAGGCGAAAAACGTGAAGGCGCTCTCGATGCAAATCGTGGAACGTCACGACGGGATCGTCCCGTCGGATCGCGAATCTCTCGAGGCGTTGCCTGGCGTCGGACGGAAGACGGCGAACGTCGTCTTGTCCGTCGCGTTTCACGAACCGGCATTCGCCGTCGACACGCACGTCGAGCGCGTCTCGAAACGTCTCGGCATCTGTCGTTGGAAAGATAACGTCCGTCAAGTCGAGGACACGCTCATGAAGAAGTTCCCGCGCGAAGAATGGTCACAGCTCCATCACCAGTTCATCTTCTTCGGCCGCTATCACTGCAAAGCGCAACGTCCTGCTTGCGAGACATGTCCGCTGCTCGATATGTGCCGCGAAGGGAAGAAACGAATGAAGTCCAAGCAAGCGACCGGACAATGAACGGAAGCGTCTTCCTGATCACGAAATCGGGAAGACGCTTTTTATACGTACGGGGGTATTTTTTGATATACTCAATCCAGCAACCAGTTGGCAAGGAGGATGTATATGAATCAACCACGTATCGGCGTCCGAGAAAATCGATTCAATTTTATACTGCTCGTCGTGACAAACTTCTTTGTCGGATCGATGGTAGGGCTTGAGCGGACAATCTTGCCTATTATCGGAGAAGAGGATTTTGCTCTCATCTCGACCAGTGCGGCACTCTCGTTTATCATCAGTTTCGGATTCTCGAAGGCGGTCGTCAATTACTTCGCAGGAGCCATCGCCGACCGATACGGTCGCAAAAAAGTGCTCATCTTCGGTTGGGCAATCGGGCTCCTCGTTCCCGTGCTCGTCATATCAGCATCGGCATGGTGGGTGATTATCGTGGCGAACGTCTTGCTTGGGGTCAACCAAGGGCTGACGTGGTCGATGACGGTCAATATGAAAATTGATTTGGCCAAACCGACGGAGCGGGGACTGGCGGTCGGACTGAATGAGTTCGCGGGTTATATTGGCGTCGCCGTGATGGCGGCGGTGTCCGGGATGGTTGCCGTCACATACGGCAGTCGGCCGGAACCGTTCTACATCGGTGTAGTCGTCGCCTTGATCGGTCTCACGTTATCGTTGTTCGTCCGCGATACGACGAAACAATTACAGCTTCAGTCTATAGGTCAACCTGAAAAGACACGTTCGCCGAAACAGGTATTCCTGGCGACGACATGGAGAGATCGTTCGCTCTCAAGCCTGACGGTAGCCGGTCTGTCGACCAATTTGAAGGACGGCATGGCATGGGGCTTGTTCCCGATTTATTTTGCCGCCCAAGGGCTGAGTCTCGCGGAGATCGGGCTGATCGTGGCGCTCTACCCCGCGGCATGGGGCTTCTTTCAACTGTTCACCGGTGTGTGGAGCGACCGCATCGGACGAAAAGGGTTGATTGTCGCAGGGATGTGGGTTCAGGCCGGCTCGCTATGGGCGATTCTCGTCATGACCGACTATTGGCAATGGGTGTTCGCAGCGGTCATGCTTGGCATCGGGACGGCGATGGTCTATCCGACGCTCCAAGCCTCAATCAGTGACGTCGCCGAACATTCGTGGCGCGCCTCGGCGATGGGCGTCTATCGTTTTTGGCGCGACAGTGGCTATGCGTTCGGGGCTATATTCGCCGGGCTGTTGACCGATGTCTTGTCCATCGGCTGGGCAATCGGATTGGTGGCCGTGATCCCGTTTTTGGCCGGCCTCAACGCGCTCATTCGTTTGCGGGAGACGCTCCCGGGCTTGCGCCGAACATAAAAACTGCCTTGCCGAATGATGATCGGCAAGGCAGTTTTTAGTGATTCCACGGATGGTCGCTCCATTCGCGGCGCTTTTTCGTAATCGGTACTTTTTTGAATCCCCAGTTGCGGAAATCTTGGTCAGGACTTTCTTTACGAATGTAAATCTTGTCCTTGATGGCTTTGAAGATGCGGTTCTCATCCCCATAATGGACGAACCGTGGTTTTACTTCGATGACGCCGCGACGCACGCGCGAGAGCGGGAGGCAGACGAGGTCAGCGATTTCGAGACCTGACTGATACACCGTGTTCTGCTTCTCTGAAAAGATGAAGCCTTTGATTTTTTGACGGCTCTTCTCGACGTCGAGATGGACCGTCCCCGAATTGAAGATATCGAAGAACGCTTTTTGGATGAGCAAGTTCTGATAGTCATCCCGTGACTCCAAGACGACGCGGGCGCTGACGGCTTCCGTCTCTTCCAAAAACGCATAGAACGACTTCATCAAATGAGCGAATGCGACGACGTACGGGTCTTTCGGTGTCGAGTAGAAGTCATGGAGCTTTTGTTTATCGACCTCGACGCTGACGATCGTACAGTCGATATCGCGCAAGAAATCAGGCAACTTGTTCCAGAAATCACGAAGCATATCGATCGTGATGCCGTCTTCTTTCCCGTACGGATGCTCGGCTTTTAAAATCTCTTTTAAATGGAGCGGGATATTTTCTGTCTTGAACACGTCACGTTTGAAGGCGTGTAACCGACGTTTCAATTCGCAAGGCATGCCGGCCTCGTCGGCATCAATCGCATATTTATATTCCATCAATACGCCGGTCAGATTGAATTGCGTGTTCCCCTTTGGCGTTCCCGTCTCATCGACGAACATGACATACTTCTTTTGTGTTTCCATCTTACTCCTCCAACCATGGCTCTACTGCTTATAAAAGCGGGCCTGCTAATTGTTTATCAACCTTGGTTTACACTATTTATTGCACACTTTTTAGAAACTTCCGTCAATCTGCGTTTAATCCGCCCTGATTATGGCTAATAAGTAGAAGACTTATTTCAGAAAAATAAATAGCTTCTCCGTAACAAGGTCGTGTCAATTTGACTACACAATGCACTACATACTAGTTTAACATACGGGAGTTTGGTACGATATGGATTGCGGAAAATCCACACAGGAGTCGAGCGACAGAACTCGACAATCAGACTTCAGACGGAAGGAACGGCTGGGCGAACCTGTTAAACTAGATATTAGGGGTGACGACATTGTTCCATTATCCAAACGGAAAAAAGCCGCAACCTTCGGCTGGGCCGGCCCGATCGAATCCGCAGACGTATGCGAACCGAGGCATGAACCTCGAGACGCTACTGAACGACACGAACGAGTTTTATCGGCTCCACAGCCGGGCGGTCATCCATAAGAAACCGACGCCGCTGCAAATCGTGAAAGTCGATTATCCGAAACGGAGCGCGGCGAAAGTGACCGAGGCGTATTTCAAGCAAGCATCGACGACCGATTATAATGGGGTGTATCGCGGCAAGTATATCGATTTCGAGGCGAAAGAGACGAACAATAAAACGTCGTTTCCGCTCGGAAACTTCCACGACCACCAAATCCATCACATGCGCGAGTGTGAGCGGCATGGAGGGATTTGTTTTGTCATCATTCGGTTTAGCCGCTATAATACGCAATATGTGTTATCAACGGAGCAATTATTAGTCTGGTGGGAACAGCGCGAATCAGGACGCAAGTCGATTCCGCTCTCCTATATCGAGCAAGAAGCAATTGAAGTTCCAACCCGGGCGATGCCGGCCATCGATTATTTGACGGCGATTGAAGCATGGCTCGATTGAAATAGAAGGAGTGAAGCGTGAATGGAACGAAGTCGGATGGCACGTCGACAAGACACGACGAGCAATAAACGTAAACCAGCGGCCAAAAAGCCGAAACCAAAAGCGAAGAAGTCGAAGTTTCGGCGCATAATAACGATTTTAGGGATTTTATTCATCATCGGCGTCATCGCCGGCGGCGCATACACCGCGTATGCGATCGCGACAGCACCACCGCTCGATGAAGAGAAATTGGTCGATACGTACCCGATTCAGCTGTTATCGGCTGAAGGTGAACCGCTCGAAGAAAACGGACAGATTCGCGAGTACGTCTCAATTGACGATATCTCGGAAGTGATGCAACAAGCGGTCATCTCGATTGAGGACCGTCGTTTCTATGAACATAACGGGGTCGACTTGCGTCGCATCGGCGGCGCCGTGCTCGCGAACGTGACCGACGGCTTCGGGGCCGAAGGTGGTTCGACGATCACGCAACAGCTCGTCAAGCAGTCGTTCTTATCAACGGATAAAAAGTTGAAACGGAAACTGCAAGAGCAGTGGCTCGCCATCAAACTTGAGCGCGAGTACACGAAAGAACAGATTTTAGAGATGTACTTGAACAAAAACTATTACGGTTCAGGGGCATGGGGTGTCCAAGCGGCTTCGAAGACATACTTCAATAAGCCGGTCTCGGAAGTGAACTATCAAGAGGCGGCCATCTTGGCCGGTCTCCCGCAACGTCCGAGCGCCTATGATCCGATCAGTGGTGACCAAGAACTCACGCGTTACCGTCAAGAGCAAGTGCTCTCTTCGATGAAGCGTGACGGTCACATCACGGAAGAACAGTACAACGAGGCGCTCAACGTCGAGATTGCGGACATCATCTCACCAGGTGCCCAGTCAGAAGAAGAGTCGTATACACGTTCGATTTACGCCCGCGTCCAAGCCGAGCTCGAGGAAGACTACGGTCTCGAGCAGGCCGATATTTACGGGACGGGCTTGAAAGTATATACGTCAATCAATAAAGACTTGCACACGAAGTTCAATAGCGACATTAAGAACGATAACGTCAACCTTCCAACAAGTGAGTTCCCAGAAGATCTTCGTATGGGTGCGACCGTGCTGAATACGAAGACGGGTGAAATCGTCGCCGTCATTGACAGCGAACAAGCGAAACAAGGCGATAAGAACTATCGCGACTATTCGCGCGAGAAACGCCAAATCGGTTCCACGGCGAAGCCGTTCTTCGATTACGGTCCAGGGATTGAGAACGCACAGTGGTCGACTGGGAAAATTTTGATGGATAAACCGTTTCCTGAAGATGAGTTTAACCCGAAAAACTATTACTTGGATTACCGCGGTGCCAACACGATGCGCTACTACTTGACGATTTCCGGTAACACCCCGGCCGTCCGTGCCTTCTATGAAGTGCGTGATGAGTTCGGTCAAGAAGCGATTCAATCGTTCGTCGAGAACGTCGGCATCGAGCCGTCGATGTCAGGCGACGAGATGAACGCCTCGAACGCGCTCGGGACGGCGGAAGCAAGCACGACGCAAATGGCAGCCGCCTATGCCGCGCTCGGCACGAACGGAATGTATACGAAACCGCACTTGATTCAAAAAATCGAGTTCAATGACGGATCGACGATCAATTCGCCAATCAAGGCGAAGCAGGCGATGGAAGACTATACAGCGTATATGTTAACGGACATGCTCCGTGACGTCGTCAGCGGTTCGAACGGGACGTATGAGCCGGGCGCGTTCCCATGGGACGTCGCAGGTAAGACCGGGACGACGAACAAGGACATGGACAAATGGTTCACCGGCTATACGACCGATTACTCGATTTCAGTATGGTCGGGACGTTCAAGTGCCACACCTGAATCGGTGATGGATCCGAACTACGCCCAGTACTACTTCGAGTATATGATGCAAGAAGTGACTAACGCGACGGGACAACCGGACCGCTTCCAGCAACCGGAATCGGTGCTCTCGCTCGGCAACGAACTGTACGTCAAAGGGACGAAACCGAAAGATTTACAGCCGGATAAACTGACCGCTCCGACCGGCGCATCGATTGACTACGATGTGCCAGGTGAGACAGGCACACTCTCGTGGTCGTATGACACGCAAGGTGTACAAGCCGCTGGCTATCAAGGTCTTTCGTTCACCGTGACGGAGACACGTCCCGACGGTAGCGAACGTGTCGTCGGGACGACCGAAGACACGAGCATCGCTATCGCCGGTCTGGCGGAAGGGCAGACTACGTTCACGATTGTCGCCAACGCGACGAATGCGCTCGTCGGCGATCAACAATCGAGCCCGCTCCAAACGTCTTATACGGTCGAACGAGGCGAAGAGCCTCCGGCCGAAGAGGAAGAAGAACCAGCCACGGAAGAGACGCCGCCTGAAGAGGAAGGCGAACCGACCGATGGCGAAAATACTGAGAACAACGGCAATAACGAGAATAATGAAAACAGCGAAAACAATGAGAATAACGGCAACGACACGAACACCGAAGACGAGAATACGGAACCACCGACCGAAGAAGAACCACCAGCCGATGAGACTGATGGGGAAGCGGATACGAATGGAGACGTCAGCCGTCAATCGACAGACTCGAATAGCCAGGGTAACGGCAACGGGAATGGCAACGGTGGTCGTGACTAAAACCGACTCACAGCAAACAGGGCGACATCAGCGCCCTGTTTTTCTGTTTCGTTTGCTATAATGAAAAGAAAGCGAATAGGATGGTGACACATGGTACAACTCTCACTGAAACGCAAGATGAAAGTGTTGTTTGTGATCGACCGACTGCAAGACGATGATTTAGGTATTCCGTTACACGGTATCAACGGCTTGAAAATGAGCCGATTGCTCGTCGAGGAGTCGATTCCGTTCGGACGTTTGATTGATGATCAAGCTGTGGCCGAGGCCAGTGGCCATCCTTATTTGAAACGAATCGGCGTCGAGACGATGTTCCTCGGCGACGAAACATTCTATCCAGAACTTCTGCGGGGCAAGCGTCAAGCGCTCTCGACGCATGAAGATTATCATAAAGCGGTGCAGCGTTACACGAAACACTTGCAAGCCGTTCATTCGAAATGCACGAAGCTACATACCATCGTCTTGTTCGGACGGTCGACGCAACGGTTGTATGACGATGCGATCATTCGACTCGAAGAAGAGAATGGACATGTTGCCGACGCCTTCAAAGAAATGGATGTGCTGCGTTTACCTGCTGTCCATCGGCTCGTACGCGATGAACGGATCGGCGAAGTGAAAGCAATCGTGGAGCGACTCGCACCTTCGAAATCGTAAAGAAGGTGAACCTCATGCGGAAAAAACGTTCCGTGGAAGAAATGATCCATACGCTCAAGACCGACCCGGGCTTTTCTCAAAACGTGACACATTGGCATACAGTCGAGGCGAAACCGGCCCGCTACGCACCGATTCCGTCGAGTGTGCCGCCAGATCTCGTCCGGGTGCTGCATGGCCGGGGAATTGAACAACTGTACACCCATCAAGCCGAAGCAATCGAGCAGACGTCGCGTGGGAACTCGACGGTCATCGTCACACCGACCGCATCCGGGAAGACACTCTGTTACAATCTACCCGTCCTGTCGAAAATGATTGAACAACCGAACGCTCGGGCGCTCTATTTGTATCCGACGAAGGCGCTCGCGCAAGACCAAAACAGCGATTTGATGGAGATGGTCGAAGCGCTCGAGGGCGACTTGCGTTGCTTCACCTATGATGGCGACACGGCACCGGCAGCCCGAACGAAAGTACGGGACGCCGGCAATATCGTCATCACGAATCCAGATATGCTGCATTCCGGCATCTTGCCGCATCATACGAAATGGATTCGCTTGTTCGAGAATTTGGAGTATATCGTCGTCGATGAGCTTCATACGTATCGCGGCGTGTTCGGTAGCCATGTCGCCAACGTCTTCCGCCGCCTGAAACGGATTTGCGCCTATTACGGGAGTCATCCGAAATGGATTATGACGTCGGCGACGATTGCCAACCCGGTCGAGCTGGCTGAACTGTTGACGGAAGAAGACGTCGTCCTCGTCGACAATAACGGTGCGCCACAAGGCAAGAAGCATTTGATTTTCTATAACCCGCCCGTCGTCAATGAAGCGCTCGGCATTCGCCGAAGCGCGACGCTCGAGACGAAGCGCATTGCCTCAAAATTGGTCGAGGCGGACATCCAAACAATCGTCTTCGCCCGCTCACGCGTCAGGGTCGAGGTGTTGTTGACGTATTTACAAGAATTGACGCGGCGCGAGCTCGGTCCAAAGTCGATTGTCGGGTACCGAGGCGGTTACTTGCCGTCGGAGCGTCGCGAAATCGAGCGCCGGCTCCGTAACGGGGAGATTAAGGCCGTCGTCTCGACGAATGCGCTTGAACTCGGCGTCGATATCGGTCAATTGCAAGCGTGTGTGTTGAACGGCTATCCGGGAACGGTCGCCTCGATGTGGCAACAAGCCGGCCGGGCCGGACGCCGTCATTCCGAGGCGCTCGTCATCTTCGTCGCCTCATCGTCATCGCTCGACCAACTCGTCGTCGAACAGCCCGATTTGATTTTAGACCGGTCTCCGGAAGCGGCTCGTCTCGACCCGAACAATTTAATCATCCTCGTCGACCATATGAAATGTGCCGCCTTCGAACTGCCTTTCCAGAAAGGGGAGCGGTTCGGCACGGTCGAGACGGAAGAGATTCTCGATTTCTTGACGGACGCCCACATCTTGCACGAACGGGCCGATAAATATTATTGGATGACTGATGCGTTCCCGGCCCATGACATCTCGCTTCGGACGAGTGACCAAGAGAACGTCGTCATCGTCGATCAAACCGCGAAGAACCAAGTCATCGGTGAGATGGATACGTTCAGCGCGATGACGTTGCTCCACGACGAAGCCATCTATTTACATGGCGCCGAACAGTATCAAGTCGAACGTCTCGACTTCGAAGAGAAGAAAGCGTACGTCCGACGCGTCGACGTTGACTACTATACGGACGCCAATTTGGCAGTCGAACTGAAAGTGTTGGAAGAGAACAAGACGACCGGCGTGAAGACGTTCGGGGAAGTGTCGGTCATCGCGATGGCGACCCTGTTCAAGAAAATCAAGTTCGGGACGCATGAGAATATCGGTTCCGGACCGATTCACTTGCCGGAGCGGGAACTTCATACGACCGCGACATGGTTCACGCTCGACGAACGGTTCGCCTATTCGGAAGCCGACATGGAAGACCAGCTCGAGGCGGTCAGCGATCTGTTACGACGCCTAGCCCCGCTCTATTTGATGTGTGACACGCTCGATCTGTTCACGACGATTCAAATGAAAGCGACCCATACGAATAAACCGACCGTTTATTTATATGACCGCTATCCGGGCGGCATCGGGCTGAGCGAAGCACTTTATCGCGACGCCGATGAGGTCTTGGATGCGGCCATTCGAACGGTCGACGATTGTCCGTGCGAGAGCGGTTGTCCGCGCTGTGTCGGAATGATCGGCTACGGTGACTTTAAACAGCAGGTCGTCAGACAGTTGCAAGCATTGAAAGGAACGATATGAAAGCAAAACTATCACGACTCATTAAAACGAATGAACCGAAACAGGTGACCGTGACGCCGGACGACGTTGAACAGGCGAAGTGGCGCGAGCGCGGCGGAGAGATTTTGACGTTCGAACAAGAGTGGTGCGTCCGCTTGAAACAGATTTATCCACTCGATGAGACGTATCATGATTATACGTTCGGAGAGGCGAAAGCCTCGCTCGCGACATCGACCCATCCGTTCTTTCAAGTCGATGTGCCATCTGAACAGGTATTGTTCATGGACACCGAGACGACCGGGCTTCGCGGCTCCGGCACCTCAATCTTTTTAATCGGCTTCGCGCGCTTCCAAGACAATCATCTGGAGATGATTCAGTACGTGTTGCCGCACCCGGCATTCGAGACGGCGTTCTACTATCACTTCTTGAATGACATCGGCGACGAGGTTCGTTTCGTGACGTATAACGGCAAGTCGTTCGACTGGCCCCAAATCAAAACAAGGCATACGTTTGTCCGTTCGAAAGTGAAGGCGCTCCCGGCCGTCGGCCACGTCGATTTGTTGCATGCCTCACGTCGTCTGTTGAAACCGACACTTGAATCGGTCTCGCTTAAAGCGGTCGAGGCCCACTTCGGTCATGCCCGGATGGACGACATGCCTGGCTTTTTGGCGCCGATGCACTATTTTCAATACGTGAAAGAACGGGAACCGGATATCATCCAGCCCGTCATCGAACACCACCATGCTGACTGTTTGAGTCTTGTCTCACTTTATAAACGTCTCTGTCATCTCGTCGAAGCCGATGAAACGCCGTTTGGGGAAGAGCGGGCCCACTGGTTGAACGATCTCGGTAACGCCGAGGCGGCGCTTCAAGAATATGAGCGGCTTGAACAACCGACGAAACGTGCCTTGATGCGTCAAGCCCTGCTGTTGAAACGGACCGGCCAGATGGAGCAGGCGTTGCCGCTGTTCGAACAGGTCGGTACGGTCGAAGCATTCGTCGAGTTGGCGAAATATGCCGAACATCATCAAAAAGACATCAACCGAGCCATCACGTTCACCGAGCAGGCGCTCACGCTCTCGGAACGGAAAGAGACGGTACTTCGACAGACCGCCTTGACCGAGATGCGGGCACTCCGTCATCGGATGAATCGGTTAGAAAGGAAGCGGTCATGAAAGTTGTCGCCATCACAGGATATCGGCCACATGAGCTCGGCATCTTCAAAGCCGACCATCCTGGCATCGATATCATCAAGGAAGCTTACGAGCGAAAAATAATGGAAGCAATCGAGCTTGGGGCCGAATGGTTCATCTTTAGTGGCACGAACGGTTGTGAATTGTGGGCGGGAGAAGTATTGTTAGAGTTAAGAGAATCTTATCCAATCAAAATTGCCGTGTTTCCACCTTTTTTACAGATGGAAGAGAAGTACAAGCCGTTTGAACAAGAACTGTTCATCCGCTTGCAGCTCGAGGCTGACTTTTTTGAACCGCTGACCCAACGTCCGTTCGAGGACCCGAGCCAATTGCGCGCAAAAACCGCCTTCTTTTTGGACAAAGCAGCAGGATTAATCACGCTGTATGACGAAGAGACGGGGGGAAGCCCTCGTTTTCTCGTCGAAGGGGCTAAACGAAAACACCAGATGGAGTTATTCTTGATTACGCCGGAAGAGTTACGTGTAATCGAAGAAGAAAAACAATGGGAACAACATTGGGAGTGAAAATCATGCAGACCGAACTAACAGCTGAAGCCATTTATAAACAAGAATTCAAAACCGCCCTCCGTGGCTACTCACAAGAAGAAGTCGACCAGTTTTTGGACGTCGTCATCCGCGATTACGAGAAGATGACGAAAGAAATCGAACGGTTGCGCCAAGAGAACGAGTCGCTTCGTCGCGGTTCGAACGAACAAGCAGCAGAACCGGTCAAACCGGCCCAGCCTGTCGCGTCGAACTATGACATGTTGCGACGCATCTCGAATTTAGAAAAGGCCGTCTTCGGAAAACAGGTCGGTCCAAGCGAATAAAGGGAGGAGGTGGAGAAGATGTTACAAGTATTGACGGCCGTCAAGAAAGAACCTGAGAAACGACAGACGAAAGGCTTGTTCCGCACGAAAGAAGAAGTCATCACACCACCGAAATCGTACACGGACGAGATCGTCGAGATCATTCGTCATACATGTCGCTTTGATTGGATGATGATTGAACACGTCCAGCTCGGCGATGACGTGCTCGATTATGTGTTGGTCGGACCGAAGGGCGTCTTTTTAGTCCGCATCAACCGGACGACGTCGGCCGTCCATATGACGAACCGGGATTGTCGTCTCGAGACGCCGCTCGGTTGGAAAAACATCTATCCGCATCCGATGGAAGAACTTGAGCGGATGACGAAGCACGTCCGGAGTGTCTTGAAGAGGCAATGCGGACAAGCTGTTCCCGTCACGTCATTTTTAATATTCCCGGAGACACCACGTCTCAAAGTGGAACGCATCAAAGCGAACTGTGCCGAGACGTTCGATGTGATTGACGATGTCATCACGAAGACGAAGCTCGAGCTGTTGTCTGAGGCGACGATTAAACACATCGCCTACTATTGCTCGGAGCGGCAAGTACATAAATGAAAATGGCGCTGAAGAGTCAGCGCCATTTTCATTGTGCCCGGTCGGACAAATACAAAGGCTGCAGACGATGTTAATGTCTACAGCCTGACAAAACGGCGCTGTAGCTTCAGCGCCGTTTTCATTTCAATAATTGTCGAGCCTTCTGTTCATCTTTGCGATGGACGAACAAGGCGACCCGGTCGTCCAAGTTTTTGGCGAGCGGGCGGAACAGGCGACCGGTCGGCAAACCGTGCTCGACGCGACACGTGATGCCTTGTTCTGTTAAGTACGTATAGTCGTCAAGCAGCGCCTCGCCTTGTTTGCCGAACGCCTCACCGAAGCGGACCCACTGCAAATTGCGGACGGCGCGGATCGAGACGAGCACAACGAATGTGATGCCTAAGACGATAATTAAAATAGTTTCCAAATTCAAAGCGTTCAACCCCTTCTTTACATAATTTTAAGGGCGCAACCGCTTGAAAGCAACAACGATGGACCGGTATACTCAAAAGAAAGTGGGGGATGACTATGAAAACAACGATTCAATCGCGTCGCGAAGCCGTGACGCTGCTAGAAGACAAGCACGTGCTCTATATCCGCATCCATAACGGACAGACCGGGATGATCAAACAGACCGATGATGGCATCATCGTCGCAATCCCGAATGAAGAGACGGACAAAGTCGATTTTCGCAAGTTGGAAGATATCGAAGCGTTTGAGGCGTTTTATGACTTGACGCTGTCGAAACCAGGGACGCTTTATTACAATCAAGCGTAAACAAAAGCTCCACTCAAATCCGAGTGGAGCTTTTGTTATGGGGACGGCAACCAAGCTGCCATTGTCGCTTGTAGCGCTTCTGGGCGAAGGTGCCGCTGCTTGTGGAGCAGATAACCGTCTGGACGGATGACGAGGACGCCGCGTTTCATGAACAGCGATTTCGCGAGCTCGTTGCCTTGATCGAAGAAGGGACGGCTCGTCTTCGACAGCGTGATGATTTGGAAGAACGATTGATGGTCGTTCAAATAGTCATACAACGCGCTCGCGTCCCGTTTATCGTCGTCGAGCACGAGCACTTGGAAGCGGCCGTCGGCGACTTCTGAAATCTTCGTGCGGAGCCCGTCGTCCGTCCGGATAATCTCGATCTCCGGGAAAATTTTGCCTTCGGTGACGCGTAAGAACGGGACGCGGGAATGTCCAGGATACGACAAGTGTAACTGGGCAATCCGTTCCGTGATTTTTTGGTTGATGAGATTGACGCGCGTAAAGACGTCGGCGCCTAGCGCTTGGAACGGCAGTAGGACTGGGAGCGTCGTCTGCAACACTTCGGTCGCCACGTTCGTCGTCTGCAGGACGTTACGGGCCACATGTTCGCGCTCATCGCGATATGAATCGACGACGCGGAACGGGGCACCCGCCTTCAAATGAAGCCACAGCTTCCAGCCGAGGTTGAACGAATCGGCGATGCCGGTATTCATCCCTTGTCCGCCGACAGGTGAATTGATATGGGCGGCGTCACCCATGAGAATGACGCGATTGTGAATGAATGAGTCAACCATGCGGTTATGGACCCGGAACAATGAGAACCATTCGACCTCGTCGATTTCGACATCCATATGGCTGCGCTGTTCGATCAACTCACGCAATTCCGCCTCGCTGAACGACTCATCGCTCGCGAGATTGCCGGTGATGCGAATCGTGTCGTCCGTGAGCGGGAAGACTTCCAATACACCGCGGTCCGAAAAGAAAATATGCACCTCTTCACGCGAGATGTTCCATTTGGCTTTCATGTCGGCGAGCACCCACGATTCCTTGAACGATTTTCCGCTGAACGGCAGAGCGAGCATGCGTCGAATCGAACTGTTCGCTCCGTCGGCCGCCACGACATATTTGGCCTCGATTGTCCGGTTTGAGTCTGACTCCAAATGTGCGAGCACACGAGACGGGTAATGAGTCAGTGACACGAGCGCTTCGCCACGCTGGACGTAATGCCCGTGCTCGTTTAACGCCGCCTCGAGAATTGCTTCGGTCTCGTTTTGACGGAGCAACGTCACGAACGGATAGGGCGTGACGAGACGGGAGAATTCGAGCTTGGCCGTCCATTGCCCTGAAAAATATAGATTTCCTTTCTCGATGGTCCGCGCCCGGTCGAGCACTTCTTTGGCGACATCGAGACGAGAGAAGACTTCAATCGTCCGCGGTTGAATCCCGATGGCGCGGGAGTTGTTCGACGGTGTCGTCTTGCGATCGATGATTTCAAATGAGATTCCATATCTGGCTAACGTCAGCGCGAGCGTGAGTCCGGTCGGGCCCGCCCCGACAATCAATACATCAACTTGTTTGTCCACCACATCTACCATCTCCTATCATTAATAATGATATTTCCGACATTTGATGCGTTTAAACGAGGAGACAACGGTGGAACTGTAGAAACATAGAGAATGAGGTGGAGAACATGAAACAATCGTGGATCACGGAACAACAATTGCGTGACAGTTTTTCGATGGAAGAGAATTATGAACAGACGGCTGCCGTATTGATTCCTTTGGTCGAGGTCGATGGAGCGTGGCATGTCATCTTTGAAGTGCGCGCCCATACGATGCGGCGCCAGCCTGGAGAAATCTCATTCCCGGGCGGCCGTCTCGATCCTGGCGAGACCCCGGTCGAGGCGGCTGTTCGTGAGACGAGTGAGGAGCTATTGCTCGCGGTGGAAGAGATTGAAGTTATCGGTCGCCTGCAACCCCTCGCAACGCCACATCGGCAACTGATCTATCCGTTCGTCGGAGTGATTCCGAAGCTCCCAGACGTCCGTCACACCGATGAAGTCGACCATCTGTTCTCAATCCCGGTCGAGACGTTGCTGTTGCTCGACCCGTTCCACGGCGAGATGGAATGGACGATGAATCCTGATCAAAATATTCCGTTTGACCGGATGGCGAATGCTAAAGCGTACGAAAAACGGGTAATTAAAATGAGAGAACCTTTTTATGAACATGAAGACTACATTATTTGGGGATTGACTGGAAAAATTTTGACACAATTTATTAAACGGCTTAAAGAAAACGTATTCAAACCGATATAATTTCGTTATAATGATAGAAACAAATTTAAGATTGGAAGTGAATGGGTGTGTCTGTAGAATTCGTTGTGGGTGATATCGTCAAGTCAACTCGTGAAGGTTGGGTCGCAGAAGTGACTGCCGTATTGACCAATACGGTCATCGGGGACGTTTCCATCATGGAAGAATTTCAACAGCTTGGTCTCGAATTCGAGAAGCAAGTTTTACTGAAAAAAGATTTGGAATTGATCGAACGCGCCAGCTGACCTTTTAATCGAAAGGGATGATTCAGGTGTCCATTGACAAAAAAGTTCGTGAATGGGAAGAGGCCGGTTTACTGGATGAAGTGACCGGTCAGCGCTTGGTCGAGTATGAACATAAGAAGTTGGCGGTCGGTGACAAACGTGAGCACAAACCGCCTATTCTTGTGATTATCGGATCGATTTTGCTCGCACTTAGTCTATTCAGTTTTGTCGCGGCCAATTGGCAAGCGATTCCTGATCTTGTGAAAGTCGCCATTTTTCTCGTGTTTATGGTCGGGATGTATGTGACCGCCGAACGCCTGCAAGTGAAAGCGTCACGCTATGTCACGCTATTCCGACTGTTAGGCGTCGCCTTTTTCGTCGCCACGATGATCGTCATTTTCTCGACGTATAATCTTTCCTCGCAAATTCCGTTCTTATTCTGGTTATTCCTTGCCGTCGCCGTCATGCACAAATTGATTTTCAAACATCCGATTTTTACGTTTTTGGCCGCACTCGCCGCCTTTTTGGCGATCACGAATAGTTTTCAAGGCATCGGCATCACGTTGATTGCGTTCGGATTGATCGTGACGTGGGTCTGGTTCCATTATGGGGACAATGAACTCGATCGCATTTTCGCCTGGTTCGGCTTCTACGGCCTATTGATCACGATTGGTCAGTACGCCGACTATGAAGGCCGCTTTTGGCCGCTATGGGCACTCGCTGCGCTACACGTCTTGTTTCTCGTTTATCGGGAGCGGGCCCAATGGAACTATCTGTACCTCTTCGTCGCTGCCGTCCTATCGATCGGCTATTTGATTAATGCGACGGAAGGCTGGTTGTCGCAACGAACACCGTCGGTCATCGAGGCGACAATCCTTTCGATCGTCCTCGTCGCCGTCTATTTGTTGCACCGACGTCCAGATTTGATGTGGGTCAGCCTGCTCGCCGTCATCCCCTTCTCATTGTTCGAGGATACGGGCATCTTGCTGGCCATCCTGCTTGAAGCGGTCGCCCTCGCTTATCTCGTCTATCAAGACCACAATCGCAAACCGATCGTGCTCGCCTTCATCTATTTCTTACTCGTTCAAATGACGATCTACTTCATCTATGTGTGGGATAAACTTGATATTTCACTCTTCTTCCTCATCGGAGCATTGATCGTCTTCGCATTGTCGCTCGCCTTGTGGTGGCGCAGCCGTAGTCGTACGACGAGAGGGGATGCTCAGACATGAAACGATTGACGCCTTGGCTAGTACCGATTGTGCAAGTGTTGATTGCCGTCGGGTTTATACTGCTCGTCTATGCGGTCTCCTGGTTCGGTGAGACGTATACGTTCAAAGCGACCTCCTACGAACCGTACGACCCGTTTTTCGGAGACTTCGTCTATTTGGAGTATGACTCGTTCGAAGGAAGACAAGATGTCGAGTCAGGGACAGTATACGTCTCATTCAAAACGGGGGACGATGGATATGCGACCATTGACCGGGTCAGTTCACGGCCGTTCTTTGGGGGCACTCGGGCCAACTATTACGACCGCCAAGTATATATTGATGATATGAGTTCGTATCGTGTCGCTGAGGAAGAGACATCAGCAATCGAAGGGGCGAAGACGTTCGAAGTGGACGTCGACGTGGCACCTTGGGGCATGGTAAGACCTCACGATTTGCGCTCGACCGAAGCTGAAACAGAATGACAATCAGATTACAGATTTGTTACACGAAATGTTGTAACGAATCTGTAATTTTTTATAAAAACGCTTGGTAGCGCTATGTTTCTTGTAAATGTTACAGATTGTAACCGACAGAGAGTCGATGTGTCAGAAATATTTCACTTCATCAAAATCCCTTCTCGGGGTCGGACGGGCATGGTAAATTAACTCCTGTTCGTTAGATGACGAGAAAGGTGCTGACCTATTGATTATGCATTCCTTAAAATACATGATGACTGTCCTACTTATGGCTGTGGGAACGTTCGCGTTTGCCGCGACGGCCGATGCCGCCCAAATCGGGATTGGGACGGAACAAAAAATTGTCCAAAACCCACTTGAATTGGAACGAAAAGCGATCGAGCAAGAACGCCAGCAAAAGATTGCACGAGAAAAACGACTAGCCGAACAGAAACGGATCGCGGAAGAAAAACGTGTCGCTGAAGCGAAACGGATTGCGGAAGAAAAACGTGTCGCCGAAGAGAAAGCCGAGCGAGAGCAGGCAGAGCGTGAAGCAAAAGCAGAACGTTTGGCCGAAGAGAAACGTGTCGCTGCCGAGCAGGCACGACAAGAAGAAGCGAAACATCAAGCCGCAACTTCGAAAAAGCAATCGACGGTGTCGACAACGACTGCAACTCCAGTCTCGACGACAGGACGCTCCATTCAAGCCGAGTCGACGGCGTACACGAACGATGCAGCCGATAACGGCTCATACGGGGGCCGCGTCTTGACGGCAACCGGTCATGATGTCACGGATTCGATTTTCTATAACGGCATGCGTATCATCGCCGTCGATCCAGCCGTCATCCCACTTGGAACGATTGTTCAAATCGAAGGTGTCGGTCAAGCGATCGCCCTGGATACGGGTGGACGCATCAAAGGAAATATCGTCGACTTGCTCGTCGACACGAAAGACGAGGCCATTAACTGGGGTCGTCGCCACATCACGATTACACTTCCATAACAGCAGGTTCTCCTTCAGGAGGACCTTTTTTGTGCCTTGCTTCATGTTTTTGCTTATCGGCAGTGGCCATACGCACCAGATAGCACGTCCGATTGTTTAACAAACGTTGGAAACGGGCAAACTAATATTTGACTTTCATGAAAAAGTTACGAGCCGAGGAGGGGTAGAGTTGATAGAATTTCAAAATGTGTCCAAGCGCTACGAAGACGGGACGCTAGCCGTCAAAGACTTGGATTTGACAGTCCGTAAAGGAGAGATTTTTGTCTTAATCGGGCCATCGGGGTGCGGGAAGACGACGACGATGAAGATGGTGAATCGACTGATTGACCATACAGATGGAAAAATCCTCATCGACGGGAAAGAGATTTATCAATTCGATATATACGAGTTGCGACGCAACATTGGTTATGTGCTTCAACAAATTGCCTTATTCCCTCATTTAACGGTCGAGGAAAATATTTCTGTCGTTCCCGAATTATTGAAATGGCCTAAACAGAAGACGAAGGACCGCGTGACCGAACTCATGAACATTGCAGGGCTGGATCCGGTCTTGCGAGTGAAAAAGCCGACGGAACTATCCGGTGGACAGCAACAACGCGTCGGCGTACTGCGGGCGCTTGCAGCCGATCCGGAAGTCATCTTGATGGATGAACCGTTCTCGGCGCTCGATCCGATTAGCCGAGGTCAACTTCAAGATGATATTAAACGCTTGAACGATGAGCTCGGGAAGACGATTCTGTTCGTGACCCATGACATGCAAGAAGCGATGAAACTTGGGGATCGCATCGCCTTGATGCGTGATGGCGAATTGGTCGTTATCGGTACTCCAGATGAAATCAGAGCGAGTACGGATCCGTTCGTCCTCGACTTTACACAACGTGGAAGAGGTGAGGTAGATGCTTGAGACATTTCAAAACCGGCGTGGCGAACTCGTCGAGGCGCTGATTGAGCACTTGCAGCTCTCCGTCGTATCACTCTTGATAGCCGTCTTAATCGCCGTTCCGCTCGGGATTTGGTTGACGCGTCGCAAGAAAGTGGCCGAGACCGCCATCGGCGTTACCGCCATCATTCAAACGATTCCTTCTTTGGCGCTCCTCGGTCTTATGATTCCGCTCGTCGGGATTGGTGCCTTACCGGCGACGATTGCCCTCGTGTTATATGCCTTGCTCCCGATTTTACGAAATACTTTCACCGGGCTGAACGAGGTCGATAAATCGCTCATCGAAGCGGCCAGGGCTTGTGGGATGAAACCGAACCAAAGTTTGATGAAAGTCGAACTCCCGCTCGCGCTACCGGTCATCATGGCCGGGATTCGAACGGCGATGGTGCTGATTGTCGGAACGGCGACCCTCGCCGCCCTCGTCGGCGCAGGTGGGCTCGGGACGTTAATCCTTCTCGGCATCAACCGAAACGACAATTACTTAATTCTCCTCGGGGCAATCCCGGCCGCCATCCTTGCCTTGTTGTTCGATTTCTTGCTACGCCAAATGGAAGGGGCGACGGCAACCCGGAACAAGACGAAATTGATTGCCGTCTCGACCGTGTTGGCGCTCATCGTCGCGGCCCCGCTAGCCTTCGGTCGCACGCAACAGACCGACCTCGTCATCGCGGGGAAACTCGGGCCAGAGCCTGAGATTTTAATGAACATGTATAAGCTGTTGATTGAAGATCAGACTGATTTGTCTGTATCCGTCCGTCCAAACTTCGGAGAGACGACGTTCGTCTGGGGCGCGTTACAATCAGGCGATGTCGACATCTATCCAGAATTCACAGGAACGGTGCTCGCGAGTCTCGTGAAAGAGACACCGAACTCGAACGATGCCCGTGAAGTGTATGAACAGGCTCGGGACGCGCTCGCCGATGACGGCTATGCGTTGCTTGAACCGATGCAGTTCAACAACACATACGCCATCGCGATCCCACGCGACTATGCCGAGCAAGAAGACATCACCGCCATCTCGGATTTACGAAACGTTCAATCGGATATTAAGGCCGGATTCACGCTCGAGTTCACAGACCGTGAAGACGGATACCCGGGACTGCAACAAGCGTATGGTCTCGATTTCCCGTCGGTCGTCTCGATGGAACAAAAGTTGCGCTATCGTGCCATCGCACGTGGAGACGTCAACCTCGTCGATGCGTATGCGACCGACCCGGATATCGCCGAGAACGAATTACTTGTCCTCGAGGACGACCAACAGTTCTTCCCACCTTACCAAGGAGCTCCGTTGGTGAAACAAGAGACGCTCGATGAACATCCGGAAATCGAGGATGCCCTCAACCAATTGGGTGGTAAAATTACTGACGAAGAGATGTCTGAATTGAACCGTCGCGTCGCGTACGGGAATGAACGGGCGTACGACGTCGCGAAAGACTTCTTGGAGCAGGCTGGTCTGTTATGAGAGCATTGATTATCTCCAATCCCACGTCTGGCGGGAACGAGACGATGCTCGGTGAGGTCGTCGGGACGATTGAATCGTTATACGATGAGATTTTGATTCGGAAGACGCTCGCGCAAGGAGACGCCGGTCGCTTCGCCGAAGAGAGCGGGGCTTACGAGCACTTGATTGTCATCGGCGGGGACGGGACGCTACATGAGGTCGTCAATGGCTTGATGAAGCTTCCGCGAGATGAACGGCCGACAATCGGTCTGATTCCGGCCGGCACGTGTAATGATTTCGCCCGTGCCCTCGCTCTACCGGTCGAACCAATCGTGGCGGCCCGTTTGTTCAAGATGAGTTACGCACAATCGGTCGATGTGATGCGAGTCAACGAACGGTACGGGCTCAACTTCATCGGGGTCGGCCTGATCGCGGACGCGTCGAGACAAATCGATCCGCTCCAAAAAGAATCACTCGGGTCGATTGGTTACTTTTTAGCGACGATCCGGCAGTTTCGTGAACTCGATCCGTTCGACATACGCATCGAACACGGTGGGGAAATCGTCCACGATGGACCAGTCAGCTTCCTATATGTAGGGAACGGGGCTTATCTCGGGACGGTACCGACGAAACTCCCGACCCAGTCGTTCACGGACGGACTCGTCGAGGTCGTCCATAGTTCCGCCATCGGCTTCCCGATGATTCGTCAATTGTTGACCCAACAGCTCGGACTCGAACAGTCGTCTCCGGAATGGGTGCATCTACAGATGTCTCAACTGACCGTCCATTTGAGTGAATCTCAACTCATCGACGTCGATGGGGAGCACTTCGAGGCGGAACGGCTGGACGTCGATGTCCTGCCGGGCGAGTTGTCATTTCTTGTCCCGTCACACTAAAAATCGATAAAAATTGCTGACAGAGAAAAGAATTCAGACTTTTCTCTGTTTTTAGTTGTTCTCATTTCTGAACCGTGTTAGTATTTCACTATTATTATGAAAAAAGATATGAAAACAGGAAGTAGGGATGGTAATGGCGCAAAATTCGTTCGCCTCAAAAATTGGATTCATCTTAGCGGCCGCAGGGTCTGCGATTGGTCTCGGTGCAATCTGGAAATTTCCGTATGTCACCGGCACAAGTGGAGGCGGCGCCTTTTTGCTCATGTTTTTAGCGTTCACGCTCTTACTCGGGTTACCGTTATTGATTGGTGAATTCATCGTCGGACGCTCGACACAAAAGACGGCACTGCTCGCTTTCAAAAAATTAGGACACCGTCGTTGGACACTCGTCGGCTACCTTGGCGTCATCGCATGTTTCTTATTGCTCTCATTCTACAGTGTCATCGGTGGTTGGGTTTTAATCTATGTCGGTCTCGGATTGAGCGGGACATTGAACGGACGTTCGCCTGACGAGTTCGGTGCCGTGTTCGGAGATGTCGTTTCGTCACCAGGCATCGCGGTGTTCGGTCAGTTCTTGTTCTTATTGATTACGCTCTTGATTGTCTTAAAAGGTGTCGAGGCTGGCATCGAGCGCATGAGCAAGATTTTAATGCCGCTCTTGTTCGTCAGTTTCATCGTGCTCGTCATCCGTTCGTTGACGCTTGACGGAGCGATGGAAGGGGTTCGCTTCTTCTTGCAACCTGACTTCTCTGCCTTGACCGGTGAATCGGTCTTGTTCGCCCTCGGTCAAGCGTTCTTCTCGCTATCGCTCGGTGTCGCAGCCATGTTGACGTACGCGTCGTACATTCAGACGAAAGGCACGCTCAATCGTTCAGCGAACATGATTGTTCTCTTGAATATTGCCGTCTCGCTACTCGCAGGCCTCGCGATATTCCCGGCCGTCTTCGCTTCGGGTCTTGACCCGGCAGAGGGACCGGCGCTTCTCTTCGTTGTCTTGCCGGCCGTATTCAACCAAGTACCGCTTGGTGGATTCTTCATGGTGTTGTTCTTCCTCTTGTTCACGTTCGCTTCAATCACATCATCGATTGCGATGCTTGAAGTCGTCGTAGCAGGTGTGACGGACAAGTTGAACGAGAAGAAACAAACGATATCGAAGCGAAACGTCACCCTGTTGTCAGCGGCCATCGTCTTCGCAGTCGGGATTCCATCGGCACTCTCGTTCGGTGTCATGAGCGAGATGCAGTTCTTAGACGGTCGCACGTTCTTCGATTCGATGGATTACATCGTCAGCTACGTATTAATGCCGGTCGGTGCGCTCTTGACGTCGATTTTCGTCGGATATATCGTCGATCAACGCATTTTGAAAGAAGAGATTCAAACGTCAGACATCGGTGTGAAGTTGTACCCGATCTGGCACTTCTTGATCCGGTACGTCATTCCGGTGACGGTCGCCGTCGTCATGGTGACGACGTGGGTCAGATTATAACGGAAGCAACCTCCTGATTCGTCGAATCAGGAGGTTTTTTGTCCAGTCATCGGCCATACTTTTCGTTCTTGCGACCGAGAGAGCGCGCGGGAACGTTATGCTAAGCTTATAAAGATGACGAAACTTTTTTTGAAGGGTCACGTAAGGTACAATAGAAGTATCATGAGACGAGGTGAAACGGATGAAAACATGGATGAAATGGGCCCTGACCGGGGCAATCCTATATTTTGCCATAAGCGTTTTTGATTTCTCTTGGTTGTTTATCATCGTCGGGGCGCTCGTGTTGAACGAGGTGTGGTCGAACAGCAAACGCAGGAAGCGGGCACCGGCGCCTGTCGCCAAGCGGGCCAAAAAGAAACTGTTGCTCGACGAGGACGAACCGTTCGTCGGTTCACGCATCTTGAAACCGCTCGAAGAAGCGGCGCCGGTGCGCCAATTTGAAGCGACAGATGATTTAGAGCTTCAATTTTTACAGCGGACGATTGAACAAGGCTATGAGAAGTTACAACAGATTGACCGCGTCTTGCCTGAGATTAAAGACATCGAGGTGCGGCGTGAGATGAAGGCGGTCTCGAAAGAAGCACACGAACTGTTCGCTGAGCTGTTCGAGAACCCTCAAGATGCCAAACATGTCCGTGACTTGTTCACGTTCTATTTGGACTCGCTCGTGTCGGTCGTATTGAAATTCAAAGAACTAGAAGGAAAACGAGTCGTCATTCAAGAAGAGACACGTGAACAGTTGATGACCAATATGCGGCTCATCGTCGACAAGTTCAAACAACAGCGCAGTCGTCTCCTCGAAGATGACGCGGTCGATTTTGAACGAGAGTTGATTATGATGGAGAGAGTATTGGCCGATCAACCAGAAGGGAGAAAAAAGCATGACTTCATCGAATGAAACGAACTGGCAGTCATGGCCAGAAGAAGAACTTACTTCCCAAACGAAAACGAAGACAGAAACCGATGCGATTTCGGACCCGTCCGTGGACTGGTCAGCGATGACCGAGAAACATGAGGTGCCGGCCATTCAAGTAAATGCCGACGTCCCACAAGCGCACCGGGAACGCATCACGCGCATCGCAGAGTCGATTGATATTAAAAAGACGGATTCCGTCATGCTGTTCGGTTCGAACGTACAACGTGAACTGTCGCAATTCTCGGACCAAATCTTGACTGAGGTCCGGATGAAAGATGGCGGTGACGCCGGCAAGCTATTGTCCGATTTGATGCAGAATGTGCGCAAGATGGACCCGGACATGCTGCAGCCGGAGAAGAAGAGCTTCATGGACAATCTGCCGCTCATCGGCCGGGCCAAAAAGAAAGCCGAGAACTATAAGTTACAGTTTGAAAAGATGAGTGTCTATTTAGAAGAGGTCATCCATAATCTAGACCGGGCCAAGTTCGGTTTGATGAAGGATATCACGATGCTCGATCAAATGTACGACAAAAACAAACGCTACTTCGAAGAACTAAACGTCTATATCGCCGCTGGGGAGACGAAGCTTGATCACGTACGGAGCTATGAGATTGCCCCGCTTCGTCAAGAAGTCGAGATGTCGAAAGACCAGGTCAAACTGCAACAGTTGAACGACATGATTCAACTCGCAGACCGGTTCGAGAAGAAGTTGCACGACTTGAAACTGAGCCGGACGATCAGCCTGCAGATGGCCCCGCAAATCCGGGTGATCCAGCAGAACAACCAGATTCTAGCCGAGAAAATCGAGTCGGCGGTTGTCAATACGATTCCACTTTGGAAAAACCAAGTCGTGCTCGCGCTCAGCTTGACGCGGCAAAAGACGGCGCTCCGGATGCAGCAAGACGTCACAAAGACGACGAATACGTTGCTCGAGCAGAACTCGAAGATGTTGAAAGACTCTTCAATCGAGATTGCCACGGAGAACGAGAAAGGCATCGTCTCGGTCGAGTCGCTTAAAGTGGCGCACGAGAACTTGCTCTCGACGCTCGATGAGACGCTCCGGATTCAACAAGAGGGACGTCAGAAGCGTCGTGAGGCGGAACGTGAACTCGATCGGATGGAGCACGAGTTGAAAGAAAAAGTCATCGAGATTGCTTCGAAAAACAAAGAGTTGCCAAAAGAGACTGGATATTGAACGGGGAAAGTCTGAGCATTCAGACTTTCCTTTTCTTCGAGGAGGATCAACAATGGATAAACAACACCTATGGGACGAGACGTGGTTACAGTTTGCCGATATGATGGCGGTACGTCATTCGAAGTGTGCTTCTAAAAGTGTCGCTTGCGTCATCGTCAAAGATGAGAAGCCGATTTCGATTGGCCTGAACGGCACGCCGCCGGGGCATACGAACTGCAATGAAATCTTCTTAAAGCGGGATGATGGATTTTATAAGCGCGCTGAATACGTATCCGCGAATGCGGTCGACTTGCTCGAGACGCCGGTCTCGTTCATTCATGACGGTGTGACTTATATCAAATGCTCTGACCCGTACGATCATCACAATTGGTCGAAACAACATGAGATTCATGCTGAAATCAACGCGATCGGAAAGCTCGCCGCCGATTCGACGAACGCTTTCGGGGCGACGGCTTATGTGACCCATTCGCCGTGCCACGCCTGCTCGCTCGCCTTGATTGCCTCCCGCGTCGCTCGTGTCGTCTATGCGGTCGGTTATGAACATGGCGACGGTCTCGATTTAATGCGCGAGAGCGGAATTGACGTGGTACATATGCCACTTGAAAAAAGTTTTAAAAACACATTGTAAACGTTTACATTCGGTGTTATATTATTAATGTACTGCCAATGGTGTTTTACTCTTCCATTATTTGTCTCTCCTCGGAGGGACCTTTTTTTATGTTCACAACTAGGTGAGACAAAAATTCCACAAAATGTTCAACATTTCACAAACTTTTAGTGTGTTCCTCTCTTATAATGAAAGTAGATTAACGAGAGGGGAAATGTTACATGGAAAAACAAGTTCGTTTCACTGATGGTGCCTATGATGTGGAAGCGTTGATCACACTCGAAGAGGTGTGGGAAGATAAGTTCGCGATTGGAACGCATAAAGAGTTGGCGGTCAAAGCACTTAAAATCAATGGAAACGATATCTCAGAAATGAAGCACGTCCGCGCGCTGCTCCGTTACTACCCGACGCTCGGTGTATCAGGTATCTTGCTCGCGCTCGATGATGCGGCAGCCGAAATCGTTCGTATGTCGGGTGACAAGGATCCAGCACTTCAATTCGTCGAACTCGTGGCGTTACAGATGGATGAGGCGGCTACGAATGAATTAAAAGATTTATACGCTGAAATGGCGGTCTAAATAGCAAAGGATGACAATTCCGTCATCCTTTTTTCATTTTTAGGTTGCATTGCCGATTCAGTATGGTATTATTGTCAATAGATGAAGAAATGGAACGCCATATCGTTATCGACAACCGAAAATGGGGATCTAGATAGCTAGATCGCTGTGAAAAAGCCACGTTCATAGGAGAGGGCACTGAAAAACCTCCGCTCTATCCGAGCGTGAACTGAAAAAAGGTGGATTGGACCGACTCACGTCGGGACAATCCACCTTTTTT